>NZ_CP031727.1:1200000-1500000 GCF_008806955.1 Cellvibrio sp. KY-YJ-3 | reverse complement strand
GCAACCGCAACAATCATCTGATGATCTCAGTCAACTGCGCCGCCATTCCCGACACCCTGATTGAATCCGAACTCTTTGGTTATGAAAAAGGCGCCTTTACCGGTGCTGCGACCAACCGTGAAGGCCTGGTTGCAGCAGCGGATGGCGGCACCCTGTTCCTTGATGAGATTGGCGAACTACCATTAGAAGCCCAGGCGCGCCTGTTACGCGTACTGCAAGAGGGAGAAGTGCGCCCACTGGGCTCGGTGGAATCGCGCAAGGTAGATGTGCGCTTAGTAGCAGCAACACACCGCGACTTGCGCAAACTGGCGCGCGAAGGCAAATTCCGCGAAGACCTCTACTTCCGGATCAACGTGATGCAACTGGAATTACCGCCACTGCGTGAGCGCGGCCGCGACATTATCAGCATCGCCGAATCCCTGCTGCAGCGTTACTGTGCGCAGTTTGGCAAGCCACAACTGAAATTATCGTCTGACGCAATGGACGCCATCATGAGCTACAACTGGCCGGGCAACGTGCGCGAGCTGGAAAATGCCATGCAGCGCGCCGTGATTCTCTGCGAAGACAGTACTGAGATAGGCGATCACCTGCTTTCCATCGACATGGACGCCCAAGACCTGAATGACAACACGGGCAGCTCCATTTTTGAGCCAGCACGTTTGGCTAGCCGCAGTAACGGCAGCAGTGCTACTGAAGACTTATCCCTGGAGGACTACTTCCAGCGCTTTGTACTGGAACATCAGGACACCATGAGCGAAACCGAGCTGGCACGCAAACTGGGTGTGAGCCGCAAGTGCCTGTGGGAGCGCCGCCAGCGCCTTGGCATTCCCCGCACCAAAGCCGGCGCGAGCGCCAGCAGCGGCAAATAACCGCCAGAGACAAAAAATCCCCGCCAGCCAAACCGCTCGCGGGGATTTTTCATTTTAGTGACACAATTTTTTGATTTTGACGCCAATAAAGTTGAATAAGACGCCAATTCGTTACCCCCAGTCACGTGGGTGTTACCGCAAAAATACTGTTACCCACCCCATATCCGGTAACAATCGCACACCGATTATGTAACCGTCCGAAATAACCAAAAGACATATGGCGCACCACGAAAAAGTTAACCATATGATTACATTGAACTTTTCAATTCTGGCACAACAACTGCTTTTAGAGCGCCATAACAAAAACAAACAATAAGAATTAAATGTGAAAATCTAATAACAACAACAAATAATAAAAAACAGAAAGAAACGCAAAATAAGAACAATAGATAATAAAAAACTGAACATTACAAATAACAACAAGAAACAATAAGAAATGGAAAAAAGAACATAACAACAACAAACAATAACAACAGAAATAACATAATAATAACGAAAACAATAACTTAGACGTAGATTGGCCACGCTAGAAAACAAGAGCAATAAGACACTAAAATAAAGCGGATACAAACCAGGCACTGGATGGGATAGCACGCGAGATTGGATATGGGCACGGAAGCACCCCATTGAATGCCATTAGCACCTCGGTGCTCCCTCCAACGGGAAAGCGAAAGCTTTCCCGTTTTGCTTTTTGGGTTGTCCATTTTGGCTTTTGGCGATAACAGAATCACCTTGGCAGTAGCGGTCAAGGTCGTAAAAAACCTCACTCATCTGCTAAACTCGCGACTCTTGTGCAACTGACTGCCTAACCCCCCAGCGAGACACCATGCTCAAACGCTTGCTAAACCTCTTCACCTCCGGCACCAAGGATTCCGCCAAGGCATCCATTTCGCGCAACAGCGATGGCGCCGCAATAATTCCCCGCAACCAACATACGATCTCGCGCAAGAACATTAGTTCTGCCGCCATCAAAATTATCAAACAATTGGAAGATGCCGGTTTTGCTGCCTATCTGGTGGGCGGCGGTGTACGCGACTTGTTGCTGGGCGGTCACCCGAAAGATTTTGACGTGGCCACTAACGCCACCCCCGATGAAGTCAAACGTATTTTCCGCAGCGCGCGCATTGTTGGTCGCCGCTTCCAGATTGTGCATGTGCGTATGGGGCGCGAAGTCATCGAGGTAACTACCTTTCGCGGCCATCACGACGACAGCTCCCAACATGCCGCCCGCAGCGAAGATGGCATGCTGCTGCGCGATAATGTGTACGGTACACTTGAAACCGATGCAATGCGCCGCGACTTTACGGTCAACGCCCTCTATTACACCTTGAAAGATTTCTCGGTTATCGATTACTGCGATGGAATGAGCGACCTCAAAACCCGCACCCTGCGCATGATTGGTGACCCGGCCACCCGCTACAAAGAAGACCCGGTGCGCATACTGCGCGCGCTGCGTTTTGCCGCCAAACTCGGTTTTACGTTGGAGCCCAATACCGCCAAACCCATCCGCGAACTGGGCGGCTTATTACTCAATGTGTCCGATGCACGCCTGTTTGAGGAGGTACTCAAACTATTCCTCAATGGCTCGGCCACAGCCACTTTTGCACTGATGCGCGATTATGATTTGCTGGTCCACCTGCTCCCAGGTACCGACAAGGCACTCAAGGCTGGCGATGAAGTTGGCGCTAACCTGATTGAACAGTGCATGATTAATACTGACAAACGTGTCCGCAGCGGCAAAACCGTCACTCCCGCGTTTATTTATGCCGCGTTACTCTGGCCCGCACTGCAACAACAGTTCAAGGTATTGAGCAGTCAGATGCCGCATACCCAGGCATGGTCACAAGCGGCACAAAATACGGTGAACCTGCAATTGACCCGCACCGCTATCCCCAAACGCTTTCTGATTCCGATGCGTGAAATTTGGGATTTGCAACAGCGCCTGCCCAGCCGTCTGGGAATGCGCGCCCTGCGCACACTGGATCATCCCCGCTTTCGCGCGGCTTACGACTTCTTGTTAATGCGCGAAGCCGCTGGTGAAGCGCTGGATGGCTTGGGGGTATGGTGGACCAATTACCAAACCGCCAACGACGAAGAACGCGAAGAGATGGTGAAAAACCTGGCCAAACAAAGCCCAAAAAGTGCGAGCAAACCGCGCCGTCGCCGCCCACGCAAACCGGCCGCCGCCCCCGGCGGGAACGAATAAACCATGACGCTGGCCTATATTGGTCTGGGCAGCAATCTGGAGGATCCACTGGCGCAGGTAACACGCGCCTTTGATGAGCTATCGGCACTGCCGGACACACAGCTGCTTGAACGCTCTGCGATCTACAGCAGCAAGCCGGTCGGCCCCGCGCAACCCGACTTTATTAATGCCGTTGCGCTGCTGGATACCCAATTGGCGCCACTCGCCCTACTGGACGCGCTGCAAGCCATTGAGCAGGCGCACCAGCGGGTGCGCATTGAGCACTGGGGGCCGCGCACCCTGGATTTGGATCTGCTGCTCTATGGCGATCTAGTTATCGCCCATGAGCGCTTGACGGTGCCTCACCCCTACCTTACCCAGCGCAGTTTTGTGCTCTACCCGCTGGCAGATATCACCCCTGAATTACACCTGCCGGATGGCAGCCAATTGAGCAACTGGTTACACCAGTGTGCCCCTGATGGCCTGACTAAATTGCCATCCCCATCTGAGTGTTGATTGCTGCAAGGAGTTATCGTGGACGCTGTATTTGAAGAACTCGGTCTGGATTTAACCAACACCCAACTGCCGCGCTATATCGCGGTAGAGGGTTGCATTGGGGTGGGTAAAACCACACTGGCACGCAATATTGCGCAACTCTTTAATTACGACACCCTCCTCGAACAACCGGAAGAGAATCCGTTTCTGGAGCGTTTTTATCGCGACCCCAAATCCACCGCCCTGCCCACCCAATTATTCTTTTTATTCCAGCGCGCCAATCAGCTGCAGGCGCTGCGTCAGGACGATATTTTTGAGCCGGTGCGCGTGGCTGATTTTTTAATTGAGAAAGACCAGTTGTTTGCGCGCACCACACTCGATGACGACGAATTAAATATCTATCGCCAGGTCTACGACAAGCTGGTTATTAATGCCCCGCGCCCGGATCTGGTGATTTATTTGCAGGCACCACTCGATGTATTGCTGGAGCGCATTCGCCAGCGCGGTATCAGCGCCGAGCAACATATCAGCGCCGATTATTTAAAAGCACTCAGTGATGCCTACACCGAATTTTTTCATTTTTACGACGGCGCACCACTGCTGATTGTGAACGCCAAGGATTTAAACCTGGCGCAAAATCGCGATCACTTTAAACAGCTGGTGCAATATATCCTGACCATTAAAAGTGGTCGCCACTATTACAATCCGGTGCCCGCACTGTAATTTAGCCGCGGCTCACACTTTATTTGGGGAGCAGACTATGCCCTACGCAACGATCAATAGCGGCACCTCCACGGCCAATACCGCACTGGTAAAAAACATCACCACCAACTCCTTGTACAAACTCAAAGCCAGCGGTGAAAAGTTTGTGGTGATCTCACTTTACGACGCGCATATGGCCGCGATGGCTCAGCGCTGCGGCGTGGAAGTAGTCTTGGTGGGCGACTCCCTGGGCATGACGGTGCTGGGGTACGACAGCACCATTCCAGTCACTATGGAGCAGATGATTTATCACGTTGAAGCGGTGGCGCGCGGCAACAAAAAGTCGCTCATTATTGGCGACCTGCCGTTTATGACCTACGCCACGCCGGACGATGCCATGCGCAACTGTATGCGCATCATGCAAGCGGGCGCGCAGATGGTAAAACTCGAGGGCGGCGCCTGGCTGGCCGATACCGTGCGCATGCTCGCCGAACGCGGCGTGCCGGTGTGCGCGCACCTGGGGTTAACCCCGCAATCCGTCAATAAATTTGGCGGTTTCCGGGTACAAGGGCGGGATGCGGCAAGCGCTGAAAAAATTCTCGCCGACGCTAAATTACTCGCCGAAGCCGGCGCCGATTTGCTGGTGTTAGAGTGTGTACCCGCCGCTCTGGCCGCGCGCATTACCCGCGAGATCGCCATCCCGGTGGTCGGCATAGGCGCCGGGCGCGATACCGATGCGCAAGTATTGGTGATTAACGATATTCTCGGCCTCACCGAGCAGCCGCCCAAATTTTCCAAAAACTTTTTGCTGGAAGCCCAGGATATTCCCGGCGCCATGCAAAAATACGTGGCCGATGTAAAGTCAGGTTTATTCCCTGGCGATGACAACATCTTCCTCTAAACTAGGTTTTCACAACATGGCCGCCAGCATAGGGCGACCAGTATCCCCCACCATTCGGCATGGTTTCGGTCAATACCTTGGTAACTGCAACGATTACAAAAAAGCAGTTAACGAATCACCCACTCATCGCGCACAGACGCATGGGGATTATCAACTAAGGTATTTAATATGCATTTATCGCTAAAACTCGCTCTGGCATTGGTCGCCCTTTGCCAGCTACCCCTCGCGCTCGCCGCCGCACCGGCAAACAGCGCTGCACCAGCCCAAGCCGCAGTAGATGCGCAGTGGCAAACCTACATGGCGCGCTCCGACGAGCTGCGCAAACTGGACAATGATTTTATCCGCACCGAGATAAAACGCCTCGGTTTAAAAAAGCCTCTGCAACCTGCTTACACCAAAGAATTTGGCTTTGAACCCAACCAGCCCGCACCCTGGTTTAAAAGTGCCGAGGGCAAGGCGACAATGGCCGCCATACTCTCGCTGCAAACGCCCTCAGGGGGCTGGTCCAAACGCACCGACATGACTAAAGCACGCCAACCAGGCATGGCCTTTGGCAGCGAAAAAGGCTACATCCCCACCTTTGATAATGGCGCCACCAGCACTCAAATGACGCTGCTGGCCAAAGCCTATAGCGCTACCGGTGACAAGGCCTATCAGGATGCATTTGCGCGCGGCCTGCAGCTGATCCTTGACGCCCAGTACCCCAATGGCGGCTGGCCACAAAACTATCCGCTGGTGGGCGATTACCACAACTACATCACCTATAACGATTCGCTGATGGTGAACCTGATGTTCCTGTTGCGCGATATTGCCAAGGGTGAAGGCGATTACGCCTTTGTCTCCCCGGCGCAGCGCCAGCTGGCACAACAAAGTCTGGATAAAGCCATCCAGTGCGCGCTGAATACCCAGGTATTAGTCAACGGCAAAGCCACCGTGTGGGGTGCACAACACGATCCACTCACACTGATGCCCGCCAAAGCGCGCGCCTATGAAATGGCCTCGCTCACCAGCGCGGAAAGTGTATGGATGGTGGAGTTCTTTATGGGATTGGAAAACCCCAGTGCGGAAGTTATTGAATCGGTTCATGCGGCAGCGGACTGGTATGACGCTACCAAAATTACCGGCAAGGTATGGGTACGCGGCGATGCAGACCTGAAAGACGACCCTAATGCCCCACCCATGTGGTCGCGGTTTTACGAGTTGGGCAGCAACAAGCCCATTTTTGGCGACCGCGATGGCGCAATCCACTACGAGGTAGGTAAAGTATCCAAAGAGCGCCGTGAAGGTTATGCCTGGTATGCCACATCGCCCAACAAAATCCTGAAACATTATGCGAAGTGGGCAAAGAAATACCCACGCGCGCAATAGCTTGTTACTGACGGAAATCAGTGGAAATAATAAGGCGCCCCGGTGGCGCCTTATTAATTTGCTGATAGTCGCTGCGAGCAGACTTACTGGCTGTCACTCGACCACACTTTCATTGTTTGTACCGCCAACAACTTGCATTCATCCTCCACTGCTACATAGGTGCGCATAAATTGATAGCGCGAGGTGCGGTGGGTTTTGCCGTCGTCATTCCATTTATCCACACTGCTTAAGCCCTGCAGCACGACAGTATTACCAAGGCGCTGGGCGGTGATGTCATGGGAACGGCGCTGCTTGGCCTGCTCGGTCGGCTGCTTCACCCGCGCGATTAATGCCGCCTTATCTTCTTTGAGGCTGGCAAGGTTATGTACCCAATAAAATTCGGCAGCTAACAGGGTCTGCAAAAAATCCGCATCGCCACGTTGCAGTGCCGTTTCATAGCGCGCATCCAGGGCCACTAGTGCCTCAGTCTTCAAACAGTCTTGGGCGGCGGCCTGATTTCCCCACAGCCAGGCAACCAGCGCTGCCATCAATAATCGTTTTTCCATGAACAGATTCCACAAGTAAAAGGCAAAAATAACACATAAAAAAAAGCCGACACCATAAGATGCCGGCCAAGACCATACTAGATAACAAATAAAGGGGAATCCAAACCGGGCCTTTAAAACCCGCCCAAAAGCACTACCCATTCCTACATCAATGAGGCAACCAAAAAACCTTGCGCTCACAGGAACTATTTGCTTCCGGTTATTCAAGTATTGTTCGCTTTTTGTTCATTGCCAGTTTTTGTCTGATAATGTTTAAATTATTTTGCAATAACCAAAACTGACTCATACGAAATGGCTATAACTTCAAACCACGGCTGCAGCCGTTTACAGCAGCCCGCTATTGCGTCCCATCAATACCAGTGTTTGATTAATCAAATTTTCAAGGCGCACGGCTGTGGTTGAACGCAGGGCAAAGTCATCCACCAATTTACGCAGGCGACTGAGTTTAGGCCGCGCGGCGCGAAATTCTTCAGTGACCGACTCATACTCCAGGTGATGATCCTGCACACTCAATTTATTCAACTCCGATAACTCGGCATGCAAAGCACTAATCAAATCATAAAAAAAATCTTTGCGATCCAAACTATTGGCTTCCCAATAAGCTTGATCCAAGCCATTGAGCAACTCCTCAAGTGTCTGGATTGCATTTGAAATACTGTTGCTGGACATAAATCACCTATTACCCGTCTGTAGTTTCGTTTGAGTATAGAAGACTTTAGCGACGCTGCGCGCAGCTCTGCTAGACTGCGCGCCTCGCCCAAGGAACCGCTATGTCACTCGAACAACTCTGGTTATTCACCAGCATCACCCTGATTGTTTCCGCCAGCCCCGGCCCGGTCATGCTCGCCTGCATGATCGATGCAGGTCGTTATGGTTTTACCAAATCCCTCTACACCATGGCAGGCGCCACCCTGGGCAATTTGGTATTGGTGGTGTTGTCAGCGCTGGGATTAGGTTTTGTCGCTGAACAAGCCGAGTGGATTTTCCATGGTATTAAATGGATTGGTGCGGCCTATTTAGTGTATTTAGGTATTGAACTGATGCGTGCCGCGCCGCTGGATACCAGCCTCGCCGCTCACACCATTCGCAGCCAACAATTATTTAGCCGGGCATTTATCGTTGCGGTCACCAACCCTAAAGGGCTCATTTATTTCGGCGCACTTTTTCCGCAATTTATCGACATCAACCACAGTTTGCCGCCGCAGTTTGCACTGCTCACCACTATTTTTGTGTTGATGGATTTTATTTGGATGAGCATCTACGCCTTGGGCGGGCGCAGTATTATGCACTGGCTGGGAACACCGAAGCACCAACGCTGGTTCAATTGGATTTCCGGTGGTTTATTAATTATTGCCGGTATCGCACTCGCATTCAGTAAATTGTAATTGATTAAAAAAAATATCGAAAAAGATCAAAAAAATCAGACCCAAAAATATCAAGGCTGCAAAAATATTTTTGATGCCGTAGGTTTTGCATAGAGTGCAGCACCCACCGTTAAATTCAAACTGCGCTCTTGCGCGCGCGGCAACTCCACATGCAGCACGTCATTATTTAATTGATGCAATAACTCAATACGCAATACCGACCCTGCCGTGCTCACGTGCGCAACGCGCGCGGGAATTGCGCCTTCACTATTACTCTCACTCAATTCAATATCGTGCGGGCGCACATAGGCAACGGCGGATTGACCTTTCACCTGATGGTATTCAGGTGCGGGCAATTTGTAATCGCCAATATGCGCCCAGCCATCATCGACACGGCTGTGAAATAAATTTACCTGGCCGATAAAATCGTACACAAATGGACTGGCGGGGTTGTTGTAAATATCATCCGGTGAACCGATTTGTTCGATATTGCCTTTGTTTAACACCACGATTTTATCGGCCACTTCCATCGCCTCTTCCTGATCGTGGGTTACGAAGATTGACGTGATGTGCAGTTCGTCGTGCAAGCGCCGCAACCAGCGGCGTAAATCCTTGCGCACTTTGGCATCGAGTGCACCGAAGGGTTCGTCGAGTAATAATACTTTGGGTTCAACCGCCAGAGCGCGCGCCAAGGCGATGCGCTGCCGCTGCCCGCCGGATAATTGATGTGGGTAGCGATCCGCCAACCAATCCAATTGCACCAGCTCCAGTAATTCATGCACACGTTTTTTGATAAATTCTTTTGAAGGTCGGGTTTCTTTGGGGCGCACGGTTAAACCAAAAGCGACGTTATCGAAGACAGTCATGTGCCGGAACAGTGCGTAGTGTTGAAACACAAAACCGACATTGCGTTCGCGCACATGCACATTAGTAGCGTCTTCCCCATGAAAATGCACACTGCCTGCATCGGGGTTTTCCAACCCGGCGATAATGCGCAGCAGGGTGGTTTTTCCGCAGCCGGAGGGGCCAAGCAGTGCAACCAATTCGCCGGAGGGAAAATCCAGTGAGACGTTATTCAGGGCAGTAAAATTGCCAAAGGTTTTATGCAGGTTTTTAACTTCGATACTCATAGGTTTTCTCGATAAATATTTTTCGGGAATTCTGGAAAAATCTCTCTGTGTGAAGCGCGATAAGCTATGGCAGACCATCGGAGGCAGGATGCCGACGCTGAGCGTACAGGGACGTATTCACAGCGTGTCTGACATGGCTTATCGGGGTTCGCACCTGCGACTGGTTTTCTGCACGAGTGAGCGCCTACTGCGCATTCGCCGCGCGCACCGCCAATTCATGTTCACGCGCTGCTTTCCACTCCAACAAACTTTTTAATACCAGCGTGACCAATGCCAATAACGCGAGTAGCGAGGCAACTGCAAATGCGGCTGCAAACTGGTATTCGTTGTACAGAATTTCAATGTGCAGTGGCAGAGTGTTGGTTTGCTCGCGAATTTTTCCCGAGACCACACTCACCGCACCAAACTCACCCATGGCGCGTGCATTACACAAAATCATGCCGTACAACAGCGCCCACTTCACCGAGGGCAAGGTCACGCGCCAAAACATTTTCCAACCGCTGGCACCCAGGGTAATTGCCGCTTCCTCTTGCTCTTTGCCCTGCTCTTGCATCAACGGAATTAATTCCCGTGCGATAAACGGAAACGTCACAAACACCGTCGCAAGCACTATGCCGGGAATGGCAAACATAATTTGATAATCGTTTTCGCCCAGCCACTCGCCAAAAAATCCCTGCCGACCAAATAACAACATGTAAATCAAACCCGCAATTACCGGCGATACCGCAAAAGGCAAATCGATTAGCGTGATCACAAATTGTTTGCCGCGAAACTCAAATTTAGCGATTGCCCAGGCGGCGGCCAAACCAAAAATTAAATTACAGGGCACCGCAATTGCCGCGGCGATCAACGTGAGTTTAATGGCATGGGCTGCAGCAGGTTCAGTGATGGACGCCCAATAAACGCCTGCACCTTTAGCAAAGGCTTCGCTAAAAACGACAAATAAAGGTAAAAATAAAAACAGCGTTAAAAACGTAAGCGCAACAGCAATTAATACCACCCGCACCCAAGGCGCTTCGCTAGTAGCAGAATTGCGCGCCGCAATTTTTTGCGCGCCGAACGATGAAACAGCACCGGCCATGATTAACCTCCTGTGCGCTTATGGCTCCAATGTTGGAGCAGGTTAATGAGCAGTAACAACACGAAGGAGAAAATCAACATGACGGTACCGAGTGCGGCCGCACCGGCGTAATCAAATTCTTCCAGCTTGGTCATAATCAGTAGTGGGGTGATTTCCGTTTTGTAGGGCATATTGCCGCTAATAAAAACCACTGAACCGTATTCACCAATGGCACGCGCAAACGCCAAAGCAAAACCGGTTAACAGTGAAGGCAAGAGTGCGGGCAATAAAATGCGCTTAAAGGTTTGCCAGCGCGATGCCCCTAAACTCGCCGCTGCCTCTTCAATTTCCGCTTCCAAATCAGCGAGTACTGGCTGCACAGTGCGCACCACAAACGGCAAACCAATAAAGGTTAATGCCACGGTGACACCAATCCAGGTGTAGGCGATTTTGATATCCGCCAACCAAAACCACTGCCCTACCCAACCTTTGGTGGTGTAAAGCGCGGTGAGTGCAATACCGGCGACAGCGGTGGGTAATGCAAAGGGTAAATCCACCAAAGCATCCACCACGCGTTTGCCAAAAAATTGGTAACGCACCAATACCCAGGCGACGATAAAACCGAACAATAAATTCAAACTGGCAGCCACAAACGCTGCACCAAAAGTGAGTTTATAACTGGCTAGCGCGCGTGCATTGCTCACCACCGCCCAGAGTTCAGGCCAGCTGAGTTCCAATGATTTGATCACGAGACCCGCGAGTGGGATAAATACAATTAAACTGGCATAAAGTGCAGCAAGGCCAAGGGATAAACCAAAACCGGGTAATACACTTTTTTTAACCCAGGGGTTTTTGGGGAAAACGACTGGCGTCGTTGCCAGTATTGACGCGGAAGTTTCACTCATCGATAAATCTCTTTTTGTACCTGTGGTCAGGAAACAGATTATTTAATCCCTCCCCAGCCTTCCCTTTTTCAAAAGGGAGGGCTGGAGGGGATTGGTTTTATTGATAAATCTGATCGAAAATTCCGCCATCGCCAAAATGAAATGGCTGTGCTTTTACCCAACCGCCAAAATCGTCGATGGTGACTAAATCCAGTTTTGGAAATGTATTCGCATAAACTTCGGCAACTTGCGGGTCGCGTGGGCGGTAATAATGTTTGGCCGCCAGGTTTTGGCCTTCTTTGGTGTAAAGGTATTCCAAGTAAGCTTTGGCAACCTCGGCATTGCCTTTGGCGGCTGCATTTTTATCGACCACCGCCACCGATGGTTCAGCCAAAATGGAAATGCTCGGCACCACAATTTCTACTTCGTCTTCACCCAATTCGTTGATTGCCAAAAACGCTTCGTTTTCCCAAGTCAGCAACACATCGCCAATACCGCGTTGCACAAAGGTGGTTGTTGAGCCGCGTGCGCCGGTATCTAATACGGGAACGTTTTGAAACAATTGACGAACAAATTCCTGCGCACCAGCGTCGTCTTTACCCTGTTTTTTTGCAAAGGCCCAAGCGGCTAAATAATTCCAGCGCGCACCGCCTGAGGTTTTAGGGTTTGGCGTAATAACTTCTACGCCCTTCTTCACCAGATCGTCCCAATCCTTAATATTTTTTGGGTTGCCTTTGCGTACCAAAAATACAATCGTGGAGGTATAAGGCGCGCTGTTGTTGGGCAATTTCGTTACCCAATCCTCTGGCAATAAACCGCCAATCTTGGCTATAGGATCGATATCACCCGCGAGTGCCAGTGTCACCACATCGGCACGCAAGCCATCGATTACCGCGCGCGATTGCGCACCGGAACCGCCGTGGGATTGATCCACTTTGACGTTGTCGCCGGTTTTTTCTTTCCAGTGTTTGGCAAAGGCCGCATTGAATTCGCGATAGAGTTCGCGCGTAGGATCGTAAGAAACATTCAGCAGCGTAATGTCTTTGGCAAAAACGCTGACGCTAATTAAGCTGGCCACCAATACGGCGGCCGATTGTGCAAATAATTTCATAATTTTTTCTCGCTAAGAAATAAGGTGGCGTCATACCTGCGAACGCAGGTATGCATCGTTTTTAAATCCAACGTTGTTAAAAACGGAAATCCAGACCCAGTGCAAAGGTGCTATCCGTGGTCGCCTTGGTGCTGATTTGGGCATCACCTTCCGCTTCCAAACTTGCGTAATAACCAAACACACGCGTTGCCGAATTGAAGTTGTAATCCACACCAACGGCTAACGCATCGGCGTCGACATCGCTGTAGCTATCATTGGTGGGAGTGCTGGTGGAGTGGCCGTATTGCACCCGTGCGCTCCAGGGGCCGGCAATTTTCCACAGCGCGTTAAGTACATAACCATCTTGTTCTTTGTAGGCATTGCCTGTAGCGCCGTCCCATTCTGAGAGCGGATTCAATCCATTTTGTGCACCGAGATTGGTGCCATTGGTGCCGACAAACGTAGAGAAACCACCGAGTAAATCAACGTCTTCATGACGCTCTGCGGTTTGGTAAATCGCCGCGAGTTTTACCGGGCCCAGTGACACTTCACCCAATGCGCGGAACACATCGCTGGTCACTACATTGCGATCAAACGCGGCGCCGACAAACCATTTGGATTTGCCGTAAACCACCGACACCGATTGCCCCGAGGCAAAACCATTATCGTCCTGCGCATTGGTTGGGCTCACTTCCACACCGGTTTCTTCCGCTTGAATCGCGGCGATGTTCACTTCCAAACCACCCAGCAAAATGGGCGAGGCGTATTGGATAACATTGTCGGGGCGATTTTCACCGACGAGGTAAGAACCTATATCGGCCAGGGGTGCGTCATTAAAACGATCGATGTCGCTACGCAGTACGCTATTGGTTTGCAGGGTTTTTAGCGGGGTGTCATTTTTACCGGCGAGCAGCGAACCCCAATCGCCACGGATACCGGCAAAAATATTGCGCTGGGTTAATTCGCGGCCATTGCTGTTGGTGCCGTTATCCACATCAATACCGTATTCCACACGGTAAAAAACCTGCACCTCGGCATTTGCATCAAAGTCGCCCTGCACACCCAAGCGCGAACCGGTGCTTTCCAACACAAAGGTATCCAACTCTGTGGCAATACCGGTTGCGCCAATATGGCGGTAAGTTGTGGCGCCAGGAGCTGTGAGAGAAAAATCATTTTTTTCCAGATCATACTGGCCAGCGGTTAAATACACCTTGCCGTAGAGCGTTGGAAAACCGGCAAATGCATTGGCCGATAATGCAATACCGACAGCGGTGGTCAATAGATTGCGTTGAAAGGCTTTTTTTGAAACAAGTGATCGAGCAACCGACCACGATTTTTGAAATGACATGCTAATCTCCAGATTTTACATATCACTTCCGGTGGTCCGGTCAGTGGAATTTTGTGTGTTTAATAATTAATAGAAACGCCAAATTTATTTAGTGTGGACACTTTTATCCCAGCGCTTTTTTTCACGTCGTTCGAGCTGCACTACCTGGCCATTGTGAATTTGAATTTCCAATGAGCCGTATTGAATTTGTGCCAGTTGATCTTTTATTTCTTCCAGCACATCGTCCGCGATAGTGACAGGCTCAGCATGATGGTTTGCCATAACAGAGCCTCATAATAAAAAACCGGACGACTTATAAAACCCTAAGTGCCCAGCGACGGCGCCATAGTATTCAGATATTTTTAAAATCAAAAATACCGTTTTTCTATTAGCTTATAACTGTTCACCACTGCAATTTTTAAGCATAAGCACATAAAAATTGGTTCTTTTTAAAATGCTGCCGCTGCCACTAAGCTGCGCGCATCAATCAATGCTATTCGCAGCGGAGCCCCAAGGTGACTACAAATATCAGCCATACCTTCAGCGATACCACCAGCGCTACAAGGCAGCGCCCGGTACTGCACTTGCCGCATCAACTGGAAACTTTTCCGGTCATCATTGTGCCCGGCTTGCGCAATAGCGATGAACAACACTGGCAAAGTTTGTGGCAAGCACAATTGCCACACAGCAAACGTATCGCGCTGGATAATTGGGATACGCCGAATTTGGAAGCATGGAAAGCAGGCATTCGCGCTGAACTCAGCAAGCTCAACAAACCGGCGCTGATTATTGCCCACAGTTTTGGCACCTTGGCGAGCGCCAGTATTGCGGCGGAATTTCCGGACAAAATTGCGGCACTGTTTTTAGTGGCACCGGCAGACCCAGACAAATTTCATATTGCCCAACAATTACCACAGCACTCGCTCGCGGTGCCCACTAAAGTGATTGCCAGCAGCAATGACCCTTGGTTGACAGAAGCCAAGGCGGCCTATTGGGCATTACTCTGGGGCGCGGATTTTTTGCGGATTAAAAACGTCGGGCATATTAATAGCGACTCCGCATTAGGTGTGTGGCAACAGGGGATTCATGAATTACACGGTTTGCTGCGCAAAACGATAAAAGCACAGCATCAGGTATTATTCGCCGGCAAAAAAAATCGCGCCGCGTAATAAAACGGGCGCGATTTTTAGTTTTACTAACCGTTAATTAAATGATACCAAATGCCACCATCGCTTCGGCAACGCGGCGGAAACCAGCGATATTAGCACCGACCACATAGTTGCCGGCGTGCCCATATTCTTTGGCAGTTTCATAACAATCGCGATGGATATTGCACATGATTTTATGCAGACGCTCTTCGGTGTACTCAAAAGACCAGGTATCGCGGCTGGCGTTTTGTTGCATCTCCAACGCCGAGGTTGCCACACCACCAGCATTGGCCGCTTTGCCCGGCGCATAGGAAACACCCGCCGTTTGCAGCACTTTAATCCCGCCAGGCGTCACCGGCATATTCGCGCCTTCACTCAACGCCATCAGGCCATTGGCTACCAACATGGTTGCCGAGGCTTCATTCAATTCATTTTGTGTCGCGCAGGGAAATGCCACTTGGCAGGGAATATCCCAAATATTGCCGTTCTCTATGTATTGCGCATCCTGATGGGATTTTACATATTCGCTCACGCGCAAGCGCTTCACTTCTTTCAACTGTTTTAGCAGCGCGAGGTCAATGCCTTTGCGATCATAAATCACCCCGTTTGAGTCAGAACACGCAACAACCTTGGCACCCAACTGTTGTAATTTTTCAATCGCATAAATGGCTACGTTACCCGAGCCAGAGACCACACAGGTTTTGCCTTCAATGGATTCACCATGGGTTTTCAACATTTCTTCCGCAAAAAATACCGCGCCGTAACCCGTTGCTTCGCGGCGCACCAGCGCGCCGCCCCAGCTCGGGCTTTTACCCGTTAACACACCGGACTCGTAGCGATTGGTGATGCGTTTGTATTGGCCAAATAAATAGCCGATCTCGCGCCCACCTACCCCAATGTCACCGGCGGGTACATCCGTCAGTTCACCAATATGGCGATAGAGTTCGGTCATGAAACTCTGGCAAAAGCGCATCACTTCGCCATCGGATCTGCCTTTGGGGTCAAAATCAGCACCGCCTTTGGCACCGCCGATTGGCATGCCCGAGAGCGCATTTTTAAAGGTTTGTTCAAAACCTAAAAATTTAATCGTGCCCAACGAAACCGATGGGTGAAAACGCAAGCCGCCTTTATAGGGGCCGAGTGCGCTATTAAAACCGACGCGAAAACCACGGTTAATTTGCACCTCGCCCTTGTCGTCCTGCCAGGGCACCCGGAAGATGATTTGGCGCTCAGGCTCACAAATTCGCTCGATGATTTTATGCTGTGCATATTCAGGGTGTTTCACCAGTACCGGGCCAAGGGTTTCAACCACCTCCTTTACCGCTTGATGAAACTCCAGTTCGCCCTGATTACGACGCACCACCTGCTGGAATATTTGCTCTAACCTTACGTTTACATCACTCATCGACATCGCCCTGACAGAAATAGTAGGTAACAATGCATTACACCAATGCACCACCGGCCTCAATTTCCCCCATCGACTGGCAGTAGTCAACCGCAAATGAACCAAAACGGTGCAAAACAGTGTTAAGCGCATCAGTGTTAAAGGCAAAGTTACCCCTAGTCAACGCCGTTTTCAGGCGCGATAAAATCCGCATTGGCGCCGTTTGGCTGGCGCGAAAAACGTCTATACTCATGAATATTCCCACTGCCCACCTGCTTCGCATCTGCCTCTGGGAGACGTCCCAATCTGCCCGATTTGCCTACGAGCTGTTTATGCTGCGCCTGCCGTTTAATTGCCTTGCAGGGAGCCTTGCCCATGATGGAATTGCCCTACTGGCACTGCTAATGCTGCTGGCAATGCCTGTCCGCGCGACAGAAACGGTGGTCTACTCCTGGGCAGAATCACGTATTTTGGATGAACGCGGCCACTATCCGGTCGCGCTGCTCAAACTGGCGCTGGCTAAAGCGGGGGGCGATTACCAACCCAAAGCCGCACGCCATGACATGGCGCAATCGCGCACCCTGCGCCATGTAGAACTGGGGCGCGAACTGGATATCACCTGGACACTCACCACCCCCGAACGCGAGCAGCGCTTGCTGCCCATTCGTATTCCTATTGATCGCGGCTTATTAGGTTGGCGGCTACTATTAATTAACCCCGAGCACCGCGACTTGTTTGCCTCGCTCAGCCTCGACGAATTAAAAAATTTGCGCAGTGGACAAGAGCAGGATTGGCCGGATTACCAAATTCTGCGCCACAACGGTTTTAAAATTACGCCCACCACCAACTATCAGGGCCTGTTTTATATGTTGCAGCGGGGGCGCATTGCCTATT
Source organism: Cellvibrio sp. KY-YJ-3 (assembly GCF_008806955.1). NCBI lineage: Bacteria > Pseudomonadati > Pseudomonadota > Gammaproteobacteria > Cellvibrionales > Cellvibrionaceae > Cellvibrio > Cellvibrio sp. KY-YJ-3. The sequence goes on along the minus strand of NZ_CP031727.1, from coordinate 1,482,654 downwards.
TTCCCCGCGCCATTACCGAGGTGTTGCCGGAGATAAAAACCCAAGCGCAAATTCCGCTGGCGATAGCACCGCGCTGGGTGCTTTACTACCCCGCACCGGTTTACTACTTTGTTAACAAACAGCGCCCCGAGCTGGCCGATGCCATTCAACGCGGTTTAATCATGGCGATGGAAGACGGCAGCATGCGCGCATTATTTCTGCAGCACTTTGGCGAGAGCATCAAACGCATGGAATTGGATAAACGCGAAATTGTCCGTTTGGAAAACCCACTGCTACCGGCGGAAACGCCGCTCGACAATCCCGCTTTGTGGTACGACACCACACGAGGTTTTTGAATGCCCTTAGCTGTTCCGCCGCATCAGGCCAGCCATCACACTAACCCTCCTGCACCACACAAAACACGCCGTCGTCCGCAGGGGTTGGGGCTGCGGATTGTATCCACCGTGCTGCTCAGCACGTTGCTGTTCGCAGTGATTATTTCCAGCCTGCAAATTTACAGCGCCTATCAAAATGCACTGCAGGAAACCCGCTTGCGCGCGCAGGATATAGAGCGCAATTACCTGCCACTGTTAGCCGCCGCCATGTGGTCGGTGGATGAGCCGCGCATCGCCGCCTTAGTAAAAGGCATCGCCGAATTAGCTGACGTGGGCGAGGTGACATTGCAGGATGACATAGGCAACCGCTGGGAAAAGCGTCACCCCGATTTTCAACAACCCTTAGCGCAGATTGCACTGCCAGTACACTTTGAAGATAACGGCGAAAATTTTTTACTCGGCCAATTAAATGTGTCGCTGATGGATAACCGTATTACTGCCGATCTCATTCGAACCGCGCAGAGCATTGCCATCACCACCCTTTCCAGCCTGCTCCTGAGCGCTGTGTTTGTACTGTTTATTATTCACTGGTGGGTGAGCCGTCACTTGGAAAAAATGGCGCACTACGCCCGGCATTTGGATCTCACCAACCTGGAGCAACCGCTCATACTCGCGCGCCATAAACTGCATCAGGCGGACGAGTTGGATACCGTGGTGGAAGCCATCAACCAAATGCGTATTCGTATTCGCGACGACCTGGATAATCGCACGCGACTAATGGAAGAGTTGCGTCTACACCGCGAAAAACTCGAAGAACTAGTTGCCCAACGCACTCAGGCATTGGAGGAAAAAACCCTCGCGCTGGAAGAAAAAACGCAAATTCTGGAACAACAATCCGCCGCACTGCTGGAGCAAAATTACGAGCTGGATGCCTACGCCCACACAGTCGCCCACGATTTAAAACAACCGCTCACCACTATGGCTGCAAGCGCCGCCATGCTCAGCGCAGTAGGTATTGGCATTAATTTAGCCGAAACCAAAAAGCGCGATTTGCTGCTGGGCTTGCAGCGCTCGGCGCAAAAAATGCAAGCGATTATCGACTCCCTGCTACTGCTTGCCAGCCTGCGCAAAACGGAACAAGTGCGCCTGCTGCCGCTGGATATTCGCAGCATTGCCGAAGAAGCCTGCAGCCGGCTGGAACCGCTGATTGAAAAAAATCACGCGCGCATTGAATTCGCCAGCGACTGGCCGCAAGCGCTCGGCCAGGCGCAATGGGTGGAGGAAATTTGGGTGAATTATTTATCCAACGCCCTCAAGTACGGCGGCACCGCACCGCAAATTCAACTCGGCGCCACTGTCATGGACAACGGTACAGTTAAATGCTGGGTAAAAGATTTTGGCCCCGGCCTCAGCGAATTGGAGCAACAGCAGTTATTTGATTTATTTGTGCAGTTTGAACACAAATCCGCCGACGGTCACGGCTTGGGTTTGTCTATTGTCAAACGCATCTCCCGCGCCCTAGGCGGCGATGTTGGCTATGAAAAAACGCCCGATGGCGGCAGTGTCTTTTGGTTTAGTTTGCCGACTTTAATATGAGTTAAATGGCCAATAAAAAACGCGCGACCATCACTGATCGCGCGTTTTTTTATTCGATATTGTTAGTGCACAGGGATTATCGCCAGATTTTTTTCAACAACCATTACGCCGGCGCGCTTGTGCGAATCAAATGATCAAACGCACCGAGCGATGCGGTAGCGCCTGCGCCCATGGCAATAATAATCTGCTTGTAGGGCACGTTGGTGCAATCACCGGCAGCAAATACACCGGGCACTGAAGTTTCACCGCGCGCATTAATGTCAATTTCACCGCGATTGGTCAGCTGCACAGTGCCTTTTAAGAAATCGGTATTGGGCAGCAAACCGATTTGGACAAAAATACCCTCCAACTCTACGGTAGCGATTTCATCGGTATTGCGGCTTTTGTATTTAAGCCCGGTAACTTTTTCGCCGTTGCCGATCACTTCGGTGGTCATAGCCTCAGTGATCACCGTCACGTTGGGCAAGCTGAATAATTTACGTTGCAATACCGCGTCGGCGCGCAATTTTGAATCGAATTCGATCAGGGTGACATGGGCGACTATACCGGCCAAATCAATTGCCGCTTCCACACCGGAGTTGCCGCCACCGATTACCGCGACGCGTTTACCTTTAAATAATGGGCCGTCGCAATGTGGGCAGTAGGCAACGCCTTTACCGCGATATTCCTGCTCGCCCGATACATTCATTTCACGCCAGCGTGCACCGGTGGCGAGAATAATACTTTTGCTTTTTAAACTCGCACCGCTGGCGAGTTTTACTTCAATCAAATCACCGGGATTATCACCAGGAATAACCTGCGCCGCTTTTTGTAAATTCATTACATCCACGTCGTATTCTTTCACATGTTGTTCCAAGGCCATCGCCAATTTCGGGCCTTCGGTTTCTTTCACCGAAATAAAGTTTTCTATCGATACAGTATCCAGTACCTGACCGCCAAAACGCTCGGCAACCACACCGGTGCGAATACCTTTGCGCGCGGAATAAATTGCCGCCGCTGCACCGGCTGGGCCACCGCCGATAACCAATACATCATAAGGCGCGCGTTCGCTCAGCGCTTTTGCATCGCGCTCAGCCGCACCGGTATCCACTTTGGCGATAATTTCTTCCAGCGTCATACGGCCTTGACCGAAGTGGTCGCCGTTAACAAATACCGTGGGCACCGCCATGATTTTGCGTGCATCAACTTCTTGTTGAAACAATGCACCGTCGATCATGGTGGCAGTAATTTTGGGATTTAACGCGGCCATTAAATTTACGGCCTGCACCACATCTGGACAGTTGTGACAAGAGAGCGATACAAACACTTCAAAATGCAATGGTGTATCTATCACTTTAATTTGTTCGATGGTTTTTGCATCCACTTTGGGCGGATGACCACCGCTGTGCAGCAATGCCAACACTAAAGAAGTAAATTCATGGCCCATCGGAATGCCCGCAAATTGAATGCGCGCACTGGAACCCACAGCGCCAATATAAAATGAAGGCGTTAATGTTGCGTTGCCATTTTGACGCAGGCTGACTTTATTGGAGAGCGTCGTAATCTCTTCCAACAGGCTTAACATTTCGGTGCTTTTGGCACTGGAGTCCAAGCTCGCTATCAGTTCGATAGGCGCTTGCAGTTTTTCAAGGTAGGCAGTGAGTTGGCCTTTGATCGCGGCGTCTAACATGGTCGTCTCCGTGGGATTTTTTTGTGAAAGCCCGCCTTGTGAGCGAGCTTTTTTTGCGCATCTTTTTTATCTGTCGTCATGCCCGCGAACGCGGGTATCCATAAAACCAGCTGGACTCCTGCGTTCGCAGGAGTGACGAATGAATTAGCGTTAGATCTTGCCAACCAAATCGAGTGATGGAGCCAGAGTCGCTTCACCTTCTTTCCATTTCGCCGGGCACACTTCACCTGGGTGCGCTGCAACGTATTGCGCGGCTTTTACTTTGCGCAACAGTTCAGATGCATCGCGACCAATACCGCCGGCGTTAACTTCGATAATTTGGATCTTGCCCTGCGGGTCAATCACAAACGTACCGCGATCAGCCAAACCCGCTTCTTCAATCATCACACCGAAATTGCGAGTGATAGTCCCGGTTGGGTCGCCAATCATTGGGTATTGGATTTTGCCGATGGTTTCAGAACTGTCGTGCCACGCTTTGTGGGTGAAATGGGTATCGGTCGATACGGAGTAAATCTCTACGCCCATTTTTTGGAATTCAGCGTAGTTATCCGCTAAATCGCCCAATTCTGTGGGGCACACAAAGGTGAAGTCGGCTGGGTAGAAAAACACCACTGCCCATTTGCCTTTAACGTCAGCTTCGGTCAGATGAACAAATTTGCCCTGATGATAAGCTTGGGCACTGAAAGGTTTGATTTCTGAATTGATAGTTGCCATGAGTCACACTCCTAGATCTATATGGGCTACGCCCGTGGGTTAATTGCTTCAACGGGGTGCAGATTAGGGAGTTAAACGCCATGGGGCTAATTGTATGTGGCCATACAGGCCATTTACAAAACCTATCGATACAAATACACCAATACCAAAATGCTATTAAATATAGAAACCCGCTCTCCGGTCGCAAGCAATGGCTTCCCTTCCGGTGGTCAATAAAGTAATGCACCGTAATACCGACTGGCACAGCATAACGCTATGGTATCTAATCAATTTCACGCCATTGCCCTGAGGGCAAATTAGCGGGCTGAATTTGTAAATAGCGATGGATTTAAAAGGTAGCAGTGTGCCCGTAGGTTGCTGGTGAGTTTACGAACCGCAACAGGTTTTAAGATTGGCTGTGTGTCCAAAACGGACAGTCAGCCAAATGAGCGCAGTAACTAATTGAGATTGTTTGTGCTGTATAACTCCATAATTAATTCGGAGTGACAGTTAACCCTTTGATTTAGCGCGAACTAAATCGAATGAAGATTCATCTACTTTTGGAGTTATACAGCACCACACCAAATTAGTTGGAATAACGTTCTGTGGGTTATATAGTTGGTGCAATTTAATAAACTGTTAGGTGTATTTTTACCACCACATTGGAATGGATAAGGTAATAGATGGTTAAATTCATTAAAAGAAAATTGTCGTCAATATCTTTTCGACTTCGTCGAATTGCACTAAATCAGCATAAATCTGGGAAAACCACATTTGCGGCAGTTCTATTAAACGTTTCTCTCGCCTATAAACTATGTGCTGCGTTAGTCACTCTAGGTTCGTTTTTACTAATCAACAAGATTATAAAAGAAGGGCCACCTTCGGTTATTTTAATAGAGGCTGCACTTGCGGTCTTTCTTTGCTTTATCACTGTTTATGCCACAAAACAATCCTTGATGTATAGAAACAAAAAACGAGAAAGAAACAAAAGACTATACAATTTAAATACCGAACTTACTGCACTGCGAAAAAAACAAGAGGAATCAAATTAATACTATCAAATAGAAGAGCTAGGCACCTAACAAAGCAATCAAACGGATGGATTTTTAAGTTGCTCTTTTGCCATTCCGCTTCGCTACATTTTACGGCAAAAGTGCAACTTAAAAACCACCGTTTATCGCAACGTTAGCTTTGCTAGGTCATATCTACAGTTACTACTTAAAAGCTAAAACCTCGAGGAAATTATATGACCATTGAAAATCAACATTCGACGCAATATAAGTACGCTAAAATTGCCGGTTTTTCTTATGTCGTTTTTACATTATTTGGCGCAGCCAAAAACTTCTTTTTAAATACCAACTTGTCTGAGCTGGATGACATAGCTACCAGCGGCTATTTTGTTTCAAGCTTAGGATTTCGTCTTGGTATTGCCGCCGAAATCTTAATGTTTATCTTCACACTAATAGCGTCGATTGCATTTTTTATTGTGTTAAAACCACTAAACAAACCATTAGCATTTGTTACGTTAGGTTTTAGACTGGCTGAAGTCATTTTGGGGTGTGTCGCAGTGATCGCGAGTATGGCGATGCTAGCCTTAACAGTTAAACTTCATTTATCTTCTGCATTCGAACATGAGCAGCTAAGGCAAATGTTGTTGGCTTTTTCTAGCTTAAGAATGCCAGCCTATGAACTATCTTTTATTTTTATGGGAGTTGCAGGAAATTTAACCTTTTATTTGTTTTATAAGCACATGTCTATTCCAAAGGCTTGGTGTTTTTGGGGGTTCGTTACCTACTCAAGCATGATGTTATACACCTTGGTCAAATTAGCCATTCCAGATCTTCCTCGTGAAGTTCAATTAATTATGCTTCCGGGAGCTCTATTTGAATTAACTGTTGGTGTTTGGTTGGTTACTAAGGGTATTACGCTAAAAAAATAGTGCTAACAAGTCGCTCAAGCATCGCAACCTTTGGTTGCTGGACAGTTTTTAAGTCGCGCTTTTGTGAATTTGCTGCGCAAATTTTTATCACAAAATCACAACTTAAAACCTGCCGCTTAGCTCGGCGTTATGTTCCCGAGTTACCCACCAACTGTAGACACCCTGTATAGTTAGAAAATCCTATATGGAGGTGCTCATTATGGCACGCAAGAAAACACAAGCTTACACCGAAGAGTTTCGCCGTGAAGCAGTTAAACGTGCAGAGAAGGAAGGTAACACTACTGCATCTGTTGCCCGCGATCTTGGAATTAGCGCACAACAGATCTATAACTGGCGCCGTCAGTTTACCCGCCTTTCTGAAAAACAATTTAATTCTATTGCTGGTGTTGATTATTCAAAAAATGAAAGTGATGAGTTACGTCAGCTAAAACGAAGAAACGCAGAACTGGAAAAAGAGCTAGCCTTCTTAAAAAAGGCAGCTGCGTACTTTGCGAACCAGCACGAGTAAAGTACGCGTTAATTCGTGAGCACTGGGAGACTTTTCCTGTATCGCTGATGTGTCGTGTGCTGTCTGTCTCTCGCAGTGGTTATTATCGCTGGATTGATCGGGAAAAGAGTCAACGACAACTGCAACGGGAATGCCGTGAACGCCAGATAATTGATACTTATGCGACTTACAAGGCGCGCTATGGTGCACCGCGAATCGCTAAAGAGTTGCATGCAATAGGTCAGCCTTGTTCAGTTAACTTTGTTGCCAATGTGCTGAAATTACAAGGTTTAAAGGCCCACAACGGGAAAGCATTTAATTATGGAAGCCATGCGTTGACGATGCATAATGTATCGGAGAATTTACTCTGGCGTCGCTTCGGTGCGAGCAAACCCAATGAGAAATGGACAACGGATATTACGTATATCTGGGTTGAAAAACAGTGGCTCTATCTGGCGGCAGTGATGGATTTGTACTCGCGCAGTATTGTTGGTTGGTCGCTGGATACCAGCATGACGGAGGCGCTGATTACTGATGCATTACGTATGGCATTTGAACGCCGGGATGTCAAACCTGGGCTAATCATTCACTCTGATCGAGGTGTCCAGTATCGTGCCCAAAAATATATTGACTTTATGCGGTGTCATGACGCCATTCCGAGTATGAGTCGCAAAGGGAACTGTTGGGACAATGCGCCGATGGAGTCCTTCTTCAGTCGCCTGAAGGTTGAGTTGATTTATACCCGGCAATTCCACTCGATTGAAGATGCCAGATCGAGTATCTTTGAATACATAGAAATTTTTTATAACCGCTTACGCAGGCATTCCAGTATTGGTTATGTTGCACCAGCAGAGTTTGAACGAATGACAGCCTTGGCTGCATAGTTAGGGTGTCTACTTTTTGTGGGTAAGACCAGTGTAAAAATGAATTACGACGAATACATTAAAGAAGCGAAAAAATATTCAAGCGATGAAGTGGTTACTTGTTTAGTTTCGCATCTAAGCAGTTGGAAAACCGATAGTACGGATGTGGTAGAGCTAGCTAATGCAATCGAAAGGTTCTTCGGCAACTCCTGGATATCCAGCGAAGAAACTCATAGCCATCTGTATAAGCTTTGGTCTAGTTTCAAGAATGAAGCAATATTAGGCATTGGCGGCATGACAATGAACGAGAGACTCTATTGTTTTGGGTTATTCGAACGTTTTGACAATGCCTCTGAAAAAGAGCGGCAGGTAATTTATGAAAAATTGTGTGCAAACACTTAACAAGCGACTGCGGTAAAAAATCGGCAGCTTCGGCATCAAAATCGGCCTTTTCTCTTGCTGAGTACCCCGTCACCAAGGTCCGCCATTTGCCGAAAGCCGCCCCCAACCAAATTGATCTATAACACCACTTAGAATAAATCGACTTTTCCCTAACATAGATCGCGTTAAGAACACCAAAAAATAAATAAACAATTAGTTCAAAGGATTATTTCATGACTGCCAACAACCAACTACAAGGTATAGACGTTTCCCATTACCAAGGCGCGGTGGATTGGAAAAAAGTTAAGGCGGCGGGAATTGCGTTTGCTTACGCAAAAGCTACCGATGGCAATACCTATACTGACCCCCAGTTCCATACCAACTGGCAAGGTATACAAGCCGCCGGTATTTTGCGCGGCGCTTATCATTTTTACGAAACGAATGATGACCCTGTTAGCCAAGCTAATAATTTTATTACTGCCGTAGGTTCACTCGCTGCGAATGATTTGGCGCCGGTTGTGGATATTGAAATTTTTAAAGGCAATTACGGCAGTAATAGCGTCGCCGCGAATTTGCAAATCTGGCTGGACACCGTGGAAAAAGCTCTGGGCCGAACGCCCATGATTTACACCGGCCCTTCATTTTGGAATCAAACTATCAATACTGATTTTTCCAAGTACCCACTCTGGGTTGCGGAATATGGTGTGGCTGCACCAACAATTCCATTTGGTTGGAGCACATATAATTTTTGGCAGTATTCGCAAAGCGGGAGTGTTGATGAGGTTACAGGGAGTGTTGATTTGGATGTTTTTTTGGGGACGCCATAAAAAAATGCTCCGCAAGGCATACATTTACACAGGCACCAGCAGACAATCCAGAAACGCAAAATTCACCTAGAGTACAAATGCGAACGCAAGTGCTAAGCGCACTTGCGTTGCAATATTCACGGCAAAGTTCACCTGATTTTTCTGTCCGGTTCACAAGCCTGGCTTGGGGAGCTGACGGGATTAATTTCCCAGCAACAAATCCAAACGCAGTAAACCTTGGGCGGCGTCTGAGCCTGGGGTGGCAAAGCGTTTGCCTTGTTGCACAAACATTTTGGCTTTATCGGGGGAACCCAACTGCACATAACTTTGCGCGAGCACCAAATACAAATCTGCCGCGCGACGCTCTATGCGCAAGCCGCGTTCGGCAGTGGCGATGGCGCCTTGGTAGTCTTGCGCTTGATACTGGCCGCGCGCTTGTTTGGCGAGGCTAACGGCAGCGGGGTTAAGTACCATCGCGGGAGCCGGTGTAGGTAATGGTGTGACTGCGCCGGGCTGGGGTTGGACAACTACGGGCGCTGGTTTAACCGGCTCTTGCGGTTGGGGCGCTGGGTAACTTGGGTAGTCAGAGTGGGTTGCACAGCCTGCCAACACAAATAACAGACCGGCCAGACACAATTGGGAACAACGTTTGATCATCAGATAACTCGTTTGTGTGATGTGAGACTTTAACCGCAGAGCGATCATTCACTTTCTTTGGCCGCGGCTTTCAGCAGGCGCGCTATTTCTTTCCACAGGTCGAGATAGGCCAGTGCCGCGCGACTGCGCTGATTGTAGCTGGTTAAGGGGGCGCGTCGCAGCCCCATTTGCTCGACGGCGGAGTCGTTGGGAATCCAGGTTTTGAGCATGGGCACCGGCATTTTTTTGCTGTTGTCTATCGCCTCGCGGTGCAGGTTGCGGCGCATATCCACCTGATTAAAAAAACCGACAATGCGCTTGGGGGCGGATTTTTTGCTGGCGAGAAACTCCACCACTTGCTCCATCGCGCGGATCGATAGCGGGCTGGGAATCATCGGGATCAACAGAATATCCACTTCCTGCAAAAGCTGTTCAACGCTGGGCGAGAGCGTGGGCGGGCAGTCAAAAATCAGCACATCGGCTTTTTCGCTCAGGGGTTTGAGCAGCTGCTTGAAGAATTTTTTGTCTTTGCTCAGCGCATCAAACTCGCTATCCAAACTACGCAGGCTCAAATCGGCGGGGATTAACATCAGATTGGGATAGGGGCTGAACAACTCCATCTCACCGATGGATTTGCCTTTATTAAAAAGTTTTATCGCCTTGCCTGAACCCGGTTCTTGCTGGCAAAACCAACTGGCCGCCGCTTGCGGGTCTAAATCCCAGAGGATGACATTCTTTTTTGCCGCGGCCGCCATATAGGCCATGTTGACCGCGGTGGTGGTTTTACCCACGCCGCCTTTGAGGTTGTAGAAGGCAATTTTAATCATAGGAATTCCGTTTGTTAGCTGTGGCTATTGTTGGAGGCTTTGGCAAACAGTGCGTCTATTCTGATCGGCAGAATGTTACTTGTAGCATTTTTAACCGCTTCCTTCAAAATTTAGCCAGGATAAAAACGATCTGCGCCGCAAAATCGGTGCGGGCAAGCACGCCTGCGCGTAGCGGCGTACAATCGCGGCTTACTTTTGCGAGCGCTCCCCATGAACCAAGCCCACCCTTACGAACTGCTCACGCCCGATATGGTGTTGGATGCTATCGACAGCACCGGTTTTTTAACCGATGCGCGCATTCTGGCGCTCAATAGTTACGACACCCTTAACATGCACACATAGACCAGGAATACCTAACGTGATTAAATGTATGTACATATTGGCGACAGGAAATCACTTGTGCGAGCAGACAAAAGATCTAAGCAAGCGCTGAATTCAGCAGCGCGACTCTCGTTTATCGACGTGTTTACTCCCTCCCAAGTTACATTCGATCATCAATCCGCCACGTTTTCCCGATTCAAGTACAACTCCCTTTCACTTCAGCTGTCTCCCATTGATGATGGGGTGATTCGTAATTTTCCTATTTTAATTCGTGGAGATGGCTCGCCATGGGACTTGGGCAACCTCTATCTAATGGGCAAGTTCACCGAAATGGCAAAGGTGTCGCCGCCCATCATTGATACCCTTCGCTCTATAGCCAAGCACTTAGTCATGTATTTGCGCTGGATTGAGCACTTACGTAATGACGGTCAAAATATTCATGAGTTGTATTTTCCTGTCGAGGAGGAGAGGCGAGTTACGTGGGCTTACTTCCGATATTTAAAAAGGCTTCTGCGCCAGACGTGCGACCAACCAATTTCCCTGAGCGTAGCCAAAGCTCGTATGCAGGCTGTGATCGGTTTCTATCGAGGGATATTAGCTTGGAGACTGGTAGGCGAATCAGCGATAGAGCACAGTGCATTCAATAGCATTCTAGTGGGTATTCCGATTGTTAATTCCGTCGGAATTCAGATCATGAAAACTGTAGAGACCACTAATTTCAAAATCCCCAAGCCACAGCGCGACCAAGTTGGGTTGATAAGGGACGGCGGCGCATTGCGACCACTAACTGAGCACGAGCAAAACTTATTTCTTGAAACACTCAGGAAAAGCAGCAATCGAGCCTTCCAATTAATATGCTTTGTAGCTCTTTTCACTGGTGCTCGCCTCCAAACAGTTTGCACCTTGAGAATGAAGGATGTTTCTAAGCTTCTCGATCAAAAGCCCAACAACGGAGAAGTGTTGTTGCGTGTCGGCATGGGCATGGGGGTTGATACAAAGAATCAGAAGCGCTACCGCCTCCACGTACCTGTTGCACTGGTTCAAATGCTAAGCAATTACATTGAATCAGAGGAACACCGGGAGCGTCGAGCACTGAGCTTCTATGGAGATAGCGAAGAAAATTATGTCTTTCTTGCGTCAAATGGCTCTCCCTACTACACGAGTACTTCCGAGATTGTTGATCGCCAAGAAGGCAAGTTCAGCAGGAGAATTTCTGCACGGGATCGTGTTTCATTCACAATCCAGCACGGAAATGCCTTACGGAATTATCTGAGGCGCCTCATTCGCGACATTCGCCTGGAACACTCTGACTTCACAGCATTTGGATACCATGACTTGCGGGCAACTTATGGAATGAATTTCGTCCGAGACGCAGAATCATCCGGCGCTAAAGATATCCGCGATGAGCTCAAGGCGAGAATGGGTCACTCAAGTTTTAACACAACTCAAATGTACTTAAATTACGACGAGCACAATCAGATCGTGAGTGCCGCAACTGCGTTTCACCACAACCGAATTAATAGCGTTGTTAAGCAGTTTCAACTATGACAATTAGCACTACCATTTACTCGATTCCCGAACTCCAAACCCTTAGTATTAATAGCTATGAAGTGGCACCTCAATTCAGGCCTGAATTGACAACGCTAGATTTAGGGCCCAGCAAGACCCTGCGATATTGGCAGCCCTATCGCGTTTGTTACCTGGATCGCCGATCAATCCATCCAACTGTCAGTTATACATCCAAAAATGAGCGCAAAAAGGTTAACCTTTCGAGTCTTTGCTCTCAGCGTGTCACTTTGATTCGCCCCATTATCAGCGGATTATTAAAGGGGCATTCAGGTATTCCTAAATTCATCCACATTGAAACTGCACTCGACTGGATCGATCAGCAGAGCCGCTCCGCAGAGCTATATTGTGTTGAGGGAGCGCGGAGGCTGTATCGGGATTACACCGACCATTTGCGCCACCGCCTGCGATTGTCCAATGTTGGAGAAGCAACTGGGTCAATTAGCTATGGAACAGCCTCACCGCTACAAGTCGCAATGGCATATATCTGTGGGCTTGCCTCTGAATGTGATCGCCAAGTGGTACAAAGTTGGGCTATCCGCATCCCTCAAAAAAAGATCGGATTAAATGAGTTGCCTGCACCTGCGACAACTGGCGAAGAGCATGCGCTAGCGTATGCCATGCATCAACGGTACTTTGAAGCATTCTGTAGTGCTGTTCTCAATAACATTACCCCACCTGTGGTAGTTAAACTGAAAGATTTGGGTTTTGAGGATTTGATTTACTACGACAAACGCGCCAATAACGCAGGTGGCTGGTCAGTGGCAAAGAAGTCGGCGGAGAACAACTTCTGGCGACCTTTTTTCTATCGGCCTGAAGGTATATTTGAAGGTGGGCCCAAGGCATTCAATAAACTGTTAGCAGAGCACGGCATAGCGCCCGTTAAAGGCAATTCATTTAACCGCATGAAAAAAAATAATCGTCAATTCAGCCCAGACACACTCCTCGCTATGGCGAACTTCGCCACACGTCATTTTGCTCACCTCCTGCTCGCAGAAGCAGGGAACAACACGGCGCATCTCGGAAGCATTGATTGCAATAATGTAAGGTTGGATAGAGATTTAGGGCGCGCATCAACTCGCGCCATTAAGGGACGTGCTGGTTTTGAAGAGCAGAAACAACACGTTGATCTTCGTTTTGCTCAAACCATCTGGAGACAATACCTCAAGCTGCGCAACTGGATGTCCAAGCAAATTGAAATGCCTCCCGAACTGGGCGTGTTCCTCTTGGGAAAAAGAGATACTGGTGCACCTTACTATACCGTTACGGCCGCCTCTTTAGCGAAGATATATTACTGGCCGGCTAGTGCCCCTTCATTAGCAACTCGCGCAGCGCGCAAGCATAAAACTGTAAATCTTGTTGAAGGATCTGGCGGCAACGTCGCGCTGGCTGCAGCAATGCAATCGGCCACCCCCCAAACTATTGAGCGTCACTATAACTTCAAAAATCACGAAGAAGCCATAAAAGCAATGAACAACTACTTTGCGGCCCAAGCGAACGCTGCGGAACTACGCTACACAGGGGTAAAACCTGTACGTATCATTGAGGGTGGTGACCAGACACTCACAGGTTTTTGTGATGTAGATACGGATCGGCCAAGATTGGTAGAGGGGTTTGAAGAACTTGGTATTGAGCCGCGATGCGGTGCTCCGATTACCTGCATATTTTGCGCTCACTTTGGACTGCATGCAGACAATGAGGACATAGTACGCTTACTGACCATCAATTACTGGATCGAGATCCAAAGTCGTCACAGCTCTATAAATATTGATGATCACTTTCAGAAGTTTGCACCTTACTTGAACCGGATCGAACAGATACTAAACGAGCTTTCCGCCATCGGGGGCGAGGTTTCTGAACGTATCAAAGATGCTCAGATCCGATTTCAGCGAGGCGAGCGAGACACATATTGGGACGCCAAAATCAACGCTCTGCTTGAAATGGAGGAAACCTAAGATGGCCTTTCAAATGCATTGCTCCAATCCCAACCCTCTAATAGCTCCCGACGTGGTTGATTTCATCCACCAAGCAGGTATCAACCCAGAGTATGTTATCTCTCGCCGAAAAGACGGCAAGCCACTTAGCCGATTCAAAGACAAAATCTGGGACTGCCGGATCTATGGCGCGCAAAGTGCTTTTACATTTGAAAGTTGGTGGGATACAAAAGCTAAAGGACCAATGGATACGTTGGCTCACACACTTACGGATGAGATAAAGACTATCTTCTGGCTGAGCATGTTTGAAACTACTGCCAACGCGGAACGCTCAAGGGGATTCGCTCACTTATCGCAACTGACATCAAATCTGCGGGCAATGGCCAAGATTGCCCATACACTTCGCATACGACTTGCTGAAGCGCATACAAACGCACAGTTTCAAATTGCCCTACGCAGTTCTATTGCAAGTGTTCAGCCCGGGTTTGGAAGTTATAACCAGCTTGTGGGGTTACTCAAAGATACAGCTTTCTGGCAGCAAGTAGAAGCAATCGAGTGTGATGTTCCACGCCTTGTCCCCGAGGATGGCTTGATCGATGTATTGTCCCTCTTACAACAGAAGATCATTGCAAATTTAGATCAACGTGAACAATTCCCACTCATACCCACGCGGCTATTCGGCAATTTAATAAGCGGAGCATTAGCCCAGCTGGAAGCGGCGGAGCCTTACCTTCCGCACATAGAAGCCTACATTAAAGCTGCTTACGCCGACCCAGCCCTAGGTGCAAGTAATAGGAAGCAGTACAGGAACAACTTGAGGCGTATTAGACGGCTCTATCCTGATCATGAGTATCAATTCAATGTGGAATTCGTCAGCCTTGACAATGCTTTTGAGCGATTTAACTTATCGGCCTACGCCAAGCAGGTGCATCTTTCAGGCTTACGAACGTTTGAAGCACACATCACACATCTGCATGTACTTTGCGTATTTCTGATCCATGCCTTCTCCGGGTTACGAACTTCCGAAGTACGAGTGATGCCTTTTGAACCGGCTGTACATTCTAATGTCAACGGTTTCGGGAGTTTGCCTGTGCTTATATCTCACCTTAAAAAGTTCTCGAAAAGTGGTAATTACAGCCGCCCACTGGTTTGGGCAACTTCGAAGGAAGGGTTGTATGCAGTGAAAATCGCCCAGCAGCTTACCCGCATCAAATGGTTCCGCAGTAATCGACCTGAGAAGGACATACCAAGTAATCTGCCGCTTTTTGCGGCAAATAGTGACGATGTCAGATCCACTCCAAATATTCACTATGAATTACCTATAGCGCCTGCCCCATTCTTCACAAGAAATTGGCGCACCGCAATTGAATCTCTGAAATTGACAATTGAGGCCGAAGATATAGAGGAACTACGTATGTTTGATGCATTTCGCGAATGGGATGAGAATCCCGATTTCGCAGTGGGACAGCTTTGGCCGCTTTCATCACACCAATTTCGACGTTCCGTGGCAGTCTATGCAAGTCGTTCTGGCATGGTGTCACTGCCAACACTTAAAACGCAGTTTAAGCACCTGTCTGAAGTGATGACTGCCCTATATTCAGAGAACTCAACCTACGCACAAAATTTTCTGATTGACGAGAACGGCAAACCAATCGCCGACGGCAGTGTATTAATGTCCTTTCGTGATGCTGTTGCCTTCAATACGAGCGTGCGCTTCCACGAGCAGGTCATTCAATCTGAGAAACAACTCAACGGAGCAATTGGGGATCAGATTCAGCGTGCAAAGAACAACAATAGTCTACCTAAGATGTTCATTAGCCGCGAGGAAACAGAAAAGGCGTTGAGGCAAGGGCGATTCAGTTTCAGAGAGACGCCTGTGGGTGGCTGTGTATGCAAAAGCAGCTGCCCCCATTTTGCAGTGGATGTAGTATTACCCTGCACCAATGGCTGTCAGGAAGCGATCTTAGAAAAAGGAAAACTGGAAAAATACGTAGAAAGTCTTCGCTTTGATATGGAGGCACTCTCACTAAACAGTCGCCCATACAAATTGATTGCCAAAGAGATTGACTTCGTAACATCCACCTACCTGCAACCTGCGGACGCCGAGCTATGAAAATGAGCGGTACCGTTAAGGAATACTTCGCTGCGCTGGACCGCCTTAAAAAAAACGTACCCATCCATGTTCCCAAGGGCTCTCCTATCAACAAAGATCAGGTGGCATTGGAGGCGGGTCGAAAGCGCGGGAGTATTCGTAGTCGCCCGGGTTTTGAGACACTAATTGCGGAAATTGAATTAGCTGGAGAGCAACCACCGCCAACAAATAAAAAGGAGCGTCTTCAGACCAACCCAAATCAGACCGCTGAAATAGAGCGACTCAAACGTGATCTCGACGTAGCCCGCAGCCGTTACATGTCTCTGCTATATCTAAATGCAGAGATGGCAAAAGTGATTCGTAAACTCGGTGGAGAGGTTCCTCAATATGGAGTAGTGACAGATCTACAAGTTGATCCCAACAGCACCGATATCCCTTATTAATGAGTTAAATCATGTCAGACCATCCCTACAGTACGCTAACACCAGAACGAATTCTCGATGCAGTTGAGAAATTAGGATATCACTGTGATGGTCGTTTGAATGCTTTAAATTCTTACGAAAACCGTGTGTTTCAAATCGGAATAAATGACTCCGCGCCAATCATCGCAAAATTCTACAGACCGTCTCGGTGGTCGTTTGAGCAAGTAAGCGAGGAGCATGACTTTTGTAAAGAGCTTGCAGTAGCAGAGTGGCCAATTGTTCCACCGTTAGTACATGAAAGCGGAGTAAGTGCTCATCGGGACGGAGAATTTACTTTCGCATTATTTCCACGAATCGGAGGACATGCCCCAGAGCTAGATAGCTTGGACACATTAGAATTACTCGGTCGCTCACTTGGAAGATTACACGCGATTGGATCGGTAAAGCCCTTCAGCAGTCGGCCACAGCTCGATATCCAGAGTTACGGTATCGATAGTCGGGAATTTCTCCTGAGTAATGATTTTATTCCACCGAGTCTCCTTCCGGCCTACGAATCACTGACTAAAGATATTATTAAAATAATAGAACAGCGATTCAGTGAGTGTACGTATGCACCAATTCGTATTCATGCTGATTGCCACCCGGGCAACATTTTGTGGCGAGAAGACCGGGGGGTATTTGTTGACTTCGATGATTGTCGCATGGGGCCAGCTGTACAAGATTTGTGGATGTTGTTAAGTGGTGATCGCCAAGACCAAACTACACAGCTCGATTCGCTATTAGAAGGCTATGAGATGTTCCATGACTTCAACGATTCAGAACTATGTTTGATAGAGCCCCTCCGAACTCTTCGTATGCTAAATTACGCCGCTTGGATTGCGAGGCGTTGGACTGATCCGGCATTCCCATCAACGTTCACATGGTTTAATACCGAGCGCTACTGGGCAGAACATGTCCTTCAATTGCGGGAACAGTTTGCGAACCTCCAAGAGCCAGCGCTTGTTCGGTCCTCGGGAAATTATTAGGGATATTTTTTCAATGTTAGGTGGCCTTAAAACGTACCGACGAATTAATTTGCCATTCTGTTTCAATGTCTGTCACTGCTTGTAAGTTCTGCCTCAATCGATTGCGGGCAAAGAGAGAGATTTGATATTGGCATGTCTATTCAATTTTTTTACCGCATGGAGCACAACATTGGAAACGCTATATATTCTTGGCAATGGATTCGACTTACATCACCGCCTCGATACGAAATATTCAAGCTTTGGTCTTTACGTTAAAGAACACTATCCGAATGTCTACGATCAATTAATCGAGTTTTACGGATTTTGTGATTTAACGCACTGCGATGAATCTACAGCCGACAGAGCACTCTGGAGTGACTTCGAGAACGATTTGTCGAAACTCGATACCGAATCAGTAATGGAATCACTTTCTCAATTTATCGCAAATCCCGGAGGGGAGGATTTCCGGGACAGAGATTGGGGGGCGTATTCCATTGAGGTTAGCAGCTTTGTTGACAAGTTACTTAACACCTTGTTTTCAGCCTTCAAGGAATTCATTTTTCAAGTTGAATACCCTACCTTAGAGCAGCGATTGCTTCTAGATTTCTCCAATGCCCACCTAATTTCCTTCAACTATACAAACACGCTTCAGGCATATTACGGGGTCAACGATAGCAAAATAAACTATATACATGGAAAGGCAGCGAGTGAATCCTCAGAATTAGTGCTGGGACATGCAATTCCGGCCGAAAATTTCATAGATGATGAACAAAGTCCTCCTCCACATTTGACAGATGAGGAACTAGAACTGTGGGAGCAATGCATGAGCGACCGCTATGATTATTCTGTTGAATTGGCGAGGGATGAATTGCAGGGTTATTTTTCAAGTACGTTCAAGCCAACAAACGACATAATAGAGGCAAATGAATTCTATTTTAATCAGTTGTCTGGTGTTGATACAGTTTACATTCTTGGTCACTCACTAGCTGACGTAGATCTGCCATATTTTGAAAAACTCATAAGCTCTGTAAGCGCACAATCCGTCTATCACACCTCGTACTATCTTGATCACGAAAAAATGTCACACTTAGATAGGCTAAAACAGCTAGGAGTTGCTGAAGAAAAAATATCGATGACGAAAATTTCTGAGCTGCCCCATTTGTCGCAATTAAAATTAATATAACTTGGAACTTTCTGATACTTAACTTTACTACTTGCACATTTTTACTGGCATTCCGGGTCACATCCGAATATTTTATTCACCCCCTGAGAGCAGCGATTCCGTCATTTTAGCAAGCCAGACTGACTCTGGCTCCGCAAAGGCCTACCTGACTCTGCCTTCAAACAGAAAAACCTAAATAATTAAATACCTTTAATCTCTCCAAAATTTTAACTTTCAATAATTCGTCCATAGAGAAACAGCTTCCTTTCAATGTCACGAGTGCTCACACCATTTAATCGACTGGACCAATCTATCAGATTCTGTCTATATTGCAGATACAGATCTATATGCCGCTCAACTTTTTGTCGACTGCCCCCCTTTCCGAAATCTAACGGAAAACGGGCGACCCCGGCGTTCTTATTTATATTGCGTTCGTCCTCATTGAAAATGGATCTCCATGCTTTCACAACATTGCTGTCAACAATAGGGATTAATTCAGGATAAACGAAATGAAGCGCTTTCGATGTACCAATTATGGAATTATTAACCGACGGAACAATCAATCGAAAAAGTTCCGCTATAGCAGTCGAGTTTCCAGACTGAAGCCTTTTCAATTGCTCTTTGCATCTAGCCCAATCGAGTTCACCGCGCCATTTGGGTACTGTTGGAATCCAGGAATATGCGAACGCAATAGCCAGCATCAGATCATTTTTGTCTTGGATTTTATGAGTTTTGAAGATTATTTCGGTTTTTTCGCACCATGGATCAAATGTCTCGTGCGCAACCTTTTTACATAACACATCGTATTTTTTTTCGCTCAATAGGGTCATGTTCATCTTACGTCGACTTAGAATATTTATAGTGCTGTGACTATCGCGAGCTACCTAGACATTAATACTCCCTAATAAACCACAGGGCGTTCCCTTTGCTGTCAATGACCTTTTGCAGCATTCTGTCGTCAGGTGATGCCTCATAGTTTAATAACATATGTATATCAGACAGAAGACTTGAATATTCCGCATAAAATGAATGCCCAAATATTTGGGCATCTATTCGCTTTCTCGTATCAATCGTATCCATTCCTTCAACCACAAAAAACTCTTTTGTAGAGTCTCCAAGTCTGGCCTGTGATGTACCTTCGATTGGTATATTTACTAATCTTGATGTCTTGAGTGCCCAATCATTGTCGGCAGAGTACAATGTAATGTTATTGGCAAGTTTTGACAGATTTTTCGTCGAGAATTTTTCTCTATACTCATCTTGCGCAATATCGGGAGCGGCTAAAATTATTTGAGAGAAAATACTTCCGTCATTTTTATTTCTGCGAGCAATAAGTAAGTTGGGGGTTTTATTTATGCGCTCATTAATTATTGTCAACGAGTTCATTAATATATACGCCCCCATGCTATGGGCGACAATATGAATTTTCTTGTTATTTTTGATTGCAACGTCCTGTAAAAAATCAGCCAATAACTCATCGCTTTCGTTCGCTCTGATTTTATCGTCCCCATACTCACCAAATGCTTTTGAGGGCCAACTAAAAAAAATAGCCTCTCCTTTGAAGTTAGAGTGTTGATTTGCACCGTAGTTTGACCCACTTTTGCATTGAATTTTGACCCATAGCTAACAACTGCAAAGCTATATGTGGGTTGAGTTTCTGCACATTTTTTCAGGGTCATTCTTAGATGCAAAAGTGGGTCAAACTACGGTGCAAATCAACATATAACCCTCATTTGACTAAATATACTGCCTGTGTGAGCACGAAGATTACATAATCTATCCGATGGAATTTATGTATTCGGTCGTTTTTTAGTTTTCACACAGCTTCGGCCGAAGTGAGACTTTAAATGTTTTCCCCGTTGATTCCAAAGAAAATGGTGGCCATATCTTATTAGCGACTTTTTTATATGAGGACAGCTCCGCAGCAAGCGAGGAAAAAGGTAGGTTAATGCTCAGCTCGAAAGAATAACTGCGTTAAAGGATCATCATTTCTTACAGATGGTGTCGGTTGACTTGCCATCAGACTGAGCACCGAAGCTATCAAAATTGTCTGGTGAATACGTAATGGACAAGTCCAGAGGATCGGCTGAGAAAAAAGCGTCACCTGCTCTTCGGGTTTTTGGAGAGGAAATACGTACTAGCAGAGCATCAAATTCGTCATTAATATCAGGCATAGTTTCCACTTTTAAAGATAGGGTTATTGATTTGTATTCAAAGCAGACCCATTTTGGCATTGAATATTGAAAAAACCAGCAAGGATGATTACTTATACCTATTATCCTGGGTCATTCTTAAACGCAAAAAACGACCAATTTCATATATAAATCAACACGAGGTTATTTGATTTTCAGCTAAGCTTCTTTCATGCGCTACAAATTAGTATTGCAGGCTAGATCGAAAAGAAAATAAAGAATAATTGTAACGATACCCTTGAGCATTGTCTTTGCATCAACAAGCAGTAAGCGGGAGTGACAGGAGTTCTTGCTTAAACCTGCCAAAGATATTAACTGTAGATTCATATGATCTAGCGAGTGAAGTTAGCCCTGCTTGGTGACTAAGATCTAATTCCGGCTCTGAATCGTAAGTAGAGCTGCAATCGACTGTCAGGATTACATTCGTGGCGAGATTATCGTCACTCTTCAGAATTAAAGCATCACCTTCACGACCTTGTGCCTTCGACATAGAGTCAAATTTAATAGCCACACCATCTGGTATTTCTTGTGCAACACGATTGGCGTATTCAAGAAGATTGGGTTCTGCAGGCATGTAGAGAAACCCATCTTCATTTGCATCATTACTGCTGCGCAATATTCTGCCCAAAACTTGTCGAAAATGCAGCTCCGTTTTAACTCGGGTTAAATGACAACATACTCGCAACCTAGGTATATTGGTTCCTTCGCTAATCATCCCAATAGAAATAATCCATTTTTCAGAATTATATTTGAACGTGTTGATTATACTTAGTGGATCCTCTTCTCTATAGGTAGCTATATACGCCTGGTCCCCGGTCCGACGATGCAATATCTCAGAAATTTTATTGGCATGTTCTACCGATGCAGCGACAATAAGACCACCTGCATTTGAGTGCTGCTTTCTAATTGAGGATAATTTTTTTGACGCCTTATCGATGAAGTAGGAAATGAGAGTTTCATTTTCTATCAATTGTTGATAGGAGCATTTTGATTTTTTCAGTAACTCACCAAAACATGAAAACTTAAACACTTCATTATTGTGCTTAATCCAAACCTTATCATTGTCAATCAGCGTGATTTTTGGAGTTCTACACACGTTGTCAGCAACTGCCTGCGTCAAACCATATACATAATCGCAATGAATTTTATGTTGTTGGCAATAATTCGAAAGTGCAATAGGAATTTGATCGGAACGCCAAGGGGTGCCCGTGAGTGCTAATGAATAAGTAGCACGACCTTGAATATACCGAATAATTTTTTGTCCCCATGCGTTCGCATTATCCAAACCGTCGCCAGCACAGTGATGAATCTCATCAAATATTACAAATATCCTGTTGCTATCAAATAGCTTCCAGAATGCATCATCTAAAAAAAGCATTGCTTGGTAGGTAAGTGAACGTCCTTTAGAGCCTAGCAGGCCGTCCATTCGAGCATTGGTTTGAACTGCAAGAGTGCGCTCAAAATCACTTGATACTATCACTGATGGTGAAAAGCAGAGAACAAGGTCTATTAGATTTTGCTCCAGCAGTTTGGAGGCCAAAACAGAAGCCATAACAGTTTTGCCTGCCCCTGGCGTAGCCAAGCAGAGAAAGTGATTACCCGGTACTGAGAATTTATTTAGAGCTTTCGTAATACATTCGGATTGCCAGCGTCTTAATTGCATATGTTTATCTTGAGCTCAATGATATGAGATTTTCGAGCGCCTTAACTTTCCCCAATAATTTCGAACACCTATCTCGCGAATCATTATAAAGTGATTGAATTTGCTCTCGCATCTCTGGTAGCTCTTTGTAAATTGCGTCGTACTCTTCAGCTTCACCCATTGCGGTAAGTAATTCCAACTTTTGTTGATTTAGCCTTTCGGTAAGACTCCCACATATCTTTGAAGACTCCGGCACCATTCGCTGACCTGAAATGGGAGATACATTAGAAGCTAACCTTGCGCTAAAGCTTTCAGTAAAACGATATTTTTGCCAACCGCCGTCAGAACCGATTGTTTCTAGCTCACCAGTTTGAAGAAGCCGCTTCATGTTTCTATAGACAAATTGCCGCGCGGGCTTTGCGTCCGAGTGAGAGCAAAATGGACTTGCCATGTAGATGGAGACGGCTTGGGCAACCGTAAAACGGCTGCCTATCAGTTCTTTGAAAGCACTAAATACTTCATGCTTTAGGTGTTTTGGCTTCATTTGATGCTTATTGAGATTGTAGTGAATTTCGCTACATTCTAGCTTGTATCTAATATCGCTACAATGAAAACGTCTTCGTACTCACCTCATTATGAAAAACTTCGTTTTTGGCTGAAGCAAAAGCGAGCTGCAACTTCGTTAACTTTGCGCGACCTAGCTCCTATGATTGGAGCCCATTGGACCAGCGTGGGGAAAATGGAGCAAGATAGAAAGAAGATAGAGCTTGTAGAATTCGTGAGGTATTGCCACGCGATAGGAGCAGATCCTCACGAAGGGATTGAAGTGATCATTCAGTCGATTAAAGAAGCTGAGACACAAAATTGATCTTGTAGCGAGCACGCTCACCAATTGCCGTAATATTCCCCCCCAAAAGTATTAGAAAAGAGTTCAGTTTATTTCGGTCGCAACACCCATTCCCCCCGTATTTCAAATAAAATTTGAAGCCTCATGGGTGGTTCAAAGTGCGTATGCGGCGATTGTGAACATTGAATTTAAAAATACAAAGACATTGTTCTACGGCCAAACTTTTGAAATCCAGTTTGCCCAGAAATTTTCTGATCAAATACCCATTTATCTTTTTGACGTTGCAAGTAACGTTCAACCTTACAAGCCTCACACCTCACCTTAAATCCAGCGGGATCTTGAGAGATAAGACGCCCACTCGTTTTACATAAGGGGCATTTCTGGAGCGCAAGAATTTCCTGATTTCGCAACACTAAATTATCTGCTTGTTGCGTTGCATTATTTGAGCATAAAACCTCTTTCAACTCACAAAGGATTGGTTCAGCCAGAGCCTCTCGCACTACCAACTCATGCTTGTGTTGATCTAAATGCAAAGCGGATGAAACTTGCACTTTGTCCCCCGCCTTATTCGGAATTTTAGTCAACGGCAGCCCATAAGATTGAAGCACTTTGAGATGTAGCACACGGTCAATCAATAACCCAAAACGCTCCACACAATACATGTCGGAGGGTGACAGTACCATCCAATACTCTTGAGATTCATCTTGAATGTTCCTATCGTTAATTGCAGGGTAAGCAATTATTCTATTATCAGAGCATTGCCCTAAATAATTAGCCGATACTAGATTACTCAGCAAAGGAACTACAGTAAGCAGGATCTCCTCAACCGATTCTCCGTTAATAGTAATGCTTACAAGCTCCCAGTCCAGTCCACGACATCGTAACTTTAAATTTCTGCCGGCCCATACACCTTCATTTTGCCCATCCATGTATGGAAGTAGTGCGTGTCGAAGTATTAATCCCGCGTAGCGAGAGTAGGCCTGCGCCATGTATTGATTATATTTAAACCGCTCTTCAGGGGAGGACTTATGATCACTACGCTCGCTGCTTAACAGCTCCCATAGGATGCTCAAATGCCGGTAATGCTCGTCATGACTAAGAATATTTGTCATGTGTAATGTGCTGGCCACTCGCGCATTTCGTTCGACTAACAAATACAATCCACTTTGCTGTAGTCCGGAAATTACTTTATGGAGATACTGAAGTGTTTCCAGTGTCTCACGCATCAAGTCTGACGCTTTACTGGTATTAGCTTGGTCTAAGGCCATGCCCCAGAGCTGGCAGACCGCTGCAGCTAGTTGATGATGGATGTCATTTGTTTGATAGAAATTCAATGCATCACTCAGGGTGCAACGAAGGCTATTCAGCGTCTCGATGCGACCTCGCAAATGGCGCTCTATTTGATCAATCAAATGTACATAGACACGATTTTCATATATACCATAATCATCTGTACTGTGTTTGGCCAAAATCTTTTTGGGAATTACTCCACTGAGCGTTTGTCTTTGCCAGTGTTCAGAATGCGACGCCAAATGAACCAAAGCGCCTTTTGCTAGGCGCCGAGCGCGCGCAACGTCTGTGACTTCATCTTGATAATGCAGATCCATACGAGGATGTAGTGAGATTTGATGCAAATGCCCCGTGCGAACCACAACGAGAAGCCGCTCCTCAAACAGTGAGAGACGGCTCTCCTCATCAATCATCGTTGCTGGCATCAACGGTGAAATCAATTCGGTACATTGTTGTAGCTCTGCATCTAACGTAGCTATTGCATTGAATATCAGCTGCATCTTGTTAGTCTGGGCTTGCAGAGCTATTTCAAACAAACGGCGCTCATTATTTAATTGACAACGCTCGCTACCATCATTCACTAAGACACCAGAAAAGTTCGGAGTGTGGCCGTTAAAAAGTAGCGAACTGTCACCTAAGTAATAGCGTCCAGATTCAACAAGCGATGGCAAGGCACTGACATTTTCTCCAGTCAATCTATCAAGCCACATTAGCGAAGCCCCTCAAGGCGTTGAATGTCCCCATTCAGTAATGCAAGAGAATTAACAGGGTCGCCTTTTAAGTTACAAGTTACCCAGTAATTTTCGAGTGTGTCTTTCAGCGTTCTAACTGCATCAACTGCCACGTTATATCTTCCGGTAACTTTGCCAGAGCGCATGATTCGAGTACTTAGCAGGTGATCAAGCGCCTCTCCATTAGTGGCGCCTGCCGCTAGCATTACAGGGATAAAATCGAGTGCTTGTTTTTCGAAGCGGTTACCCCAACCGAGCGAGAACTGTGTGCCAAGCTGCTCGGTAAATGCATCTTTTGACAACTTATCAAGCAACTCTTGAACCTCAGTTTTATGTGTGCTGCGAGCTTGATCGAACGCTTTGCGCAAAGAGAGATAAGAGTAACTCTTCGGATCGCTGCTGGTTGTCTGGAAGCGTTCATCTTGTTTGGGTAGTGTCATCACGTGCGCACGGTCGTAGGTTTTATCGGCTAACTCATTAGTTGTTTCGTCATGGTTTGCAGTGCCAATAAACCATATATTTTCCGGCACCAAAATTTTGCGCCCATCCTTAAACATGGAGGGAGCATTAGGTAGCGTAGTTTCTGAAAGGCTTATCAATCGCTCATCTTTGTTATTTTTCTCAAGAGCCGAAAGGAACTCTGCAAAATACTGTTCAGGACGTGACAAATTCATTTCATCTAGCAAGATGATGTTGCATGTATCTTGCCAGCGAGAAGTCTGAGCTTTATAGAGAGCTTGCAAGCAATCTTTTTCATAAAACCGCCGCTCAAATGCGTTGTAGTGGCCCAGCAAATCGTCCCTATCGCGCCAGCCCGCTTGAACGGAAATGTCAGTACAAAATCCACCCATGGCTTTAGCGAAGGCTTTGGCTAAACTAGTTTTTCCAGTACCGCTGATGCCTTGGAATACATGTAGCTGGCTCATTGCCAAGCCGCCAAGCAATATGCGGATATCTTTAAGGGAATAGAACAGTTCAACATGTTTTTCTGCGCGAGCAATACGGTTCTGTAGTTCGCTACTAAATTGCACGAGATCCGGAACATCTTCGAGTTCAATACTTGTACGAAATTCTTTCTCCGAGTCCATAAGCGACATAGCAGGAAAAGGCGTCTGCGTCTTTTGGCTATTTGTTAATTGATCAATGCGACTTTCTAAGTCGTCAATGTGGACAGCTAGCGTGTTTTTATGTTGTTCTAGAACACGCTTCTCTCTTGCCACACATTCTAGTTCAGTCGCTGCGACTCGCTTGATGCTTAGTTCACGGCGAGCTTCATCTAGCTCCGGTAGTAACACTGAAATATCACGCTCAAGATCAGCTTTACTTTTTAGCAAGTATTCATTTTCTTGCTGCAACCTTGCAGTATCCGATTGATCTAGAGTGCGCTGATGTGTTCTGTTTTCGCTCCGCAAGCTTTCGAGCTCTTGGATAATGTCTGAAGCCGACCGCTCACCGAATACTTGCTTGAGTTCTTGAGTATCCGCTAGTTCCTCTTTTAACTCTTCCACCTTTCTCCAAGCATCGTCTCGCTGACGCTCTATTTTTGCCAGTTCTTGAATATGGCTCTCACGTTCACGGCCTATTTCAAAACTTATTCGTTTATCAAAGTCATCTTCTGTCCTTTTAAAATCGCTCCACTCGCGGTCCAATCTGGAGCGCGCTCGATCAAGTTCTATTTTATCTTGATTGATTTCATCTTCGCGTTGCTCCAGCTGCTTAATTCGCTCTGCTTCCTCCTCTGTACAGTTGTACTTGATCTCAGCTAAACGTTTTGCTGCCTGCCTAAGCTCGTCACTAAGATTGTGTTTTTCTTCCTGGAGCTGTGCAAGAAGGATTTCATGTTGTTTAAGTAGTTGACGTTGATGCTCTTCAAGCTGACTCAAGGCTAGCTGATTCTGAATTGCAAAACCCGCGTCAGCATTTATCTCGCGTAACTTGAGTGCTCGCTCACGCTCTAGTAGCTCTGAATTTTTCTGAGAAAGACGCTGTTCCTCTTGTGTCAAATCAGCCTTTCCGCTTTCTAAGTTACTACGCGCAGCCTCATACTCAGCAAACTTTGCGGCGATTTCTTTTTCTTTTGCTTCATTTTCCTTACCGAGCCTATTTGCTGCATCCCAGCGCTCGGAATACTCTTCCTGTAATTTTTCTCTGAATTTTCCGAGCTCTTTACACACCTCAGCGAAGCGTTCTATCCAACTTTCTACTTCAGCCGCCTCTTCAGCTTGAAAGCGCTGAAGAACTACATTCAACCATTCCTGATTAACCTTAATATCCAATGTCATATCGAACGACTGGTAAATCTTGGATGCATTTTCAAATGATGCACTCCAAACAGGTACCAGTTTTTCTGGTGAGGTTCGTTGAGAGCCTGAGCTGGGGAATGTTCCCGATTGAGAATGTTGCGTCCCATTTTTATTTGCGCTTTTCTTTGCCATTACATCCATTCCTGAAAACGTTCGGTAAATTCCAATGTGTACTGGATATTATCCAATGCCATTTGTTTAGTGATTTGAGTTGCTGATTTGCCAATGAAACTACTTTGACCATGGCTACTTTGATTGCGTAGATCTGCCAGATCCAACAGTCTTTCCAACTGTAATTCTTGATCGGTAAGAATTTTAAAGGGGTGCTGCGATGCGCCTAGAGATCCTATAGCTGCAGCAAAAAGTAGGGCTTTGAGCGAATCGGTTGGTTTTCTACATGTTTGAATCACCTGATTGATTTTTTGTCTAGATAGAGATTCGACGACGCGCTCATTAAAAGCAGGGATTTGTAGAGCAGAGAGAATTTCCTGGTTTAGCGCGCGGTCATGTACTGGCAGCTTGGGTAGATGCCCAATGTCGGCTGGATACTTTCGAATCAGCCACTGCATGACGACTTCGAGTAACTTTTGGCACTCCAGAAATGCCGCAGCCAATTCATGTTCACTACTATCGCTGTGTAATTTCTCTTTACGAACCAAAAGCGCCGCTATGTAACGCTTAATGTCAGGCTGGCGCTCGGCCCAAGGAAATTCAATTAAGATATCTAGGTCTGTTTTTTTACGTAATGATGTAAGCCATTCTTCAGCACTTTGATTATCAGAACGTGGTACAGCTACCAACGGTTCCAGGCGTTTCAGCAGATTTGAGTCACCCTCAATGATGTGTTGTAGCGAGTCCTTCAGCCACCAAGCGTTTTCGCGCAGCCCAAATGGATCCTTTACCGACCATAGATCAACACCGTCATTATCGGCAGTTACCCAAACAAGAACTCGCGCCGACTGAGGTGAGTCATCCAGACACTGCACCCCCTGAAGGTTAATCTGTTTCGGTAACGAGTCACTTTGACCAAGCTGTTGGTTTGCACGATAGTCTTCGCGGTAATTGCGATAGGCAATCATCAGAGACTCATGATTGAGAGAAGGCAACGCAGTTCTGCTGCTGACAATCAAGAAGGGTGTGATTGATTTTCCGGTATTTCGCTCGGCGATGAATTCAGGGTATGTATCCAGGGGATTCTTCGGCTCAATCTGCTTTAGCTCCGTAGCCATGCGCGGCCAGAATTGCCCGGTTACAGCATCCTGTAGCAGATAGCCAGATTTCAGACTGGAAGCATCCAGCTCTTCGTCATTTAGCAAGCGCTCACCAAGTGGTGTTAGCGCATCAGCATTTGCTACAAGCCAACCGTTACTCACGCCTTGTGCGATGATGAGCACTATCAGGCTCGGATGTAATCCGGTAAGTTCAGCTATGGTTTCAGTGCGAGTAGTGCGCGTACGAATCAATCCCAACACCGCTCGCTGAAACAGATTTAACTGAGGACGCTTGGCATCTGGATACAACACGCGGTGCATCTGCACAGGCCAAAGTACGGGGCGGCAAGGTACCTTCGGCTTCTCGCCAAACGTCAGAAAAGTGCTGGTTTCAGCGAACGCTGCCATGATCGCCCCCGCACATTTCATAGAAGGCTGCGAGCGCGGGCACCGCTTCTTTTGCTTCTGGATTGATGGCTAATTGAGCATCACCCACACAGATCAACATTTGACGTTGGCGGCTCATGGCTACGTTCATGCGGTTCGGCAAACGTAAGAAGCCAAATTGACGATTCAATTGTTTCTCATGATCCTTCTCATCATGTCCAGAATTTAAAGCTTGTTTTGCTGGCTGGTAGGTTCGCACGCAGGACAAGAGAACGACATCAAATTCTTTGCCTTGAAATGCATCAACAGAACCAACGCGAAGTCGCTCCTCAAGGCTAAAAGAGCCATCGCTCCGAACCTTTCTAGCCCACTTAAAATGCTCATGTGGTTCGTATGATCCATTACGCAGTTCCATTAACGGAAAATCGTCTATCCGTTTTTGCGCTAGCTTTTCCATAATCAAATTGCGCTGGGCTGCATAGAAGGTGATGACACCGATAGAAAGGCTATCCCCTCCAGCTAACATGAGTCCCACAACTTCATCTGCAATGCGCTGTGCTTCAGAATCTCGGACACGACTCGTCCCTTCACTCTGGTCCTTACCCTGTGAGATGGGCACATCAATCCACTGACAAACTTTGTCGCGGTAGTGTTTTTCACGCTCACCAAGAGCGCCTAAAAATACCTTATCAAATGCAAAATCTTCCGGCTCTCTACCAGAGCGAACCTTGTCCAGACCAACAGCTTCGTAGAAGTATTTACTGATAAACTCTCCTAAAACAGGATGCATTCGAAACTGAGTATCAAGCATTACAACCCGTCGAATTGAATCCTGTTTTTCAAGGTCTTGCAGCTTTATCCGCAAGCGCTCGAACAGACTAGAACGAAAAGCGGCCAGTTGCTGCTCTGTCAGTTGATGCTCTTCTTGCAATTGACCTTCGATGTCAGGCTCAAGCATGTGCGGTAACTGCCTGTCATCTCCAACCAGAACTACTCGACGCCGAGCCATAGACATAGGTACAAACAAATCCAATGGGTTAGCTCGCGCAGCCTCATCGACCACTACCGTATCAAACTCTATTTCAGAACTATCTAGGCCAGCCACTGACTTGAGGTTTGCCATCTGTTGCCCTGCAGCTTGCTGGCAGGTTGCTCCGACGACCATGGAGTATTCATTTACAACCGCTTGTGCTGCGGTTCGGTCCATTTCAAGGCTACCGGCTAATTGTTCAAGCACCCATGCCACTCCTTGTTTGCGCTGAAGCAGCTTACCCTCCAGATGCCTATCGACTTCATCGAGTAGCGCCAACCCTTTACTGTCGGTTTGGGACTTGAGCTCCACAGGGCGGTAATCTGGTAAATACTGATCAAGTAGGCGCATTTTCCAATCCGCGATTTTTTGTAATGCAGGCTCTGACATTTGATGACTGTCTGCTGCTTCTTGCAGAAGTGTTAACAATTCAGCATTGCTGTTCTGTCCGTTTCGTTTCAGCCAACTGAGCAAGTCCCATGCGCGATCCGGGCCATCATCATTAAATGTAACTGGGTCTACTCGTAATGCACGGATCCGCCTTAAGACTTGCTTATCTACTGATGTCTCTGACGCAATTGGAGCTCGTTGTTGCAACTGATCAATATAATCTTCAAGTTCGCTTTCAAGTTTAGGGGGAAGAATAAGGCCGCTGCTTTCCAAGCTGCGTAGCCCTAACAGAACTTTTCTGAACTCCTCTGCCTGCAGCCCAGTAGACGTGCCAGTAACACGGATGAGAGCAAGCCTGGAGGATAAATTTTTAATATGTTCTAGCTCTGGGTATTTAGCGTACTCCGCCGAAATTTTTCCCTGTAAATGGCTCACATGACGATCAAGCCAAGAATCAATTAGCGAATCTTCGTCGCTCGCCCCGCGCTTGCCGCCCACACGCGCTCCCGGCAAACCATATACATCACTGCGGTCTAGTGCGTTGTCTACTGCATCGTGCTGGAAGCTACTGATTAAAACCTGCGCAGCAATATTCCGATCTTGTGCCTCTTCGGCCAAGCGCCGCTGTAGTGCAGCAATTACCTGTGTTTTACCGGTGCCAGGTGGGCCGATGATGATCGCTAAATCTGGAGTGTTAAGTGCCGTATCGATGGCCAGAGCTTGTTTCTCTGTGGGCTTACCCCCCTTGAAAGTTTCTCTCGCATAGGCTGTAAGCCCTGGAATTGTCCGCCGCCGCGCCGCCGGTACCGCAACACCTTCCAATAACCATTTCAGCTGCGGTAGTCGTTTGCCCGAATCGATTGAGCGCTTTGCCGCTAAGCGGCGCTTACCTACTGTGCGATGGCCCGCCAAGGAAAGATAAAGCCAACCGTCAGGTTGTTTTGGCCGAACATCCCGTCGATTTGAGGCAGGCTTAAACACAACGCAATCCTGCTCAAATAGGATTGTCCCGCGTGGTGTGCGAGTTAGTGCTTTTGTTTCATCAGTAGTTAACTCCTCTGCCCAGTCGGGAGCTTCAGTTCCTAGATCAAATTGAGTGTCCGCAGGCAGATCAAGGTTACTCCAGCGCTTTTTAAATTCACGATAGTCGCCTAAGGACTTTGGCGTCAGGCGCCAGATATTCTCACGACCATCTTCAGCCCCAGCGAACTGCACGAACTTTAGGGATCGCAATGTCTCTGCTTGTTTCAAGGCGCTCTGCCATTCCTTGTCGTTGTACAAATTCCATAATTCAAGGTAACTGGCACTGTCCCTTAGCGCCGCATTCAGCAGTGCTTGCTGGCTGGCACTATTAAGTGTTGCGGCAACCGACGCATCACTAAATTCGAAATGACCGACCAGTAAAGAGTAAGTGCCATCTCGACGTACATGCCGGGTTACACGCTTAACCATCAGTACGCCATCTTGGTCTTGAACCACATCTGCACGCCAGCCCTTGCCAAGTAGTTGAAAGCTTCCCTTGGAATCGCTGTTATTAAAACGAGCAATCGTGAGCCAATCACCTTCGGCATGCCCTTCTACAACAAACTGCTCAGCGAACCAATGGCAAGCGAGATCGATATTCACAGTCGCAATTTCGTGCTTGCCATACAAATCATCAGCAATAAGTTCGTCAATTCCTAGTTCAAGTTGCATGGTTGAAATTTCTACAGGCACGCAATACTGCACTAGAAGTTTGCCATTTTGTTTACTGGTGAGAAGCCAGCGGACTTGATCGCGCAAAACGAGGCTACTGAATAGCCCATGATCAGCTGGAGCGCATTTGACCTTGATGCGAGAGTTACCCTGAACAACCAACCATTCTTCTTGATAGCTCTGGATTAGTATCGCTTGCCCTGCTTGGAGTTCGTCAATGCGCTCATCCGCAGAGAGCACAAGCACATCTTCAGACAGCATGGGAAAATCTTTAAATTCCATTTCTCATCACCACCTGAATTGCCAAACAATATGAGACTCACCCAACTCACCCACGTGGATTTGATAGGGCTCAGCATGTTGCCCGCGCAATTCCTCTTTGAGCCCTTGATAACGCTCTAACAGCTTTTTTGTATTGCCTCTTTGAAGGTGTAGATTGCCTTTGGTTAAGGGGTGTATGCCCAGCCCCTTATCTGTGTAATCAATGCGAATATGATCCGCAGGCCAGCGGTCGTAATTAAAAGTCGGCATTAATCGCTTGAGCTCCCGACTTGCTCCCGGTTGCAGCCATACCTTGCGTCCAGTCGCGACCCAATTCCCTGGGGTTTCAGATTGGTTTTCCTCTGGCAGGACAATGAACTCCTCGAACAGCACAAGCTTAGGGTCAGCGGGTTCACCACAAAAAAAACAAACGGCATCATCAATGGTGCTCAGCTCAACAGGCAACAGTGAGTTACCGCCACAGTTTGCGCAGTCGAAAAAACGCTCTTCAATTTCGCTCAGCGCTTCAAGCCACTCCGCCATTCCTGGTCGCTCATATGCATTCTCTTTACCATCCTCAAAGCAGCGCCGAAATAATTCAGGCAAACGGCTATGCTCCGTCAATTCGATGGGAAGGTTACTGAAACAAATATTCGTGTCGATTTGGGAGTCATTAATCCAAGGATGCAGACCTCGAAGCGCAGCTTCTTCCAATTCCGGCTCACCATCGTTGACTAACTCACCTTTAAATGGATGGTTATGAGTCAACAGCTGATAAGTGATGACCGCGAAAGACCACACATCAGTGAGACTGGAAAGCAGCGCATCTCCGCGTACAACTTCCGGTGCGCCATAGTCGGTCGTATACAAGGTCATGCTGCTGTGGGCTTCCAAGCTAATGTTGTCGCAGTCGATCAGCCATGTTTCCGCGTGTAACGGATCATCAGAAACAAATATGTTTGCAGGGGATAAATCACCGTAAAGCATGCCGCGTCCATGTAGCTGGTTCAAAGTCCGAGCTAGCTGGCAAAGGATACGAACACGGCGACGCATGCCTCCCTGCTGCAGATAATCGGCAGCCGCCTCTTCTCCTGCCGCAATAAAACTATCAAGTAGACTTTGCAAAGAAATTAGGCCATCCATTAACTCCATGACATAGCCGCATCTCGGCTCAGCCAGCATTACAAGTGGTCTAGCCAGCTTCAGGTCTCCCATATCCTGCTGAATAAGCCATGAGATATGTTTACGCCAGCGTTGGCGTGCTTGCTCGTCTTTATTAACAAAGCCTTTAATCAACACCTGTGGGAGGTGGGTGTGATAGACAATGCCTTGTCCACCTCGGCTAATTTCATCCTTTAATTCATATGCCGAACCCTTGGTGTCCAAAACTTCGCGCTTCTGTGGTGTTCCTGTTGTTGATGCCATGTGAATCAATCCGTTCTAAAAATGCCAGCAATGGTTTTATCATCTCCATGGCGTGGCGTGGACCAGTTGTGGAGTTCTCTTGTTAACCACTGGCGCATGCGGCGTTTGTTGCGGCGTAACTGGCGCTGATAAATAGCGTCAAAGAAGAGTTCTAATTGCTCTGGAATCAAATCATCCGAGATGCCGTCGGACATCAGCAAGACGCCATCTCCGGGCATAACAAACACAAGGTCGGTACTTACCCAACTGCTCGAATTGGACTGAGCCAAGGTCGCAGTTTGATTACTAAAGTTTTCACGTGGATTGCTGATCACTTTGAACACCCCTCGGCTTTTGACGAGCAATAGGCCATCACCAACTTGCCCCGCAACCCCGCGACCTTCGTTATCAACCCAAGCCCAAAGGCACGTGGTCTCGAATGCACTGTAGTGATCACCAAAATGGGCAAGCCATGCATGACGCAATGCCATGCCCACAGAATCATGTGTCACTTCACTTGTCAGGCGAGTGTGATTCCTTGCTAGCTGCACGGCCTTCTTTGAACCTATATGGCTTAGTTTTCGGCTTCCCAATCCGTCTGCGATTGCGATACACCAACCTTTGCGCATGCCTTTAACGCAGAGCGCATCTTGATTGGGTAGATCATTCAGCTGGTGGGCAGGCCCTCTTACGGAAGAGCCTGAGGCTGACAAGCGCACTAAAACTCCCAGTCTTGATCAGTGGCGCTAGGAATTTGTAGTGGTGTTGATTGGTTGGGAGTGGCTGACTGGCTGCGCGCGCTAACACTCATAGTCACGGCGCGGAAAAACCGGTGGATATCTCGTGCATTTTCAGCTTGGAACAGCGGAGCTTCGGGGTCATTAGCAAAACTACTTAGCATTGCCTTGTCTGCATCAGCACCAATAGCCATAGCGAAGCGAGTGGCTTTCGACGTGCGCTCTCCAGCCATCAATTGGGAAAAAGGTACCTGCCAGTCATCATTTGGGTATCCATCAGAAACCAGCACCAATACGGGCTTGTAAGCCCGAGAAGGGATAAGTTCTTTATCTTCAATTATTTGGTTTGCCAGAGATAGGGCTCCGCCCAGTGGAGTCACGCCTTCCGCGCTGAGATTCGTGAAACTTTGGATTTGGTGAGCCGGTGTTAAAGGTAAATTTAGCTCAGCTGAACTGCCGCCAAAGGTAATAACACTAACTTGCACTTCTGCCCGTATGCGACTCTCATTTGCAAAACTGGCAATCATGTCCTGCAACCCTTTATTAAGGGCTTCAATTTTGCCATCTGCTGCCATACTTCCGCTGGTATCGGCCAATATTATTACCGGCAAAGGGCGTGCAGTTTGGATTTGAAATTTCTTAAGTTCTGACATTGGCTAGTTCCTTATCTATTAGCGAAGTTGCTTGTGTTATAGCTATTTTCGCGCCAAAAAATGAAAAGACAGTGAAAACAATAGCTTACCAGCCGACAGCTGGTCTCAGCCGAACCCAATTAATAATAATTTTTACGCTATTAATAATAAAAATTATGCATCGTAAGATGATGCTTGATAATCGGGTTTTGATATTTAATTGATGAGGTGAGCCGGTCAGGTCAGTGATTGGCTTTCAGGGGGTGAGTAAAGTTCAGTATTAGGCTGGCGTCAATTACATTAAATAACACGGTTGGCGCATAGAGTGTTTGCTCACCCTATATGGAGGGCAATCATTTACAGAGAGTCTGTGACTACTTGTCTTGAAGCATCGAGCTGGAGCTCAGAAGGCGCTTATAAATACTTCTTTTCTTGCTCTCCATCACAAACTAAGTAAGATTCGTCATCGTTTAGGCTTTCATTGGATGAATTGTGAATCAAATAAAAAACACACAAAGGCTTGTCTTTAGTTGCTTTTCTTTAGGGCTCCTCTCTTCTCAGGGGCGAAGTCTATGCGCTTAGTCTGCTGGATTGGTGGTAATGACATAAAGGCTGCCAGTGGCGAGAGCAATAAAGCTGGAGCAATTGCATCCACTATTAATGCTGAAGATTTTACTGCGCTTCACTTGCTATATAACTACACCGAAGCTGAAGTCACCCCATACCTCGCATGGCTGAAGGCGCAGACCAAAGCGCCTGTAGCCGCACGTTACGAAGCTCTCAAATCCCCCATCGACTTTCATGACATTTATATTGCTGCAGATCGTCTGCTCACAGAATTAGCTGCCGCAAGCAAAGAGCCTATTGCGGTTCTAATCAGCCCCGGCACTCCCGCCATGCAAGCGGTATGGATTCTTTTGGGCAAGACCAGACATAAGGTGACGTTTTACCAATCAACGGTTGAACAGGGTGTTCAGCAGGTCGATATTCCCTTTGAGATCTCCGCTGAATTCATCCCGAGTCGGGACCTAAAGCTGACAGATCTAGCGGCAGGTCAAGTTCAAGCCAATGCCGCTTTTAACGATATAGTCACGCAAAACCCTGAGATGAATAAGCTCAAGCAGCAGGCGACCGTCCTGGCTGCTCGCGATGTCCCAGTACTTATTTACGGTGAAACCGGTACCGGCAAAGAGCTATTTGCGACTGCGATCCATAATGCTAGCCCTCGCGCAACTAGAGCATTCATTCCTGTTAACTGTGGCGCTATTCCCCCCGAATTAATTGACTCCATGCTCTTCGGCCATAAAAAGGGCGCGTTTACGGGGGCCAATGCTGATCATGTCGGTGTTTTTAAGCAGGCTGATGGGGGCACTTTATTTTTGGATGAGTTCGGCGAGCTTCCACCGAGTGTTCAGGTGCGCCTATTACGCGTACTCCAGTCTGGTGAGCTAACACCTGTTGGAGAGACAAAACCAATAAGGGTGAATGTAAGAGTAATAGCCGCAACTAACCGTGACCTCTTGCAGGAGGTTGCTGCTGGGCGCTTTAGGGAAGATTTGTTCTACCGTATCGCGGTCGGCGTACTAAAGCTGCCTCCGCTGCGCCAGCGGGCGGGCGACATTACTCTTTTAGCCGAAAGTCTGTTGGCTGGAATAGTTAAAGATTTGAATGCGGCGGACCATAAAAAACTTTCTGCTGAAGCGAAAAACCTTATTCTAAAGCAGCCTTGGCGGGGTAACATTCGGGAGTTGCAATCTACTTTGCTGCGTGCCTCCTTATGGGCAACAGGTAATAAAATCACCGCTACTGATATTCAGCAAGCCCTATTTGCAATGCCAGATGGTCAATCGGGTATATTGGGGCGTGATATTTCCCAAGGTATTGAAATTGAAGAAATTATTGGTGAGGTTGCCCAGCATTACATAACGCGCGCCATGGCTGACGCGCAGGGCAATAAAACAAAAGCGGCC
Organism: Cellvibrio sp. KY-YJ-3; assembly: GCF_008806955.1. NCBI lineage: Bacteria > Pseudomonadati > Pseudomonadota > Gammaproteobacteria > Cellvibrionales > Cellvibrionaceae > Cellvibrio > Cellvibrio sp. KY-YJ-3. Next base: position 1,445,220 of record NZ_CP031727.1, on the reverse strand, counting down.
GCTCTCCTAGGGCTTGGCACTTACCAAACCCTGGGTAACTGGATAAAGAAATACACTATCAAACTATAACTTGGCACAGCGCTCGCTATTACCCTTTGGAAATACATCATGAGGGTAATAAATATTATGCAACTGTCCAATTCGAACAATCAAACAGCCATTAGTATTGGCATCAGCAGCATTTGGAAACCTATGTTAACCGGCAAGATAAAGAACCAAATTGATCAAGTATGGGAAATGTTCTGGACAGGTGGAGTATCCAATCCCATCTCCGTTATTGAACAAATATCCTACCTTCTGTTTATTCGAAGGCTGGATGAAATTCAGCGTACGGCAGAGCGCCAGGCGCAAGCAACAGGACAAGAACTTGTTAACCCGGTCTTCAGTAAAAAAGAAGCTGCACTGCGTTGGAGTAACTTTAAAGATAAAGACCCGAACGAAATGTTCGAGATAGTGCAGAACCAGGTTTTCCCCAAAATTAAAAGCCTGCAAAGCCAAGGCAGCTTCGCTGAACACATGAAAGATGCCATTTTCATGATTCCCTCCCCGAAGCTACTCGATCAAGTGGTACAGCTGCTCAGCAACATCAATATGAGCGATAAGGACACCAAAGGGGATCTTTACGAGTATCTGCTCAGCAAATTAGCCTCGGCGGGCGTAAATGGTCAGTTCAGAACGCCCCGGCATATCATCAAAATGATGGTGCAACTGATGAAGCCCCAAATTGACGACACAATTTGCGACCCCGCTTCAGGTACCTGTGGTTTTTTAATGGCCTCGGTCGAATATGTTCAAGAGCAATACAAAACGGAGTTGACCAAAGCTGCCAACCGCAAACATTTCAATCAAAACATGTTTACCGCTTACGATTTTGATCGTCACATGCTACGCATCGGCGCTATGAACATGTTGTTGCACGGTATTGAAGATCCTGCAGTGCATCAGCGCGATAGCTTGCAAGATTATGGTGATGCGAATATCAGCGAAGCCTATAGCCTCATACTCGCCAACCCACCCTTTAAAGGAAGTGTTGATTTCGACATAGTGTCCGCCGACCTATTGCGTGCGCTGGGAAAGAATCCTGCGACCAAAAAAGCCAAAGCTAGCAAAACCGAAATTGATGAAGACGGCAATGAGGTCACCACCAAACAAAAAGGGCCTACTGAAAAATCCGAATTATTATTTTTGGCTCTCATCTTGCGCATGCTTAAAACCGGCGGCCGTGCCGCTGTAATTGTGCCCGATGGTGTTTTGTTTGGTTCTACCAAATCTCACCAAGCCATACGCCAAAAAATTGTAAAGGAACAAAAGCTGCAAGCGGTTATTTCCCTGCCATCAGGTGTATTTAAACCCTATGCGGGTGTGAGTACTGCCATTTTAATATTTACCAAAACCAACTCCGGCGGCACCGATAAAGTGTGGTTTTACGATATGCAGGCCGACGGATATTCATTGGATGATAGGCGCACACAATTATTTAAAGATGGTACTGAGCCAACCCATGAGCAAAGCAATATTGCTGATGTGCTTGCACGTTTTGAGTCAATCGAAGAAGGCAAGCCAACCGAAGCGCGACGCAAGCGCACCGCGCAAAGTTTTATGGTTCCCCTGAAAGAAATTGAAGCCAACAACTATGACTTGAGCTTAAACCGGTACAAAGAGGTGGTGTACGAAGAAGTTGAATACGATTCACCAAAAGCAATTCTAAAGCGTATAAAAGAATTGCAGAAAAAAATGGCTGAAGGCGTGTCGGCATTGGAGGGATTGTTGTGATTTCGGTTCCTTTAAACTCGATTGCGAGCATTGTAAGAGGAATAACTTTTGCTAAATCTGAGGGGGAGTTAAAGCCAGAGAATAATTATTTGCCTGTGATTAGAGCGGGAAGTATTCAGCAAGAGCTATTGTTGGATGAGGGTCGAATTTGGGTTCCAAAATCAAAAATAAAAGATGATCAATTAATAAGAAAAAATGACATCATTATGTGTACCTCTTCTGGGAGTGCTGACTTGGTTGGAAAATGCGCGATTTCGAATGAAAATTGGAATGGCTCTTTTGGCGCTTTTTGTTGTGGTATTCGAGCAGACGATTCGAAATGTATTCCTTCTTATCTTTACTTTTTTCTGAATTCTCCTGTTTTTAAGGAATGGACGAAGTCTGCACTTGGCGCAAACATAAAGAATATCCGCGCATCAGAGTTAGCTGAATTCAAAATCCCACTCCCCCCACTCTCAATCCAAAAGCAGATCGCCGCGATCTTAGAAAAAGCCGACCAGCTGCGTAAAGACTGCCAGCAAATGGAGCAAGAACTTAATAATCTTGCTCAGGCGGTATTTATTGAAATGTTTGGTGATCCGGTTAGTAATCCGAAGGGGTGGAAGACATTGCCTTTATCATCAATTGTTGATGATTTCTTGGGTGGGAAAAGTCTCGCTGCTTCGGAAGATGAAGCAACCAATTTTAAAAATAGAGTGGCCAAAATAAGCGCAGTTACTTCAGGTGAGTTTAAGTCCTACGAGTCTAAACCTTTGCCAAACGATTATGAGCCTCCGGAAGCACATTATATAAAAAATGGAGATTTGCTTTTTAGTCGAGCTAATACAACAGAGCTTGTCGGTGCTACAGCAATGGTCTTCAATACGCCGGGCAATATTGTTCTACCAGACAAGTTGTGGCGCTTTGTCTGGAAAGCTGATGTTCAGTTATCATCGGTTTTTATGTGGAAATTACTATCTTTTCCAAGCCAGCGAGTTGAAATCAGCAAATTGTCATCCGGATCTGGCGGGTCAATGAAAAATATTTCAAAAGAAAAGTTAAGTACATTGAACGTTATCTTTCCTCCTGTGCGCTTACAAAAAAAATATGAAGAATTCTATTCTTTGCTTAGAAGGCAGATTGAAGAACAAAAAAACAATATGGTTGATGCTGATAAGTTATTTGATTCGTTGATTCAAAAAGCCTTTAGCGGCGAACTGAACCTTAATCACAAGGCAGCCTAAAAGGAATTCTTATGACTAACATCACACAATCCAATTTCGATTTTCTTGCGATCTGGGATGCCTGTGCTGAATTGCAGGCTCGTGCCAAAAAAGCAGAAGCTGCAATTAAGAGCGATCCGCGTGTAAGTTGCTTCTATGCGCGTAATTGTGTGGAGTTAATGGTAGAAACGGTTTTTGATATCGATAACCGTTTGGTTCGCCCCAAGCATGACGAAGGCTTGATGAGCCTGATTCACGATAAGGGCTTTAAAGAAAACATAAAATACTCACTCTTTCCAAAGCTCAAACTCGTTATCAAAATCGGTAATGGCGCAGTTCACGGCGCTGCGCCACCACAACGCGAAGCGCTGCAAGCCGTAAAAGAACTGCACCATTTACTGTATTGGTTTGCCCGCACCTATACACCGGATTTAGATCGCAGTAATTTTGGCCCTTTTGAATTTGACGAAGCTCTTGTGCCGCAAACGGTCGCCATAGATGCAAAATTGGCGATGATGACCGTTAAAGAGATTGAATCTCTTAAAGAGCAGTTAGCAGAAAGTGATAAATTAAAACGGGAACAGGAAGAAAAGCGCCTAAAGGAAAATGCTGCTTTACAGGCAGAAAATGAGGCATTGAAGCAACGCATTGCGCAGGCTGTATTAGATAGCAAACAAGCGCAAGATAAGCACGACTACAACGAAGCAGAAACTCGTCACTGGTTAATAGACCCTTTGTTGCGAGAAGCGGGCTGGAAACTTGCTGATGTTAAAGACCGCGAATACCCCATATGTGATATGCCCATCTCACCCCAGAACCCAAACGGTAATGGCAAGGTAGATTATGTCTTGTGGAGCGACGATGGCACAGCTTTAGCGATAGTCGAGGCCAAACGTACTGGTATCAGTCCAACAGCAGGCCAAGTCCAAGCCAAGCTATATGCTGATTGTTTGGAAAAACAATGCGGCGTTCGCCCCATTATTTTTTACACCAACGGCTACGAAACCAATCTATGGGATGACACCCAATATATTCCCAGAGTGGTGCAAGGTTTCTACACCAAGGAAGAACTTGAACTGCTCATTAAACGCCGCACTGATCGCGTATCTTTTTTTGATGGCAAGCAAAGCGTCACTGAATTAATTGATAACAATATTGCGGATCGATATTACCAAAAAGCCGCCATTACAAAAGTGTTAGAGCACTTTGAGGTTGAGCGTGAGCGCAAAGCGTTATTGGTTATGGCAACTGGCACTGGTAAAACCCGTACTATTATCAGCCTGGTCGATTTGCTCACCAAGAATAACTGGGTAAAAAACATTTTGTTCCTGGCCGACCGCAATGCGCTTCTTACCCAGGCCAAAAAGAATTTTGTAAACCTAGCTCCACGTATCAGTTGCACCCTGCTCGATTCGAGCTTAAAGAAAGGCAGCATTGATAGCAGGCTATATTTTTCAACTTATCCCACCATGAAAAACTTGCTTGATCGCGATGCAGATCAACGGCCTTTTGGTGTGGGTCATTTTGATTTGATCATAGTGGATGAAGCCCACCGCTCGGTGTATTCAAAATATAAACAAATCTTTGAATACTTTGACGGCTTGTTAGTAGGTTTGACCGCCACTCCAAAAGATGAGGTAGACAAAAACACCTACGGGCTATTCGATCTTCAGGATGGTATCCCGACCTATGCCTATGAGGACACAAGTGCCTACGCTGAGGGGTATTTAGTTCCGCCGACAAAGATATCGGTCGCGACTAAGTTTATTCGGGAAGGTGTTAAATACGCTGAACTCAGTGACGAAGAAAAGGCAGAGTGGGATGAAAAAGAACAGCTTGCCGAGCGAGATGAAGTGTTACCCTCAGAGGTTAATAAGTTTCTTTTTAATAAGCACACTGCCGAGCTCATGTTCGCGCAGCTGTTAAGTAAGGATGCACATGGCGGCATACATGTAGAGGGCGGTGATGTTATTGGCAAAACCATAATCTTTGCTGCGAATAATGATCATGCTGAGTTTCTACAAAAAGTCTTTGATAAAAATTACAAGAAGTGGAAAGGCAAGCTTGCTCAGGTTATTACCTACAAAAACCCTTATGCACAAAGTCTAATAGACGAGTTCTCTGAGGAGGGGCAAGCGTTCGATCCTAACAACCCCAAGTTACGCATAGCCATTTCAGTGGATATGCTGGATACCGGGATTGATGTGCCTGAAGTCGTTAATCTCGTTTTTTATAAGGTCGTGCAGTCAAAAGTAAAGTTCACTCAAATGATTGGACGCGGCACGCGGAAGTGCCCAAATCTATTTGGGCCTGATGATCACAAAACCACATTCAAAGTGTTTGATTACTGCCAAAACTTTGAATTCTTTAACGCTAATCCTAATGGGCTGGTATCGACTTTGGCCAAGCCTATAAGTCAGCAGGTATTTGATAAGCGCATTAAGCTTAGCCTGGCGATTAACAACATTATTGGCAATGTCCCCTCAACGACTGCTGAACAGCACCAGTATGCTCAGTTACAGAAGTTGCGTACTTACACCTTGGATTTACTGCATCATCAAGTTCAGGGCATGAACCTTGATAATTTTATCGTTCGTCCGAGTCGCCAAAGCATCGAGCCCTTTTTAAAGCGTGAAAACTGGAATCATATCGACGATACCAAGCACACTGAGCTAGAGAACCATATTGCACATCTGCCGACAGAAGCTGAGCCATTTAACCCAGATGAGCAGAGTAATAATTTAGCTAATCGATTCGACAACCAAATACTCACCATGCAATTGACTTTGCTGGAAAAAGGCATGGTTCCCGAAAAATTACGCATTCAAGTAATGGAGTTTGCACAACAGCTAGAAGGAAAAACCAGTATCCCTGCTGTTAAAAAGCACTTGGACTTAATTCAAGCAGTGCAGACCATAGAGTTTTGGGAGCACATAGCGTTGCCCGCGCTTGAAGAAATTCGCTTGAAGTTTCGCAATCTAATGTTTGCGTTGGATAAAACTGAAAAGTATGTGGTGTACACCAATTTTGAAGATGAAGTTCAAGGGATAAGCGATGTAACCCCCGCTAATTACACCGCCTCATTGGATCTGTCCCAGTACCGCAAAAAAACTGAGCAGTATATTAAAGATCATCAAGATCAAATCACTATACAAAAGCTTAAGCGCAATAAACCAATCACCCAAAGCGATTTGGATACCCTGGAAGAGCTGCTGCTAAATGCCAGCGGTATGGCAGATAAAGTGTTGTACCGGGAGAAGGTTTTAGAATCAAAGCCCTTAGGTAAGTTTATCCGTGAACTTATCGGTCTAGACATGAACGCCGCTAAAGAGGCCTTCAGTGACTTTTTGGATGAGGGTGCCTACACCAGCCAGCAAATCCAATTCGTTAATCAAATCATCAACTATCTAATGAGCAACGGCACCTTAGAGATTGCTCATATTTTTGAACCTCCCTTTACTGACATGCATGATGAGAGCGTTTACGCTTATTTTGACGAATCAAAGGTAGTGGAATTGTTAGGGCGGATTAAAAAGATCAATGCCAATGTTTCAACCCATGATGAAGTGGCTTAGTAAGTCGCACGGTAAGTTATTTTACCCTTGCATAAATTATTTTATTGTTTGCTTGAGGATTCCGAGCTAAAAAATTTCTTAACTCATTGAAATATATGGATTTTTAAAATTGGCACAGTGATTGATATATGTCTTATGTCAATCAACTGTAGAGGATAGAAAAATGGGTTATGAAATAGACTTTTTAGGCGTAGGCGACGAATCTAAAAGTGGTGATGCGATTGCACTTCGTTTTGGGAATCTCCACGGCTCACGTCAAGAGCAAACGGTGGTGGTGGTTGATGGTGGCTTCAAGTCAACTGGCACAGCACTCGTGGAGCATATTAGATCGAACTTCAATACTGAGGTTGTTGATATTGTTATCAGCACTCATCCAGATCAGGATCATATTAACGGTCTTGAAGCAGTTCTAACTGAACTTGAGGTTGGCGAGCTATGGATTCATCAACCTTGGAATCACAATCAAAATTTGGCTAATAAATTTGCGGACGGGCGTGTTACCGACAATAGTCTCGGTGAGCGCTTGAAAGAAAACGTGGAAAAAGCTTGGGCACTTATCAAGCTAGCTGAGAAAAATGGTGTTCTAGTCAAAGAGCCATTTACAGGGCTACAAGACGCGAGCGGGAGCTTAAAAATACTCGGCCCCTCGCAAAGCTACTATGAAGAGTTAATACCTGATTTTGAGGGTATGCCTGCTAAAGCAAGTGAGCCGATTGAAAAGGTAGAGGCCTTTTTTGCAGAGGCATTTGCTGCAGTAAAGCGTTTCTTTGCAACTTGGGGAGAGGATCAATTAGATGATAGCTCTGTAACCTCTGCAAAAAATAATTCTAGCGTTATCACACAACTAGTAGTCGATGGGCGACGCATAGTGCTCACCGGAGATGCGGGAATACAAGCACTGGAACATGCGGCTGACCAGATTGATCAATGCATCAGCGGTGCGAGCCTTCGATTTATTCAAGTACCGCACCATGGCAGTCGTCGCAATGTGGGGCCCAGCGTTTTAAATCGCCTTATCGGTAATCCGGTATCTCACGGGGAGACTCGCTCGATAACCGCAATCGCATCAACTGCAAAATGTGGAGAGCCCAAGCACCCTCGCAAAGCCGTTTTAAACGCGTTCACCCATAGAGGGGTGCGGGTATTGGCGACTCGAGGAAAAGGTATTTGCCACACTCATGACGCGCCAAATAGAGAGGGCTGGAGTGCTTTAGACCCCGAACCTTATCACTTTGAATACGAAGATGAGGAAGCTTGATAATGGCTGTGATTTCACTAAAAGCCCAAAACCTTGCCTCATTATCTGCACTTGCATTGTTGCAGCTACTGGCAGGTTATTTTGTAACTCAGGGCAAGATTGATCTGTCACAATTTAAATCGCTAGCTTCTACTGGAGGTGCAGCATTAGCCCTAAGTGTAGTAACTGCTTGGTTTAGCTATCTACTGCCAACCGATATTAAAAATAGCTTGGTTTTTCTTCGCTTAAAGTGTGCCCTGCCGGGGCACCGCTTTCTTAAACTATCGAGATCCGATTCGAGGATTGACTTTGAATTGCTAAAACATCGAGTGGCCGATTTTGATGCGCTGGATAACAATCCTCTTCGGCAGAATCAATATTGGTACAAGGAGATTTATCGACCCATCGCCAATGAGCTTGAGGTGGCTTCAGTACACAAATCTTATTTGCTATATCGCGATGCGGCTGCGATATCCCTAATTTGCATAATAATTTTAGGGGGCACACTAATTTTATCCCCAAGCATTGCTGGTTTGATAAATCAAAAAGGCTTAATTATTTTTACCCTATTTTTTATAGGTTTTGTTGTTGCCGCTAATAGCACAGGGCGACGATTTGTAACCACATCGGTTGCTATTTATCTTTCCAAGTAATTACCAAGATAAATGCAATTGAAAAGTATAATTTTAACAGTGAAAAAGGAATTTTCATCTTTAGCGAAAAAAGGAATGAATCTGGAAATTAATAACAATTATTTCAACTAAAAAATATCGTGAGAAGGCTATGAGACCATTGGAATGGTTCAACTCCCTGCTAGCAAGGCATGACTTGCAAAAACCAGATGGCAGACCCCTTTATCAGTATCGCGTGAGCGACGAAGAGTATAACTCTCTGCATAACCTGCTTAAGTTGAGCTCAATGTTTGGCATAAAAAACATTTCAAAAATGCTGAATTGGGACGCTGTTTTTGTTATCTATGCTGCAGATTGGTGGCGTAGACATTACCAGGGAAACTGGGGCTGGGAAGAAGTTTTTTCTTCGATAGGATTGAATTACCAAGATTTAAGTGTAGCTCGCCGCAATGACCTTATTGAGCTGGGTTTGCAGCGTTGGCGTAGAGAAGTGCGTGTATTTAATGAATCACGCCGATACTTAGGAACTATTGCCACAGAGGGCGGGCTGCCTTTGCACCAACTTGCCGAATCTAAAGGATGGCTAGAAAAACTTTTAAAACCCGTTATTAAAAAACACATTGCAAGTGGTCATTCGATTCAAGCACTCATTGAGAATTACAACGAGCTAATTCCTAATGCATTTCGAGGTAACGAGGTTATCGCCATTTTGACTGACATGGTGCAAGTAACTGTTGATCTTAGAGAAAAATATAAATTGCACGAACAGGCTAATCCTACTGCATGGTTAGATACTGCATTTCCTAAGTGGCGTGAGAAGTTTCCGTTACCGATTAATGATCAGGTTGCAACAGCGCTATTAAGTGAATTAATCAAGGAGGTTTCAATAGCAAAAATTGAGACCAAGTCTGTCGCTTGCATTGGCCTAAAAAGGTTACTTATTGGTGCCGAAGGAGAGAATCCCAATATTTTTCTCGATGTAGAGATCCCTACTTTTATTGAGTTAAACAGTATTGGGCTACCAGCTGGAGTTGAGCTACCAGCCAATTTAGAGATTGAATTATTGGCATCAAATGGGAAAGCCTATTCACTCGGGCGAGCCATACAGACACAAAAATCTGGTGAGAATGTATTACGTGTCTTTGGTGTGAAAACGCAAATATCAGGTCTTGATGCACTATTAGCCTATACCTTTAATCTTAAATCACTGGGCATGGTCGTACATTCAAAGCCCATTATAGAAACAGTAATTGTTGATTGCGACATTCCTTTTCTATTTAAAAGGCTTGACGAAAAATGGGTTTTGCAAGGCACTGCAAGCCAGTCAACAAGCCAAGAGAATGCTTTTGTCTACATACCAAATAAATTCTCTTTGGATTCTAAAGATGGAAGTTCAGTCATTCAGTACGGGAAAATATTCGAGGGCCATCTCTATAAACTTCGAGGTGCGACTACTTGTAAGAATGAGCTGGAATGTTACAAGTTGTCTGCGGGAAAAATAGATTCGTTGCATCAATATCATCTAACTGGAAAGCAATTACCTTTTTCAACAATGCCAACAGAAACTTACGTTGGCATTCCTGAATTGATTTGCGTTAACTCCATAACTGAGCAGACTATAAATAAAGGCACATCGGGCTTAATTGCAAAGCCTATTGGCTGCGATTCACCTTGGCAGCAAATTAAAGACATCTCGACCGGTAATTATGAAGTTCGATTACTGGACGATGGTGGAGATGTTGTACTTCGCAAACGAATTGCAATTCTTCCGCAACAGCTTTCGATTTCGTTAATAGCTGACAAAATTGACGCCAAGGCAGGGGAGATAATTGTAGATAACCTTAATGGGATGGAGGTGACCATTCCAGATTCTGATCTTCACATCAGGTTGATCCCAAGTACCAACGGTGCTGCCATTAAGGCTAAGGCAATAGATAGCCCTCCACGCAACATAAAAATATCATTAAAAGCAGTTGGACATAGGAACGACATAATTTTAACGCTGCCATTTCCAGCGCGCGGGGCGATATTACGTGATGCAAAAGGAAAGAAAGTCAGCAACGCCTCCAATCTTTATTTAGAAGGACTTTATGGTTACCGCATTCATTACTATGACGATAGGTACAAAGACGGCAAAAAAGCCTATTTAGAGTTTAGGCTTATTGATATCAATGTGAACGATGAGTCAAAGCAAGAAATTGTGCTGAAAAATGAAATCAGATTAGCTGGTGAAATTACCCTTCTCTCAGTAAATGACTGGAAGGAGTCAATCGTCAGATTGTTAAACGTAAGCCGAAGTTTAGATGCGGCAGTTAGAATTATATTGATAGTTGATTCACAAGAAAAAATATCATTAACCGTAAAACAGTATGCCCATTCGTTAGAGGTAGACTACAGAACAGGGCGACTGGAACTTAGCGACCATTCGCTTACCAGTGCGGAATTAGATGCTGTGGCCAATACCAGCATAGCTCCCATTAATTTAACAGCCCCACATAAACAACAATCCCCCCTAATACCATTGAGGTCAGAGGGTGTTGCTACAGGGCGATGGCAATTTGATTTGGATAAAGTCGATGGCGGCCCATGGATTTTGTTCCCATCGAAAGATTCGCCACTTCAGTTCCGCCCCGTGTTATGGGTTGTCCCTTCTATTGGAAAAAATTCAGATAACTACGAGTGCGCACTTGTAAAAGCCATATCAAAAGCAAGTGAGCCTGAACGCCAAGAGGCTATTCGTAAGGTTCTCCTGAAAATGACAGAGGATAAACATCATTCAGGCTGGGATTATATAAACAGCCTCTGGGAGCATACGAGTCACTTACCTCTAACAACGTTTGATCTGTGGCGTGTTGCGGTAACAGAGCCGCGATTCATGGCGCATCTCTTGCTCTGTACGAAACAGGATGTAATTACAAAAATTAACGCTGAACTTCCTGTTATGTGGGAGCTTACGCCGCTTTCCGTATGGAGAGATACATTAAACAGACTAAGGCTGGAGTACGAAGTCTATTTGGACGATGCGGATTTAATTGCTGAGCTTGTTGAAAAGAAAATAAATTTAATAGAGATGCTCGGCGAATCATTCAATGGTGTTACACAAATATTTCGCCGTGAGTTGCTTGGCGCGGCTTCTCCGGAGTTGGATGCACTGGATTTAAGAGGCTTAAATTTTGTTAATGCATTCGTTTTTTCCAAGAAACAAGCACTGCTAACAAAAATGGCAGAGCGCGAGTGGCCTTACATGCTAACGAGTAGGATAGGCGATCTATTTAACACCCATTCCCATCTACTGGATTTGACTTTTAATTTAGACCATCGTCATCAGCAATGTACGCTTTTTTTGCCATTTGTACTTGCAATACAGGCCACCACAGAAGTTGATAACTTTCTTGGCGTTACCTCATCTGAAATTTTCAAAATTAAACGCATTAGGGATTTTGATGATGATTGGTTTGACGACATCTATTCAATAGTGACTCAGTGGTTGTATATCAAGAATTTATCGGGAGTAACGCATGAGCTCAACTAATTATTATCAATCAATATTATCGACTCTTGCGGACAGGGCGAGCGAGTCCACAGTCAGTATTTTGGGGATAACCAATAAAGATCTTCGTCAGCATCTCATTGAAGAACTGAATGGAAATGATAAAAAAACACGGTTTATTGCGGATCCTGTATTTGAGGCAACCTTTGCCTGGGAGAAGGGTGACAAAACTATGGATGATCTTGTCCTAGAAGGATTGTTGAAAAACTCTTTGGTTACCGCTATGGATAGCAATAAAGATCATCGCTTCGGCCGGGATTGGCATCCCTTTAAGCATCAGTTAGAAGCATGGAGAACTTTAACAAATACTAGGAAGTCTGTTGTAGTGACGAGCGGAACAGGCTCAGGGAAAACAGAATGTTTTATGGTGCCCATTCTCAATGATATTGCTACTGAGATAGAAGAATCTGCTCAGCAAATAGAGGGTGTTCGTGCACTATTTATTTACCCACTGAATGCATTAATTAATAGTCAGCGCGAACGACTACGTGCGTGGACAAACCATGAAACTTTTGGAGATAAACTGAGGTTCTGCCTTTATAACGGTAATACTGAAGAGAGCAAACATGCCGATCAAGCCAAATTTCCGAATGAGGTATTGACCCGTAAAAAATTAAGAGAGTCCCCACCTCCTATATTAGTAACTAATGCAACCATGCTGGAATACATGCTCATCCGGCAGATTGATGAGCCGATCATTAAAAGATCCTATGGAAAGTTACGTTGGATAGTGCTTGATGAGGCTCACTCTTATGTGGGTTCGCAAGCGGCTGAGCTTTCTTTACTAATGCGGAGGGTGTTACACACCTTCGGGGTCGAATCGAAGGATGTGAGATTTGTTGCAACATCGGCAACGATTGGCGATGGAAAAGCCAGTGCTCAGCTGCAAACATACCTTGCAAATTTAGCTGGCATCAGCACTGACCAGGTTTTAGTAATCGGTGGCAAGCGGGATGTGCCAGAAATACCACGTGGCGAAAAGAATACATTTGACGTGACTCAGCTCTCGGCAATTGATGATGGGATTTCCGACTCTGAGACTCGATATCAACTGCTAGCAGGTAATGAAAAATCCAGAAAACTAAGGGATTTTTTTGTTGCGCAAAGAAAGCCCATAACCTTGGATGCCATTGCCGCAAATGTGTTCGCTTCGGCTGACGGCAACGAGGCCCTGAAGTGGATTGACGTTTGTTCGCACACAGTAAAGCCAGCGACAAAGACAAAAAACGAAGTTAAAGATATCGAACCATTTCTGCCGTTACGAGCGCACCTCTTTCAGCAGGTGTTGAACGGAATATGGTGTTGTACCGATAGCAAATGCAACAAAAAAATTGGTACGAAATTAGAAAAGGGCTGGCCGTTCGGACGAGTTTATACCCAGCGTAGACTCCATTGCGAATGCGGCGCACCGGTGCTTGAGCTGGTTTTCTGTACGGATTGTAATACACCATATTTACATGGCGTTCGTGGCATTAATAAATTAATACAAAAAAGTAATAACGGAGTAGATGAATTCAGTATTGACTCTGAATCCTCTGATGAAGTTGAGGCTGATGATTCTTCGGATCAAGAACTCTCTACAGAAGATATATTTTTAAGTCCTAAGGTAGATGAATCAGGGGCAAATACTTATTCGTTATCAATCAATAATGAGGGTGAACTTGTCGCTTCAGATAAAAGCCTAATAGATATAAATTCTTTAATACACCCTGAATGCGTTGAATGCGGCCATGCCAATGGCAAGGCATTATTTTATAGACGAGCATTATTGGGGGCACCATTTTTTATTAGCACTGCTGCGCCTACATTGTTAGATGCTTGCCAGGAAAGTGACGATGCTAGTGACCGCCCATTTCGCGGAAAACGATTGATTACTTTTACCGATAGCCGACAAGGAACCGCTCGCATTTCAATCAAACTGCAACAAGATTCTGAACGAAATAGTGTTCGCAGTATTATTTATCACGGCTCAGCCAACAATCTTCTAACACTACCAGCAGACGTTATTGAAGAAAAAAATCGCAAGTATTCTGAATTATTATCTAAAGCTAATAAATTAAGATCGTCTGATGATCCTGATATATCTGCAATGGCTTCAGACTTTGAGGCAACCGCTGCAAAACTATATGATGAAATTCATTCCTTAGGCAAGGGCGAGTTATTGTCTTGGAATGATGCTATCAATAGGCTTGAAAGGAGTGATGATATTGGTAAGTGGGCGCTTGATTATTATAAAAGTCTAAACGCTGATTTTTTTAATTGTGAGACCGGAGCAAGAACGTTATCTGAAATATTTTTACTGCGAGAGTTTTCTCGCCGCCCCAAAAGACAAAACAGCTTAGAAACTCTTGGGTTGGTGGCAGTTGAGTACCCCGCGTTAGAACTTATTAAGAAAACTCCTTCTGCTTGGGAAAGTTTATCGCTAACTCTGGAAGACTGGAAAAGCTATTTAAAAGTTATTTTAGATTTTTATATTCGTGAAAACAGCATTATCAATATTCAGGATGGCTGGACACGAATGATGGGGGCAAAAATATTCCCCAAGACGGTTGTTAAGTATGACTCCAAAGAATCAACTTCATCACGCATATACCGTTGGCCATTGGTCGGAAATGCCTCACAGCACAGACTAGTCCGCTTGTTAATCGCGGCCTGCAACTTAGATATAAAAAACACTGATCATATCGACCGAATAAATGAGTGCTTAAGGGCTGCGTGGACTGAGCTAACTAAAGTTCACACTTATACAGATATTAAGACAAATACAACGCAAAGCCGCCAGATTTTAATTCCTTCGGCAGGAAAAACGCTTGAGTTCCATTTGGCTAGAGCTGAGATATCATTTAAAAATTGTACCGAGGCTTGGATTTGCCCAATAACGAATCGATTGCTGGATTCAACATTTAAGGGAATCTCACCTTACTTGCCCACTAAATGTAGTTTAGAAAACATTACATGCCGAAAAATATCCTTAGCTGTATACAAAGAGAATTCATCTTCATACGCATCTGAAAATGAACGTAAATCTGCTGCAAGTAGATGGATTTCGTCTCAGCCAGAAATTCAAGCCCTGCGATCTGAAAATTTATGGACAGACATAAGCGATAAAGTTGTGCAAAGCTCCGGGTTTTTCCGGGCAGCGGAGCATTCAGCGCAACAGCCAGCATCTAAATTAAAAACTTACGAAGCACAATTTAAAACTGGAAAGGTTAACGTTTTATGCTGCTCCACCACAATGGAGATGGGCGTGGACATTGGTGGTTTATCGGTGGTCGCAATGAATAATGTACCTCCACATCCCGCCAACTATTTACAGCGTGCTGGGCGTGCTGGGCGCAGAGGTGAGACTCAAGCTGTCGCATTCACCATGTGTAAAGATAATCCACATGAGAGAAATGTCTTTAATGATCCGTTGTGGCCATTTATTACAGCGATCAAAGCGCCTTATATAACTTTGAATAGTGAGCGCATCGTTCAACGTCATGTAAATGCCTTGTTGCTATCAACCTTTCTTAGAGAGATATCAAAAGTAACCGAAACTGAGGTTACATCCTTAACATGTAATTGGTTTTTTAATGGCGATGATACTGAGTCGTCACCATCTGAAAAGATGTCTCGATGGCTTCATTCTATGCTGATAGAGAATCAGTATGCCAAGCTCGAATGTGGAATTCAGAAAATTATCAAAGGCAGCATTTTAGCTTCTTCTAGCCACAAGTATATTCTCGAGCGAGCCATTCAAGATTTAATATCGGCCAAAAACTCTTGGTTGCCCGAGTATATAAAACTTAGCAAAGAACTTAGGGAACTCACAAGTGTTCCAGAAACTGATCCCTATAAGAGAAAAATTGAAATTGATTTAAATGCTTTGGGTAAAGAGTATTTATTATCGGTTCTTGCGGCCAAAGCTTTTTTGCCTGGTTACGGTTTCCCTACTGGTATTGTTACCTTTGATCATTATTCTGTGTCAGATTATAAGTCTGGGAAATATGTTAAGGCATCTGGCCGTATTGATAACCGCACCAGAATGAAAGAGCGACCTGCACGAGACATTGCAGTTGCAATTAGGGAATATGCGCCTGGAGCAGAAGTTGTTATCGATGGATTAGTTTATAAATCTTCAGGTATTTTGTTGAATACCTTTTCGCCTGACTCCTCATCAGAAGGACATATTATTAAAAAGGAATGGCGTTGCCACAAATGTGGAGATATTGGCAACGTATCTGCTAGCGCATTTTCTGGGCGTTGTGATTCCTGTGGCTCTGAACTGCATTCGGATCACGTCAAAGAGTATATAGAGCCATCTGGATTTGCGGTGGATTGTTACAGCTCACCAAAAAACGACATTAGTACCCAATCCTATATTCCGGTTGAGCAACCCTGGGTTACTGCAAAATCGGATTTAGTGCCACTTTTTCAGCCATTATTGGGCTCACTGCGCGCAAGCTCACAAGGGCACATCTTTTCTCACTCATCTGGCCTCAATGGAACTGGATATGCTATTTGTTTGCGCTGCGGGAAAGCTGATTCCATGCTTTTACATGGCGAATTTCCGCACACACTAAAACCCGGCGAACATCACACCAGATTGCAGGGAAAGGCAAATGGAGTGACCGACCCTCGTTGTGAAGGCAGTGATGATCAGTACGCGATTAAAGCTGGGATACATTTGGGCGCTACAGATCAAACTGATGTTTTTGAGCTCTATCTCAAAGATCCAACAAAAAACACCTATTTGAGACATGAAAAAAATGATCAGCTTATGTGGACATTAGCTGTTGCTCTTCGCCAAGCTCTCGCAGATTGTCACGGTGTCAACTCTGATGAAATTGGCTACTCAGTTAAGCCCACGATGCTGCTAGGCTGCGGCTATCCTGTAGCCACGATTGCGCTTTACGATACAGCAGGTGGAGGTG
The DNA here is from genome assembly GCF_008806955.1 of Cellvibrio sp. KY-YJ-3. Lineage (NCBI taxonomy): Bacteria > Pseudomonadati > Pseudomonadota > Gammaproteobacteria > Cellvibrionales > Cellvibrionaceae > Cellvibrio > Cellvibrio sp. KY-YJ-3. The sequence goes on along the minus strand of NZ_CP031727.1, from coordinate 1,428,335 downwards.
CTGGCTTTTCGTCTCAAGCACCGAAACACTTAGAAGTCATGCTAAAAACTGCACGTAAATATCTTAATTGTGTTGCGGAGTGTAAAAGCGCATGTCAGTCGTGTCTCATAGGCTACGACACCCGTTTTTATACGGAGCTTTTGAACAGACATTTAGCTCTTGATTATCTTGCTAAAGCTTTGCCATTTTTAGAAATGCCAACTGAAGCAAAATTATTTAAAGGTGTGAATACATATTGTACTGAGACGTTATCAAGTGAAATTTTATCAAAAGCTACGGCCGGGGCTAAGCACTTAAAGTTATTCACTAGTGGAAGATATAAGGACTGGAATATAAGCGCTGGAAACTTAAAGGATAACTGTTTAACTTGGAAAAATTATTTCGAAAAGGTTGAGTTGGTTTTACCTACGACTGACTTGAGCACATTAGATTCTGTGGATAAAGAGGATCTCTATGCCTTATCAAAAATGGGCATTTCTTTATCAATCGCACATCCTGATATTTCAGAGGCTTGTAATGGATGCTTATTGGCACAGGCAATAACCTGTGAGGAAGAGCTCAACACCCCTGTTACGTCATTTGGCGTGTCAAACCCTGCTGCAAATATTCCCAATGAAAAGTGGTGGGATACGGACGCATCTTATCGAATAATGACCGAAGAGCTGCCTGCTATCAACACAACCAGTATAGACCCTAATCAATTTTTAATAGATTCCGGGGCTGGCGATATTGAAGTTGAATTAATGACTAAATGTGATGGGAACTTAGATGGATTCGGGGATCGTCTCTGGGCTCAACTTTTGGAAAAATGCCCTTTGCTGCAAAGATTAATACGTGGTGATGTCGAATTAATCCGAGCCTCATATTCAGATGCATATGTTTCATCACCTTGGACGATAATGCTTTTTGCGGAACTCATAAACTCTTTAAAGTTATCCCTTGGACTCCGCTGGAGCGTAGCTGAAGTGGAGCTATCTACCGGTTCAAGGCCCGTGTCAGATAAATACACTGGTGTTTATGCGGAATGGGCAGATAGCACCACTAGAAGGTCAGTTCTTCAAGGATACTTCTCTTATATGGGGTTGGAAATTGATGCTCGCATAATGCCTATGTCCGACATTGCACATGGCCGAGTGTTGTCACTTGAGTGGGACAATGGTCGTGTTACTTATATACGATTTGATCATGGCTTTGGTTGTTGGAGCGCTAATGATAAAAGTCGAACACATTTAAATTTAAATGCCTCGACTGAGGAGCAAGTGAAAAATTTGGTCGCGTTGCAGCAGACCCTAGCGGTGAGATTCTCGAAAAAGTTCCCCACTCAGATTTTTGTGAAACATAGGGATCTTGAATAACGCCATGCCGTCACTCACAGATAAATGCAGGGCTATAGTTATAGACTGGCGATTATACCGGCGACAAAACATTGGTGAGCCTTGCCATAACTGTCGAGCCGCACCATCCAGCTATATTTGTACACAACACCCTGGATATAAATGTATACATATTTATTTTTTTATCTAAAAAAACCTCTTTATTAACAACCAGGTACCGGTGCACATGTATAATTGCGTTAAGGGTATGATGAAAATCGTGTTTACCAAGTGGGCATTGAAGGCGCGAGCCCCTTGATCGCGAAGTTTTATCGCCCCGAGCGCTGGACCAATGAACAGATTATTGAAGAGCATGAGTTCACCCAGGCGTTAAAGGACTTGGAGATTTCGGTAGTGCCGCCCATGGCCGACGATGAAGGTAATACCCTGCGCGAATTTCAGGGCTTTCGTTTTGCGCTCTACTTACGTCAAGGCGGCCACGCACCCAATCTGGATGACTTTGATGCGCTGCTCTCACTCGGCCGCACCCTCGGGCGCATCCACGCCTTGGGGCAGGCGCGCCCGTTTGTGCATCGCCCGGCGCTGAATATCCAAACCTTTGGGCGCGACAGTTACGACTTTTTACTGGCGAACGATTTTATCCCCGCCAGCCTGTGCGAGTCTTATCGCACCTTAGGCGCCGATTTATTAGCGCGCTGCGAAACGCTATTCGCACGCGTGGACTACACGCCCATCCGCCTGCATGGCGACTGTCACCCCGGCAATATTTTGTGGCGCGAAGAGGTGCCCCACTTCGTCGACTTTGACGATGCACGCATGGGCCCGGCGATTCAGGATTTGTGGATGCTGCTCTCCGGCGAGCGCGAACAACAGACTTTGCAACTGGCGGAAGTGCTGGAAGGCTACCGCGAGTTTTGCGATTTTGATTTGGCGGAACTGGCCTTGATCGAAGCCCTGCGCAGCCTGCGTATCATGCACTACAGTGCGTGGCTGGCGCGGCGCTGGACCGACCCGGCCTTTCCCCGTCACTTCCCCTGGTTTAACACCGAACGCTATTGGGGCGAGCATATTTTGGAGTTACGCGAGCAGCTGGCGGCGATGAACGAACCACCACTGGTCATTTATTAAACGTATCGAGCTGCTGGTGCTGGAATTATTCACCTACGCCCCCAATAATGGTTTTTTATTTCTCCGAATAAGGATCTGGCCATGAATGCCAACGTTACCACCGCCACCAGCGCCCTTGTCATCGACAGTTTGTGGGAATCGATTCGCGTGCAAACCCGCAAACAAGCCGAGGCCGAACCGGTACTCGCCAGCTTCCTTTATTCCACCATCCTCAATCACGACACCCTGGAAGCGGCACTCAGCTTCCACCTCGCCAATAAACTCGATAGCCCGGCGCTGCCCGCCATGTTAATTCGCGAAGTCATCGAGGAGGCCATGGCAAAAGACCAGAGCATTGTGGAGTCGGTGCGTGCGGATTTACTCGCGGTTAGCGAGCGCGACTCCGCCTGCTGCTCGCTGGTAACACCGCTGCTTTACTTCAAAGGCTTTCACGCACTGCAGGCTTATCGCATTGCGCATTGGCTGTGGAATCAGGGGCGCAATTCACTAGCGCTGTTCCTGCAGAACCGCATTTCGGCGGTGTTTGCGGTGGATATCCACCCCGCAGCGCGTATCGGCAAGGGCATTATGTTTGATCACGCCACCGGCATTGTGATTGGCGAGACAGCGGTGATCGAGGACATGGTGTCCATCATGCAGTCGGTCACCCTGGGCGGCACGGGTAAAGAAGCCGGCGATAGACACCCCAAAGTGCGCAAAGGCGTGTTAATTGGCGCCGGCGCCAAGATTTTGGGCAATATCACCGTGGGCGAATGCGCCAAAATTGGTGCAGGCAGTGTAGTGATTAAAGACGTACCTGCGCGCGCGACTGTGGCAGGCGTACCGGCGCAGGTGATCGGGGAGACACAGTGTTCACAACCTGCACGTGAAATGGATCACCTTATTCGCTGATAAAGGGGCACTCACAAGCGCACATTTAAGCAGCACAAGAGTGCACCAAAAAAGCCAACGCGCACCAATAAATATCAACCAATAGAAGCAATAGCAATAAAAGTAAGGATTTACAGGCTTTCCGGCTTTGGTCTGAATTTTGCTCAATTACTAGTCCAAGAGTCTAATTCAGGACCGGGGGAGCAAGTATGCAATACACGAAGCCTATGGTTGATTTGGTTTACGAGATTCGTCGCCGGGTTGACGCGGCCATGAAGCCCAGCGTCAAAATGGCCAACCCGGATGTGCTGAAAGAGTTAGCCGACTATCACCAGCACAGCAAAGACACTATCACTAAAGCCTTGATTAAAGAGCTGCTGTTTATGGCGGGGCCGGAATGGGCCAGCCTGTTGGAACCAGTGGTTAGTGAGAACACCAAAGAAATACCGCGCCAGGTGGTGAAGGTATATCGCGGCCAAACCGTACTGGAAGATGCAACCCAGGAAACACCCGGCGGTGACAACATAGTGCGCAGTGAAATTCTGGCTCCCAGCGTGCCCGTGGCTGAAAAGCCTGTGCGCATGTACCGCGGCCAGCCCATACTCTGAAACTGGACGATTGGCCAAATGGCGCCCACACTAAAACGGGTATGTACATCACCAGGCCATGGCTCATTCACAGCATTTTCAGATACTGACCTTTATGCGAATCAATACTTCCCTAGGCTGTTGGCTCTCCGCTTGCTTGATTCTGTTGGCAAGTTTTTTTGTCAGTGCCCCGCTCTCGGCTCAACCCAAAGCCACTATTGCCGTACTGCCCGATATCCATCGCGATTACACCCAATTTTTAGCCGGGCGCGATGTACAGGAAATTAGCTTTTATGGCGGCAACTACGCACGCCGCGATGTAATTGAATTAGTGTTGATGCAGCAAGCACTCGCACTGGGAGGTTTTGAGCAGCCCATAGAGTTTGCCGATGAGGAAAATTATTTTCGCAGTATTCGCAATGTGATCGATGGTAAAACGCTCAGCATTGGTGGAACGATTTGGTATCAGGATTTAATTGGCCAACAGGATCAATTGCACATTTCCGCGCCCATCGTAAAAGAGGGGCAATTTGTTGTGGGGCTTTATACCTCCCCCAACAATCAGCGCGCCCTTAATAGCAAAACCCTTGCGCAACTCACCCAACTCAAAGTCGCCACCAGCCGCCAGTGGAAACCCGATTTGGATACCCTGCAGCAATTGGGTTTCGACAAAATTATGTACACGCCTAACTGGATCAACATCGCACGGATGATCAACGCCGGGCGTGTGGATTTTACGCTCTCGCCGGTGGCGAATAATCCCGGCAAAGAAATTCAGGTGGATAACATCAAGCTCGTGCCCATCGAGGGAATAAAAATTGCCATCAGCGGTAGCCGCCACTGGCCAGTCAGCAAAAAACACCCTTTGGCTGCGGAGTTTTACCGCGCCTTGAGTCTGGGCGTGGCGCAGCTGCGACGCACGGGCACCATCGAGCGAGCCTATCGCGAGTGTGGATTTTTTCATCCGGAATTGGAAAGCTGGGTGTTATTAAATCCCCCCACTGAAGAATAGTTGACAGTAGTTGCCAAAAAAATAGGGCGACCCTGTTTAACGGGATCGCCCTATTTTTTTATCGCACTGGCAGAGATTATTATCTGCCAGCCGTCACTTTTATTTTTGCTGCTGTTTTAATAAATCGCGAATTTCGGTCAGCAATAACTCTTCATTGCTGGGTGGTGGGGGAGCAGCAGGAGCCTCCTCTTCCTTTTTCTTTAAGCGATTGATCACTTTAATAACCATAAAAATAACAAACGCAATAATGGTGAAATCAATCAGCGTTTGCAGGAATTTACCGTAGGCCACCAAAACCGGAGTTTGCCCCTCCAGCAACGCGGGTAAAGTAAATGCCAGGTCAGAAAAATTAACCCCACCAATTAAGTAACCAATTGGCGGCATAACCACATCACCCACCAATGACGACACAATTTTGCCGAAGGCGGTGCCGATAATCACACCCACGGCTAAATCCACCACATTACCTTTGATAGCAAAGGCTTTGAATTCTTTTACGATGCTCATGTTAAAACCCCTTTTTTGAATGGAATGAGTCAGCTACCGACAGACACACCAAAAGTTTTATAACCCATAAACCGCTTAAAACCAAGGTTATCGATTACAGATACTAGCAGCTATTCATCCTCACGCTGGGCGTAAACACTTGCTATACCCTCTTCATCAACTGTCACCTGTAACACCATTGGCTGGCAGCAGACCTGGCAATCTTCCACATAGGTTTGCTGCTCCAGCGAGCAGTCCACCAGCACACTGATCGGCTCGCCGCAGTAGGGGCAATCGAGAAAACACTCTTCTTGCAAACTCATCGCACACTCCGGTTATTAATAGGCGGATGGCAAATCTATGCCCAATTCATTCCAGATCTCATCAACCCGCGCTTTTACCTGTTCATCCATCACAATAGGTGTGCCCCATTCGCGCACAGTTTCACCGGGCCATTTGTTAGTGGCATCAAAACCAATTTTGGAACCCAAACCGGAAACCGGCGAGGCAAAATCGAGATAATCAATCGGTGTATTTTCAATCATCACTGTGTCGCGCGCCGGGTCCATGCGCGTGGTCATCGCCCAAATCACATCATTCCAATCGCGCGCATTAATATCATCGTCGGTGACAATCACAAATTTGGTGTACATAAATTGCCGCAGAAAACTCCACACCCCCATCATCACCCGCTTGGCGTGACCGGGATATTGTTTTTTCATTGTGACCACCGCCATGCGATAAGAACAGCCTTCGGGTGGCAAATAAAAATCCACAATTTCCGGAAATTGTTTTTGCAAAATCGGCACAAACACTTCGTTGAGTGCCACACCGAGAATAGCGGGTTCATCCGGCGGACGGCCAGTGTAAGTGCTGTGATAAATTGGATTGCGACGATGGGTAATACGCTCGACGGTAAATACCGGAAAATTATCCACTTCGTTGTAATAACCGGTGTGATCGCCAAATGGCCCCTCGGGCGCCAGATCATTGGGTGCAATATAGCCTTCCAAAATAAACTCGGCCGATGCCGGCACTTGTAAATCGTTGCCGATACATTTCACTACTTCAGTTTTATCGCCGCGCAACAATCCGGCAAAACCGTATTCAGACAAAGTATCCGGCACTGGTGTTACCGCTCCAAGAATAGTTGCGGGATCAGCACCGAGAGCAACTGCAACGGGATAATTTTTGCCGGGGTTTTGAATTTGAAATTCGCGAAAATCCAACGCACCGCCGCGATGGGAAAGCCAGCGCATAATCAGCCGGTTTTTACCGATTTTTTGCATGCGGTAAATACCCAGGTTCTGCCGCTCTTTGTGCGGCCCACGGGTAACAACAAGCGGCCAAGTCACCAAGGGCCCGGCATCACCCGGCCAACAAGTTTGAATTGGCAACAGATCCAAATTGACGGCATCGCCTTCCAGCACCACATCCTGACACTGGGCTTTGCCCAATACTTTGGGAGCCAGATTTAATACCTGTTTAAATAAAGGCAATTTATCCCAGGCATCTTTAAAACCTTTAGGTGGTTCCGGCTCTTTTAAAAAGGCGAGCAACTTGCCCACCTCGCGCAGCGCACTTACCGACTCCTGCCCCATGCCCAAAGCCACTCGCTCGGGGGTGCCAAATAAGTTGGCCAGCACCGGAATGGTATAACCTTTGGGATTTTCAAACAGCAACGCTGGGCCACCGGCGCGCAGCGTGCGGTCGCAAATTTCAGTCATTTCAAGGTTGGGGTCGATTTCTTGCTTGATGCGTTTTAATAAACCGCGCGCCTCCAGCAAATCGATAAAATCCCTTAGGTCTTTGTATTTCATATTCTTGACAACCCGAGTCGTAAAGCCAAAGTTAAAAAAATCGAAATTATAAAAACTGTTAAAAAATAAAAGTAAAAAAGAACACCGTAAAAAAAGAAAAACCCGTATCGAGTGCAGTAAATACGGGTTTGAATTTCCCGCATTACGCTGCGCTCCATACGGGCTACAAGCTACAATTTTAAATCCACACACAACCTCCCCCTATTCAAGGGGGAGGCTGGGAGGGATTACTTGCGTTTCATCGACATAAAGAATTCGTCGTTGGTTTTGAAATCTTTCAACTTATCGAGTAAAAATTCTGTTGCGGCAACGTCTTCCATATCGTTCAACAAACGACGCAGAATCCAGGCGCGCTGCAACTCATCTTCTTTCATCAATAAGTCTTCGCGGCGAGTGCCGGAGCGACGCACGTTAATTGCGGGATAAATACGCTTTTCCGCAATTTTGCGATCAAGGTGCAATTCCAGGTTGCCGGTACCTTTAAATTCTTCGTAAATCACTTCATCCATTTTGGAGCCGGTATCAACCAGTGCAGTGGCGATAATACTCAAACTGCCACCTTCCTCGATGTTACGCGCCGCACCAAAGAAACGCTTGGGGCGCTCCAGCGCATGCGCATCCACACCACCGGTCAATACTTTACCGGATGAAGGAATCACAGTGTTGTACGCGCGCGCCAAACGGGTGATAGAGTCGAGCAGAATCACTACGTCTTTTTTGTGTTCAACCAAACGCTTGGCTTTCTCGATCACCATGTCGGCCACTTGTACGTGACGTGCAGGTGGCTCATCGAAAGTAGAAGCAACCACTTCGCCGCGCACTGAGCGCTGCATTTCAGTTACTTCTTCCGGGCGTTCGTCGATCAGCAATACAATCAAATGACACTCGGGATTATTGCGCGTAATCGCCTGCGCAATATTTTGCATCATGATGGTTTTACCGGCTTTCGGTGGCGCCACGATCAAACCGCGCTGACCTTTACCAATGGGAGCAATCAAATCGATGATACGACCGGTGAGGTCTTCGGTAGAACCATTGCCCGCTTCAAGCGGCAGACGAATATTGGGGAACAGCGGCGTGAGGTTTTCAAACAGAATTTTATTGCGGGAGTTTTCTGGTTTGTCGAAGTTAATATCGTTAACTTTCAACAGGGCAAAATAGCGTTCACCTTCTTTGGGGGGGCGAATTTTGCCAGAGATGGTATCGCCAGTGCGCAGGTTAAAGCGGCGAATCTGACTGGGTGAAACATAAATATCGTCGGGACCTGCTAGATACGAACTGTCGGCTGAGCGTAAAAATCCGAATCCATCCACCAAAATTTCCAAAACCCCGTCCCCGTAAATATCCTCTCCGCCTTTGGCGTGGCGCTTGAGGATATTAAAAATAATGTCCTGTTTGCGCGAGCGGGCGATATTTTCCAATCCCATTTCATGGGCGATATCAATTAATTCTTCAATCGGTTTCTTTTTAAGGTCGGTTAGATTCATAGGAAAGACTTTATAGATGGATGTAGGTTTATTGCAGATGATCGCGAGAGCGATATTGTTTTTAGAAAATTAAACGTTTGTAGAAAACTAAACACAGTTATGCTGCGCGGTTTGCAAGGGAATCTGACGAGAATTCTGCGGACAGTTAGTTAACCAGCTTTGATTCCATGATGGACATAGGTAAGTCCATTCATTTGTTGTTAGCAGAAAACTGGTCGATTGGTTTATTCGCGTGTCAGATACCGGGGCAAGAACAACAGCAGGGAATTTAGAGTTTGTTCGTCTGTGTTTTTAGAATCGGGAAGGAGATTCGGAGAGGAACAAACATTGGATGTTCGGAGTATAGCGATAAAAATCTGTAAGTGCAAAAACAAATTGGGCCATCTTGCGATGGCCCGGAGCAATTAGATGGATGAATTAATAAAATCAACCAATTGCGGTTTGCTCAGTGCACCAACTTTGGTCGCGTGAGCCGCGCCGTTCTTGAAAATAATCAGCGTAGGAATACCGCGAATACCAAATTTAGCCGGGGTATCTTTGTTGGCATCTACGTCCATTTTGGCGATTTTGATTTTGCCTTCAAATTGCTCAGCCAAATCATCAAGAATAGGAGCGATCATTTTACAAGGGCCGCACCAGGCTGCCCAAAAGTCTACCAGCACAGGCAAATCTGCTGTTAATACATCCTGCTCGAAGCTGGCATCACTAACATGAACGATTGCATCACTACTCATAAATAACTCCAAACCTATAGGTTAGCTGGTGGTGGGCGTACCCAATTAGTGATCGCCATCATAAGGATTGACCCGAACACAGGCAAGGAGAAAAAACCAATCACCACTATAGGGGCGCCCTATGTGGGCGGCGATAAAAGTCCTGCAGCGTCAAATGCAGCATAGAGTGTATCCAGCGTGATGGGCTTGGATAAGTAGTAGTTCATGCCACAGGCGAATACTGCTTCGCGATGTTCCTGCAGGGCATGGGCAGTGAGGGCGATAATGGGAATGGGTGTTAATCCCTCGCGCCGCTCATAATCGCGAATGCTGCGAGTCGCTTCAAAGCCGTCCATTTCCGGCATTTCACAATCCATCAAAACCAGGTTAAACCGATTTTTTTGCTGCTGTGCAGCATCGCAAGCTTCAACACCATTTTCCGCGAATACAGGAACTATGCTGAGCTTGCCCAACAGCCCTTTAATCACCATGCGATTCACCGGATTATCCTCGGCAACCAATACCCGCAAATGGGAGAACTTGGCCAGATCCTGCTGTTTATTGCGCTCACTGGGTAATTCCGGGGCGGCTTCGTGACCTGACAGGGCGATCAGTTCGCGCTGTAAAAGCTTCATTGAAATGGGCTTGCGCACCACGGAGTGAACAGCCAGGCGACGCAATTGCAGTTGGTCGTGATACACATCGCCGGGGCTAAACATAAATAGCGGCAGTTCGCTAAATTCCGGTACATCTCGCAGTAATTGGGCAAATTCCAGGCCGCTGGCATCCGGCAGGGAATAATCGACACCCACAAAATCAAATGGCTCACCGGAGTGCATGGCATGTTTAAGTTGTGCCAATGCTGTTTTTGCCGAGCGTGCAGCCTCTACATTTACCCCCCAATCTTTGCAGCAGCGGGCGATAAACTCAGCGAGCATCACGCCGCCTTCGACTAACAAAAGTTTTTTATTACGCAGCAAATGCTCGCTTTTTTCAGGGGGTGCGCTCGTCAAATCGCAGACCGATTCCTGCGCCAACCTGACCGTGAACCAAAAGGTTGAGCCCCGGCCTTTTTCGCTCTCGACACCAATTTTGCCACCCATCAACTCCGCGAGGCTTTTACAAATCGCCAAACCTAACCCGGTGCCACCGTATTTGCGCGTGGTGGATGCATCGGCTTGATTGAAAGAGTCGAACAAATTGCCGGCGCTGGACATATCTATACCTATGCCACTGTCTTGCACCGCGAAGTGCAGCTCTACCCGATCATTATCCAACTGCTGCAAAACACTGACCTGCAGTGAAATAAAACCTTCACTGGTGAACTTAAAGGCGTTACCCAGCAGATTGATAATAATTTGACGCAAGCGCGTTGGGTCGCCGCGCAACCAACGCGGCACACCGGGCAATAGGCCGCCAAAGAGTTCTATTTGCCGTTTATTAGCCGTAGCCCCAAATAACTGGACGCAATTTTCGACCAGTTCGTCCAGTTCAAAGGTGGTCTCCTCCAACTCCATTTTGCCGGCTTCAATTTTGGAGTAATCAAGAATGTCATTAATGATGGTGAGCAAGGTTTCACCCGAGCGGTGAATAACATCGATGTAATGTTTTTGATTGTCATCCAGCGGCGTATCGCGCAGCATTTCCAGCATGCCAATTACACCGTTCATCGGCGTGCGAATTTCATGGCTCATAGTAGCGAGGAACTGGCTCTTGGCGCGACTGGCATCTTCCGCTGCATTTTTTTGGCGACGGGTTTCCAGCTTTTCTTCTTTCTCGGTTAACAGCGCGATTTCAATTGCATGGCGCTGCTCGATATCGTCAAGTAATGTCTCGCGCATGTGGTTGATCGCACTGACCACATTATCCAGTTCATCGGGCGCAGAATTTACTTTCAGGCGCTTGAGTTTTAGCGGTTTGGTGAGTGTTTCCAAATTGAGGTTGCGCGCATAGTTGGCAACCGCCTTCATATGGCGAGTGAGCAGGGTGTGCACTAACCAGACGATAAACAGCGCAATAACCAGGGTTTTGGTGCCCTGTACCAAAGCGATAAATACAGCGCGCTGCCACAACTTGTCATAAATACTATTGAGGCTGGCCGTAACCGTGAGCACTCCCAGCTGCTGCTGTGGGGTACTGGCATCTTCGTAGATAAGCGGATAACTGCGCACCAGAAACTGACTGCGTTTGGTTTCAAGGTCTTTGGGATCGTAAATATTATTGCTGGCAACCAGCGTCTGTTCAGCGTTGTTCCAATCGTGCCAAATAACCCGCACCTGCACTACATCATCCACCGCGAGTACACTGTGGATTTGGATATTCAGCTGCTCCTGGTCAAACCCCCACAAACTTTTGGTAATACTCGCGAGAGTGCTAATCCGCACCTGATCGATACGTTTTTCCAGCGCGGCGATATCGTCATTAAAATTGCTGTGCAGCTGCAGCAAAACGGCAACCAACGTGATAATAGAACTGCTGATAATAATGAGCCCTAACAGCCGTGCTGCTATGGGATTTTCGCGCATGTAGCGTCTTATGCTTGGCATTTCACTCATCGCACCAACACAAAAAAGAGTAATGCTTTGGAGTGTAGCACCTCAACGTAAACAACCGGCTATCTCTGGCTGCGAGATAAACCGGTTTATACAAAAAATACTGGCTTGTCAGTTGGCATAACCCGACTGCAAATGAATCAACACCCGCTCTGCCGCTTCGGCAAATACCGTGCGGGAATCCTCATCCCCCAGCTGCGCACCCAAGGCCTGTACGTAGTAGCGCAATCCCGATGGCCCGGTTCGCCCCCCAGCCAGCCAATGCGAGTAGACATCGGCCAACTGACTTTTGGCCTTAACACTACCGGCACTTTCCATATAGAGCGCATCCAACTGCTCAATAACCCGCCGCACAACAGGCAAGAGCTTGGGTTGGGGTGCAACTGTTTGTTCCGCTAAATTTGGCATCACTTACCTCCTTTCTACTGCTCTATGATTGAGTTAAGTTGATGGCAAACCAAGCGCAAAGACTATTTAGCAATAATACGATTTTTTGAAACAGCCATAGGCCACGAGCGAAGCACCACGCCGATTTATCCCGAGCGCAAAAAAAGCCTTGAGCTGTGCGTGAAAGCCGCTATTTTTAGTAACAGATGGTTTACAATGCGCCGCGCTTAATAACCTCTCGTGTCATTGATCAATGGCGATGCATTATTCCCCTTTTTTTCAATACCCGCCCCCGGCATCAAGACAGGGCAGACAAACTTTTCTACGATTAATTTTAAAAATCCAATGCGGAGTAAACTGGATGAGCATCTTGTGTAACGACAAAAAAACCGAGACTGGGCCCAGCGCACGTGCGCGCCTGTTCGGGTTGGTGGTCAGCTGTACACTGGGTTTGGGGAGCGGGTTGGCTGCGGCACAAACTGCCCCGGTGCAGGCACCGGCGATAGCACCTGCTGCCGCAAGCGATATAGCCGCCCCTGCGTTATTCGATGCCATTGCAACGCGCGCACAAAAGTTGGCCAAACGCGACTATGCACCCATCGAGGCCAATATTCCCGATGCGCTGGCCAACATGGATTACGATCAGTACCGCGCGATCCGCTTCCGTCCTGAAGCCGCCATCTGGCACAAGGAGTCGCTGTTTGAGTTGCAGCTGTTTCACCCCGGCTTTCTCTATCGCGAACCTATAGTCCTGCATATGGCCAATGACACGCCGGATTCGTTTGTGCAGTTCAAACAAGAGTTTTTCAGTTACGACGGCCCCGCCGCACCACTTGCCGGCGTGGCGCCAAACAATATCGGCTTTGCCGGATTCCGCATTCACTACCCGCTCAATAGCAATGATTACAAAGATGAGTTTGTGGTGTTCCAGGGTGCCTCCTACTTTCGCATGGTAGGCCCGGGCCTCGCCTATGGTTTATCAGCGCGCGGCCTGGCGATAGATACCGCCGAACCCAAAGGTGAAGAATTTCCGGTGTTCCGCGAGTTCTGGTTAATCAAACCCGCGCCCACGGACACCCGCGTGGTAATCTACGCCCTGCTCGACAGCCCATCCATCACTGGCGCCTATCGCTTTGAAATCATGCCGGGTGCGCCCACAGAAATGGCCGTTGAAGCGCGCCTGTTTGCGCGCAAAGACATCCAAAAATTAGGCGTTGCCCCGCTCACCAGCATGTATATGTGGGGTGAAAACCACACGCGCTTTGTGGATGACTTCCGCCCCGAAGTTCACGATTCCGACGGTCTGTTGATGGCAGCATCGAACGGTGAGTGGATCTGGCGCCCAATCAGCAACCATCGCCAATTGCGCGTTTCCTCCATGCTGGATGAGAACCCACGCGGGTTTGGCCTGTTGCAGCGCGACCGCGATTTTGATCACTACATGGATATGGAAGCGCGCTACGAGAAGCGTCCCAGCATGTGGATTATGCCCGAAGGGGACTGGGGTAAAGGTCGCGCCGAGTTAGTGGAGATCCCCAGCGACAGTGAAACTAACGATAACGTAGTTGCCTACTGGGTGCCTGCCAAAAAAATGAAAGCCGGTAGCAGCGCCACTTATAAATATCGCCTGCGCAGCTTTGACGATCATCTGCCGGAAAATGTTGGCGCCAAAGTAATCCGCACCCGTATCGGCTGGGGCGCCAACCCGGGTCAGGCCAATCCACCGCCCGTGAGCAAACGCAAATTTGTAATTGACTTCCGCGGCGGCGAATTGGAAAACCTCTCTACCGATTCACCGCTGGTGGCTGAGCTGCAGAAATCGTCCGGCACCATTAGCGAACTGAGTGTGCGCCAATTGCCCGATGGCCGTACCTGGCGCGCCTCATTCAAGCTGGAACCAGAGGGTAACAACGTCGCCGACATGCGTCTCTACCTGAAGTTGCGCGACCAGCGCCTGAGTGAAGTATGGAGTTATGTCTGGTACCCGGATGCCATTTAATATGACCGAAAACCTGCGCTCACCCGCCGACCTGTCACAAGTGCCTGCGGATGCCATTCGCATCCCAGGCAAATCGCTGCGCCGCTATATCTATGTGATCCTGAGCCTACTGACTGCTGTCAGCGGGGTTTACATCATGTTTGATATCCTCAGCGCCAACGAACTCAACACCCTGGAAACTATTATTCTGGTGCTGTTTGGGATCAGCTTTACCTGGCTCAGCCTTGCCTTCTGGAGCGGTGCGTTTGGATTTGTGCTGCAGATGCTGCGCATCGACCCGCTCAGCCTTAAATCCACCAGAAACCTCGCTGCCGATGACGCGCCCATTAACACCCGTACCGCCGTCGTCATGCCGGTGTACAACGAAGATACCCATCGCGTGATTGCCGGTTTTGAGGCGACGCTGCGCTCGCTGGAAAAAACGGGTGAGATAGCCAAGTTCGATTTTTTCCTGCTCAGCGACACCACCAACCTGAACATCGCCCAAGCCGAACGCGATGCCTGGCAACTGCTGCAGGAGCGTCTGGGCGATTTAGGCCAGCAGGTGTTTTATCGCCGCCGCGAAAAAAATATTGGCCGCAAAGTGGGCAACCTCGCCGAGTTCTGCCAGCGCTGGGGCGCCAACTACGAGCAGATGATTGTGCTCGATGCCGACAGTATTATGGCCGGTGACTGCCTGCTGAAAATGGTGCGCGCCATGCAGGCCAACCCGCGCTGCGGCTTGATTCAAACCATTCCTATCCCTGTGCGCCAAACCACCTTTTTTGGTCGTTTCGTGCAGTTTGCCGCCGTGCTCTACAGCCCCATGCTCGCCACCGGCCTCGCCTTCTGGCAGACCGATGCCGCCAACTATTGGGGCCACAACGCCATCATCCGCATGCGCGCCTTTATCGATCACTGCGGTCTCCCGACGCTGGCAGGTAAAGCCCCCTTTGGTGGCGATATTCTCAGTCACGACTTTGTCGAGGCTGCCATGCTGCGCCGCGCGGGCTGGGATGTGTTCCTGCTGGCGGACCTGGAGGGCAGCTACGAGGAAGTGCCGTGCAATATTATCGACTACGCCAAACGCGACCGCCGCTGGGTACAGGGCAACATCCAGCATCTGGGCATTATCGACACCAAAGACCTGCACCCCATTAGCCGCCTGCACTTTTTATTGGGCGCCGTGGCCTACATCACGTCACTGATCTGGATGTTGATGCTGGTGCTAAGTACCGCCGATGCTGTAGTACGCGCCATTAACGCCAATGTCTACTTTACCGATATTCACCAGCTTTACCCCAACTGGCCAATCGCCAAAACCGAGCTAATTATTGCGCTGATTTTGCTCACTACCCTGCTGTTGATGGGACCAAAGTTGCTCGGGGTCATAGTTACCCTCACCCACCGCCGCAAACAATTTGGCGGGGCGCGGGCGATCATTAAAGGCACCATTATCGAGACAATTTTTGCGGTATTAATCGCACCGATTATGATGATCTATCACGCCTATTTTGTGATTTCAGTGCTGCTCGGTTTTAAAGTGAACTGGGATTCACAGGAGCGCGAAGGCCGCCTGCTCCCGTGGGGGGAATGTATCGCACGCACCTCCAAAATGACCTTCGCCGCCTTGCTCTGGGGTTGCGTGACTTACATCTATGCGCCTATTTTTTTCTGGTGGCTGTTACCAGTGCTCACGGGGCTGGTCCTCTCGGCGCCGCTGGTGCGCTATTCCAGCAGCCTGGATTGGGGGCGCGGCGCGCGCGCGCATAAAATTTTCGTAACCCCGAACGAAACCAGCGAAGACCCGGTGTTAACCCACATGAACCAGCTGCTTGCGCAGGAACAACCAGCCCTGCCAAGCCCGGCACCAATTCCACCCGTTCCGGCCGATAACTGGACGCCCATGCCCCACCGGGAGATGGACGACTACCGCCCGATTACGCGTTAATCATAATCGCTCACCAACCCTGCTACGGCAGGGTTTTTTATTCTTGCGCCCACCCTATACTGCTGATCGGATTGCCAGAGGAAAAAATTGCCACCATGAAACCCCTGCTCAGCTTAATACTGGTGCTTGTCTCCATCGCCTACCCGCTGCTGGTTTATCTGGGCATACAACACATCAGCCCCGCGTTATTTGCACTGGTACTGGCGGTGCTGGCACTGGCCAAATTCAGCGCCGCACGCCGTCAGGGGCAGGCGCAAACCCATGCTGAACTAGGCTTGCTGTTGGTGGCACTCGCCTACAGCCTGGCGCTATTAATCGCCAACAGCGAACTGCTGCTAAAACTCTACCCGGTATTAATCAGCCTCTGTATGGCACTGTTTTTTGCGCTCAGTTTGCGCGCCCCGGAAAGCCTGATTGAGCGCCTCGCACGCCTTGCCGGTGAAACCATTACCCCCCGCGCCAAAGCCTATACCCGGGTATTAACCGCGATATGGGCAGTGCTATTGGTGGGCAATGCTCTGGTTGCACTTTACCTCGCCTTTTTTGCCAGCCTGAAAAGCTGGGCGCTCTACAGCGGCCTGCTCTCCTATGTTTTTTTCGCGGTATTTTTTGCGCTGGAATACAGCTATCGCCGCTACTACATCCACAAATACCGCGATCAGGCGGCGGGCAACACCGAGTTATAACAATTGGGTTAGCTCCGGTGCTGGAGTATCATGGCGCCCATAATTACACCGCAAGACAACTCAATCGATAATAACCCATGAGCAATCCAAGCCCCCTTGCCCAGCTGCGCACCGCCTTTGCAACAACGCACTGGCCGCAGTTTGACGGCATCAGCCGCACGGAAAACCAGTGTGTTATAGATATAACGATTAACCGCGCTATGCTCTGGCTGGAAGGCCACTTTCCCCAGCAGCCAGTAGTGGCAGGAGTCGTACAAACCCACTGGGCCGGCGAATTGGCCCAATACCTATTTCCGTTGGGCGACAATTTTATCCGCATCGACAATTTGAAATTCCAGCAGGTAATACTGCCCGGGCAGAGTTTGCAATTAAGTCTCGACTACAGTGTTGCAGCAGACAGCAGCGCGGTGAAATTTCGCTATCATCAGGGCGACAGCATTTTTTCCGAAGGCAAACTGGTGTTTCACACCCAGGCCTCCCCAGCGCAGTAAACCACTATGAGTTATTGTTTATTAATTCCGCACTACAACCACGAGCGCCAATTTATCGCGTTTTTGCCGCAGTTGGTTGCCAGTGGTTTGCCGCTGGTGATTGTCGATGACGGCAGCAGCGCTGAAAGCTGCGCGCAGGTAGCTGCCGCCAGCGCAACATATTCCAACGTGCATTTTTATGCGCTACGCCGCAACCGCGGCAAAGGTGGGGCGGTAAAAGCGGGGTTGGTATTTGCGCGCAGCTTGGGTTTCTCTCACGCCCTGCAAATTGATGCCGATGGCCAACACAATGTCGCCGACATTGAAAAATTTGTGCAGCTTTCGCAGCAGCACCCCGAGGCGATTATTTGTGGTAAACCGGTATTTGATGCATCGGCGCCCAAGGCGCGGGTGTACGGGCGCAAGGTCACGGATTTTTGGGTCGCACTGGAAACCCTATCGCTAAAAATTAAAGATGGATTGTGCGGTTTTCGTGTTTATCCCTTAGCGCAAATTGAACAGGTGCTCGACCATTATTTTGTTGGCAACCGCATGGATTTTGATACCGAACTGCTGGTGAAAGCCGTGTGGTTAAATACCCGCTTAATTTTTATCAACACCCAGGTTATCTACCCGGCGCAGAGTGTGTCGCACTTTAATTACCTGCGCGACAATTTACTGCTGATTAAATTGCACAGCCGTTTAATGCTCGGCATGTTAGTACGCCTGCCATTGCTGTTATGGCAGCGACTGCGGGGCAATTAATGACAAACACGACGGCCGAAAAACAGGCGCACTGGTCCACACTGCAAGAGTCGGGCACCATTCGCGGCATTTTATTGTTGCTCTGGTTGCAGCGAGTATTTGGCCGCCGGTTTTTTAATATTCTGCTCTACCCCATCATGGCTTATTTTTTTCTGCTCAATCGCCGTGCGCGCGCAGCATCACTCGAATTTTTACGCACCCACGCACAGCAATACCCCGCCTACTGGCAAGGTAAAATTCCGGGTTATAGCGATGTATTTCGCCATATGTACGCATTTGGCCAATGTATTCTGGATAAACTCCTGGCTTGGAGCACACCGATTAATGAACAGGATTTTGAAATCGCCAACGAGCCATTACTCGCACAATTTATGGCCAAAACCAAGGGCCAATTAATTATCGGCTCCCACCTGGGCAATCTGGAATACTGCCGCGGCTTTGTGCAGCGCTATAAAGCGCGCACGATTAATGCCTTGGTTTACGACCAGCACTCGGCCAATTTTGTGATGGCGATGCAAAAAATTAATCCGCAATCGCGCATTCATATTTATCAAGTGAATGAATTGGATATTCCACTTATCCTGCAACTCAAAGCCAAAATTGATAATGGCGAATGGTTATTTATCGCCGGCGACCGCATTCCCTTAAGCGGCGAAGCGCGCACGGTGACGGTGGATTTTTTAGGTCGCCCGGCGCAATTGCCCATTGGCCCCTACATGCTCGCCAAAGTATTGCAATGTGAAGTGCAATTAATGTTTTCCTACCGCCAGGCGCACAAGATTTATTTTGAATTGGTGCCTTTTGCCGAACAGGTAACCCTGCCGCGCAAAGACGGCGGCGCACAATTACACGCCTACGCGCAACAATACGCCAGCGCACTGGAGCAGCAGGCGGCGCGTGCACCGCTGCAGTGGTTTAATTTTTATCCCTACTGGGCCAGCAGCCAATCGGCAACAGAGTCGGTAGCAAAAGCAGAGGCAGCCGCGCATGATTGATGGTCGCATTTACGAGTTAATTCCCCATCGCGAACCCATGCTGTTAATTCATCGTGTGATTGAATTGGGGCAGAATTTTTCCTGCGCGGAAATTACCATCAGCGAACGTTCGTCATTTTTTATTGCAGGCAAAGGTGTACCCAGCTGGATTGGTGTGGAATACATGGGGCAGACCGCCGCATTGATTGCCGGTTATCAATTGCAGCAGGGCACAGTGGCGCCGCATTTAGGTTTGTTATTGGGCACGCGCAAATACGAAGCGTTTGTACCTTATTTTCGCGCCGGTGATCTATTGCAAGTACGCTGCAGCGAAGTCGCGGTGGTGGGCGATAGCCTCGCCAATTTCCAGTGCGAGATTATCAACCTGCGCGATCACAGCCGCTGCGCGTCCGCCAAATTATCGGTATTTCGCAAGCCGCTCACCGACCAGGAACAGCAGGAAATTCCATCAACAACAGGAGCAAGTGCGTGACAAAACGTGTCGCAATTACCGGCGCCGGTGCTATTTCCGCACTGGGTCACGAGTGGAAAACTATCCGCGCCAATATTTTGCAATTAAAAAATCGCGTGCGTTACATGCACGAGTGGGATCAATACCCGGAATTGCAAACCCGCCTTGCATCGCCCGTGGATGATTTTATTTTGCCCGCCCATTACACCCAGAAAAAAAAGCGCGGCATGGGCCGAGTGGCGCAAATGGCGGTGGCCGCAACCGAACAGGCATTAATTCACGCAGGCTTATTTAAAGATCCGCTTATCAGCAGTGACGCGACCGGCGTAGCTTACGGCTCTGCCACTGGCAGTAGCGACGCAGCGATGGAATTTTTTGGCCTGCTTGAACACAAATCCATGGCCAAATTAAATGGCACCACGTATTTGCGCATGATGAGCCACTCGGCGGCAGTCAACATCAGCGTGCTGTTTGGCACCTGCGGGCGCATGTACACCACCAGCAGCGCCTGTACCGCAGGCAGCCAAGGCATTGGTTTTGCCTATGAAGCGATTCGCAGCGGCCAGCAGACCATTATGATCGCCGGCGGCGCCGAAGAACTCTGCCCCACCCAAGCCGCGGTGTTTGATACGGTTTATTCCGCGAGTTTAAAAAATGCCACGCCGGAATTATCGCCGCGCGCGTTTGACCCGCAGCGCGATGGCTTGGTGTTAGGTGAAGGCGCCTGCACCTTAATTTTGGAAGACTGGGACCACGCCGTTGCGCGCGGTGCAAATATCCTGGCGGAAATTGTCGGTTTTGCCACCAATTGCGACGGCAATCATTTAGTGCGCCCCAATCAGGCAACCATGGCAAAAGTCATGCAAAAAAGTTTGCAGGACGCACAGTTAAATGCCGAACAAATCCACTACATTTCCGGCCACGGCACTGCCACAGTACACGGCGATATCGCCGAATCACTCGCCACCCAACAAGTCATGGGCAGCCAGATTCCCTTTAGCAGTTTAAAAAGTTATATCGGCCACAGCCTCGGCGCCTGCGGCTCATTAGAGGCCTGGCTCGGCATAGAAATGATGAATGAAAACTGGTTCTCGCCCAATTTAAATTTGGATGATGTGGATGAAAACTGCGGCCAGCTGGATTACATCAGAAATGAAGTGCGCGAATTACAAGCGCAGTATTTTATGAGTAATAACTTCGCCTTCGGTGGCGTTAATACCTCGCTGATTTTTAAGCGGGTATAAAAAATCCCCCTTGAAAAAAGGGGGATTCGTTTTTACCTTAACACATGCCCCCATTCACACTAATCACCTGCCGGGTAATATAACCCGCTGCATCGGACATTAAAAAACTCACTGTGGCGGCCACATCATCCACTTTGCCGAAGCGTTGCATGGGAATTAATTTCATCGCTTCATCGTGATAAATGCCTTCGATCATATCGGTTTCAATTACGCCGGGTGCAACGCAGTTAACAGTGATATTGCGTTTGGCCAACTCAATCGCCAAGGCTTTGGTGGCACCGATAATGCCCGCTTTGGCGGCGCTGTAATTGGTTTGGCCGCGATTGCCAATCACGCCAGACACCGATGACAAGGTAACAATGCGGCCACCTTTGCGCAGGCGAATCATCGGCATTACCAGCGGATACAACACGTTGTAAAACGCATCGAGATTGGTGTGAATGACTGAATCCCACTGCTCGCCGGTAAGCGCAGGAAAGGCGTTGTCGGCGGCGATACCGGCGTTGCACACCACGCCGTAAAAGGCGCCGTTTGCTTCAATATCCGCGAGCAAAGTCTCGCTCACTTTTTCGCGCTCGCACACATCAAACTGAATCAAACTGGCGCTACCGCCATTGGCAATAATTTCTGCGACCACCGCTTCGGCTTCGGTTTTACCGGAGCGATAATGCACACACACATCAAACCCATCGGCGCCGAGTTTTAAGGCGCAGGCTTTACCTATGCCACGGCTGGCACCAGTCACCAGAACACGTTGTTTACTCATTATTTTAGCCCCTAGTTGATGTACAAAAAAGAAAGCAGGGTGAGCGCGCTATTGTTTACTTGCCGACCACTTGCGACTGGCCAGCATTAACGCACCCAGCAAGTTAAAACAGCTGCCCATAAACAGCGCAATACCAAAGGCGCTTACCGCCGGCAAAATACTCAAGCCCAATAAGCCGAAAGATAAAAGATTAGTAGTCGACGAAATTGCCACAGCCGATAAAGTTTCTACGGTATTGTCAGCCATTTCGGCGATAAAAATAACATAATCCATACCCAGCCCAACCACCAAAAACAAGGCCATCACATGAAACAATGTGAGCGGAATATCCAACAGTGCCAACAAAATCAAACTGGCTGCCACCGCAAATAACGGAATGGCAATTAGCTGTAACATTTTTTTCCAGTGATAGCGGGTGAGCAACAACAGCGCCATTAACAATAAGGCCAATAACAACAATTCCATTGAGGAATGGCGCAGCAGTTTCATGGACATCTCCGAGTCCTGCATGGCGCTGAAAAAAAATGCCCCTTCAAACACAGCAAGTTTTTCCGCTATCACATCGGTGTCCATACCTTTGGGAATTAACAGAAATGCATTTAATGCAGTGTCATTCTGAATCCACAGCGGTGGCAACGCGGCTTCATGATCGGTAAAAAAATCGGCCGGATTCAATAGATTATTTTCCTGCTGGGCATAGGCGAGTGATAAATTGGCTGCCGATATTTCGTTGAGTTCATGACGATCAATAAATTGCTGTGCGAGTGGGTTCGCACCATAAAGCTGTTGATTAAGCTGATAATTGGCTTGCTGCTCACGGGGTGAAGGAAAAAATTGCTGCACTCCTAATAACTGCCCCTGCTCGCCCAACAACCCTTGGACAGCGGCGATACGATCATAGACCTGCTGTGCACTGTCGCCCTGCACTACAATAAAACTGGCTGGCTCGTGACTGGCAACCCAGGCGCCGACTTGTTTCTCCTGCTCAATTAACTGGGGGTTGGCTGCAAAAAAACTGCGCGGATTGTCGCTAACAGGCCATTCAAAATCGTTTACAAAAAACCCACTCAGCAAAAATACAGCAATTAGCGGCGCAATTCCACGCGAGGGAAATTTTCCGAACAAGCGCAACAACCCCTTAACTATTTTCTGCAAACTTGAATCGTATACTTTTACGCCCTTGGTTAAGTAATGTCCCAGGGCAATTACCATCAACCAGGCATATACCAGCCCTAACACGGCAAATACCGCCACTTGTTGCAGTGCCGCCAAACCCGACCAGGCCAGCGCACTAAAACCAATCACACTGGTGAGTAAACTTAAAAATAAAGCGCGGTAAAGCGGCAGGCGATTTTCACTTTGCGGATGGTGCGCCTGAAAATAATAAAAATGCAGTGCGTAATCCACCACTACACCAATCAAACTGGAGCCAAATACCAGAGTGAGTACATGAATCGAACCAAACCAGAAATGACAGACAGCAAATGCAAACGCCAAGCCCATGCCAATCGACAACGCAGGCAAGAGCAGTGCACGCGGACCGCGAAATACCCAGAGGATTAACAGCAGCACACCAATCATCGAACCCGTGCTAATAGTATCTATATCGGCGCGGGCCGACTGCGCAGCATCGGCGGCAAAAAATAAAATGCCCGATTGAATAATTTCCACGTCGGGATATTCATTTTTTAACTGCGCCATAAATTGCTTGATACTCAGCAGCGCCAGATCCTGCTGATTCATTTCCAATGCGTCGCTGTTTATTTGCAACTGATGTGCAGCAATAAAAAGTGTTTGTTGACCACGTATTACTGCTTGTATTTCATCGCTATTGGTTAAGGCCATACGATCCAATAAACCCAGTGCATATTCATTGGCAAAGCCCAACGGGTCAGTGGTGAGTGGCAATAAACGCACTGCGCCACCCGCCCCATACAAATTAGTTTGCGCCAAGGCGAGTATTTTTTCAGCATCGCCCTCGGCCAATGTCGCCTGCGCCTCGGCACCGAGAATATGAAAGGGATGCATTTGCAGCTGATTTATGTAGCGCTCGAGCAACTCGCTGCGATCAACATAGGCGATAGTACCGGCATCGGTTTCGATCATCGCGCGCAGCGCATCGCTGGCGTCGGCGAGCCGCTCTTCATCCGGGTGAGCCAATACCAATATAAATTGTTGCGCCGCATCGGCCGACATTTTATTGAGCGCGTGATTGACGGCTGCGTCCAGGGTAAACGAAGGCGACAAGCTGCGCAGATTGGTATCTATCTGCAGGCCGCTGCGGTTGATTGCCCAAAAACAATACAGCGCCACCAGTGTTAGCAATAGCAGAGCCGCGCTGCACCAGCGGCGATAAAGTTGCTGCGTCATAACGCGTCCACTTAAATAAAAATCAGGGAGTTAATAATTGCGCGCAAGCTAATGCCACCGGCGCTGTGGCCAACAGTTGCACGCATTGATCGGCATTGAGTGATGGCAGAGGTTGCAACTCATACACACGAATTGCAGTGTATTCATCGCCCTGGTGTTGCAGGCGAATAGTGACTGCATCACTGCTGCGAGTAATGTGGATATGGCGCAAGAATTTTTCCATGCGCTTTTTGCGCGGTGTTAATTGAATACCTGTGTCGCTTGCCACTATGGCAAAGGTTTTTTCCAGGTAAGCACTATTACCGCCGAGCAAATGATTGAGCATTTGCCCCAGCTGACGTTGCACAGCGCCAGAGAGTTTTTGACTGCTGCCGTCAGCGCGCACCAAATGGGTTGTGCCCTGTAATTGATAGACCAGTGTTTCCTGCAGCGGCGCAGCGGTATGCCAGAGCAAACCTTTATCGCAAGCAAATGCAAAACTGCCTTCGGTCTCCAACAATTTATTAATGCCGGCGATGGATTTTTGTTGCTTGTACAGACCGGTTTGATAACAACTTTCCGGTAAATAGTGTTTGAGTAATTCCGCAGGATTAACTTGCGCATTTGCAGCGCGGCCATCCGCCATCGCACTATTGGCAATGACGCTGAATAACAACAGGCAAGCCAGAGTGGGTCGCATCATTATTTTCATAGAAATTTGCGCCGCAGGGTTTAGGGTAACAGGGGTTTTACTTTTTCGAGTAACGCATCGGGGCTGCCGATGCGCAACAGCTTGGTCTTGGCATCCACCGCCGCTTGCACTGTGTGCGCTTTACTCAGGAGGGCACCACTTGCCGCGTCGCGAATTAGATAATGAATTTTCAGGCGATATTCCCACTCCACCAAATTCGCCGTCACTATCACTTGCTGCTCAAATACCAGTGGCTGCAAGTATTGGATTTGCATATCCACAATCGGGAACATAAAACCCGAATTTTTCATATCGGTATAGTTGTAACCGAGTTTATCGAGCAGATTGCAGCGCGCCACTTCCAGATATTTGCAGTAGTGGCCATGCCACACAATGTTCATGGAATCCACATCAAAAAACGGCACAGTGATGGCAGTATCCACACTGAGCAGTGCAGCGGGTTCGCGGCGGCGTGGCATTAGTGAGCGGCCTGACCTTGAGCGTTTTCCTGACTTAAAAACGCCAGAATGGCATCAATTAAATCGCCGATGGTTTTTACCTGGTGGAAATTTTCCAGGGTGATTTTTTTGGCGGTAATGGATTTTAATTCGATCATCAAATTCACCGCATCGATGCTGTCGATATCCAGATCTTCACGCAGGCGCGAGTCCAGGGTAATGGAGCCTGGCTCCACATCAAATTGCTCTTGCAGTATGTCGGCAATGCGCGTCAACAGGCTGTCACGGGTATGAATCATAGTGGGAATCTTTTGCTAACTCTTTTTTAGGGTGACGCGCTCGGGACGGCGTCCATTAGGTAGCGCTGGGCGCGACCGGCGCGCGATTATACAAGCTTTAGCGCTGCTTCTGCAGTTCATCGCGCTGGCAGTTATTCAGCCCATCGCGCAAGCACTGGTACAGCGCCGCGGTAAGTGCACGGGCCTGCAGACCGGGCGGCTGGCTGGAGTCAACCAGCGCCGCCAACTCCAGTGGCGGCAGTACCCGCAGGATAAAATGCGGCGGGCGATGGGGTATGTGATACCAGGGCTCCCGCTTGCGCAGGGTTAGCGGTGAACAATAAATCACCACCGGCAGCAATGGGCAAGCCGCCGCCAGCGCAATATTGGCGGCACCGCGTTTCAGTGTGAGTTCATCGCCCTCGGTGCGCGTGCCCTCGGGGAAAATCATCAGGGTTTCACCGGCGCGCAGGGCGGCAGCGGCTTTTTCCACCAGTTCCACGCCCACTTCGTCATTGGGAATATAACCGGCCAGCGCCACTATCCAGCAGGTAATGGGGTTGTGGGCCATCGCCGCTTTGACGATAAACGTCGCATTGGGCATCACCGACATCAGCAGTACCGCATCGAGCAGTGTGGGGTGATTAGCCACCACCAACACTCCCGGCTGGTTCAGCGCCACGACCCCGTCAAACTCCACCGTGAGCAACCCCAGGCTGCGCATAATCGCCACATACAGCCGCACCCAGCGCTGGATGCTGTGGCGCGCCAGATGGCGGCGACGGGTTTCCGACCAAGGCAATAAGCGGATTAACGGCGCCAGCAGTAGCGCCAGTAGCAGGGCGCCAGCGGCAAACAGCGCGATGGAGAAAGCCGTTGCCAGCAGGCGCCAGAAGCGATTGAGCTGGCTCATACGCCGGGTGAAGCCAGGGCTTCAATTTCCACCAGCAGCTGGCTGCGGCAGATATCGGCGTGGATAAAATTGACAGCATCAGCAGGCAGGCGCGCGCCTAAAAAAGCCTGGGCCGCCGCCACATCCTGCGCGTGGCGCAGATAGACGCGGATCGCACTTAGCTCGGCATCCGCGTGCTCCACATGCCGCAGCAGGTGCTGGATATTGTCGAGAGTGATGGCCAGCTGCTGCTGCAAATCGCCCACCGCCTGGGTGTTATGGCCGATGATGCTGGCAGTGCCGGAAATAAATACCTGCTCCCGGCTGCGCAGCGCAAGGCTGGTGGCGCGGGCAAAACTGGGACTGGTCGGGCCGTATTCGCGCGGGTAGTGATAGGCCGGTTGCTGGCGCGGGTTTTCGTGATGCACCCCGGAATTGCGCCCGGCGAGCAAATAGACAACCGCACCTTTGGTGTGATGGCCAAGCGCCGAGGCGGCGGGATACTCCTGCGGCGCGACATGGTAATCATCAAACGCACGCTGGCGGCCAACGCAGAATTTTTTGTATTCCTCCCGATCGCCGTCCCCGCGATTGATATCGGGCATAAAGTTCCAGATGCGGAAGGGATAGGGAAAGCCCTTGGCCTGAATCACGCGAAACAGGCGGCCATAGGCCACTTCGGTAGCGGCCTCTATGTCGCTGCAATCCTCCGGTGCAATCCAGGTGGCGACGCAGAGTACATCCTCAATCAGGCTCCAGTGACAGTGTTCGTCAACCCCGCGCTGGGCGACTGAATCGCCGTAGCGAATCACCTCCCAAGGTTGATCGCTGAGCGAGGGCATACCCAGCGGGATAATGCCCGGCTGCGCGCCCGGCACACAGGCGTCGCCAAAGTTCACCAAGGCCAAAACACCCGGTTGGGTGAGCAGTTGGTTGGTGTCTGGCACCGCACTGGCGGGCAGATAGTGCTGGCGAAGCATAGGCATAACAGTGTCTTATGGTTGGGGGCTGAGTGACGTGAAAGGCCGCGAGTTTACCCAAAAACCCCCGTTAGGTTAAGGTAAGTCTCAGGCAGTGCGGGTGATTTTGGGGCACAAAGCCGCTAAACTGCGCCGCTTTTCATCGACGATTGGCCGATAACGCCGATCCATCACAATAACATCGAGGTATCTATGTCTGCGCAAACCGCTGCCCAATTGGAAATGGCCGAACTACTGGTAGAAGCACTGAATCTGGAAGATATAGCGGCGAGTGAGATAGCACCGGATGAATCCTTATTTGGCGATGGCCTGGGGCTGGATTCCATCGACGCACTCGAAATCGCCCTCGCCATTTCGCAAAAATACGGCGTGCAAATGCAAGCCGACGACGAGCGCACCCGCAAGGCCTTTGCCACCCTCGCCTCGCTGACCGAGTTCGTCCAGAACAATAGCGGCAACTAAGCACTAAGGCTCGCCATGCGCACTGCCGAGTTGGAATACCTGCCGCTGCTGGAACGCCGTGGCGATGATTGTTTTGCCCGGGTCAGCACCCTGCTACCTGCGCTGGGTTTGCAACCGACAGCCGTCAGCGTGGACGAGTTTATCGGGCAGGTAAAACGCCTCGCGGCGCGCTTGCCTGAAGCGGGTTACACCATCAACCTCTGCGATAACCGCTACTTATTCACCCTCGGGTTTTGCGCCGCACTGGTGCGCGGGCAAACTAATCTACTACCGCAAAACCGCGCCCCCGCCACCCAGACGCTGCTGCGCGAGCAATATCCCAACAGCTATGTGCTGCACGCTGGACTGGACAACCTGATCACCCCCTGCCCCGCGTTCAACCTGAATCAGATAGATTTGCGCGGCGAACCCGAGTGCGATGTTCCGCACATTGCCGCCAGCCAGCTGGCCGCCATCGCCTTTACTTCCGGCTCCACCGGCCAGCCCAAAGCCAACCTTAAGCCCTGGCATACCTTTGTCACTAGCAGCCGCATGAACGCACAGGCAATGCTGGGCGATGACTACCGCGAACAGCTGCGCTTCGCCCTCGCCACTGTGCCCGCACAGCATATGTGGGGGCTGGAAACCTCCCTGCTACTGCCGCTGTTTAGCCGCCTGTGCATTAGCGATGCGCGCCCGCTGTTTCCGCTCGATGTCGCCCAAGCACTGCAACCATTACCGGCGCCGCGTTTGCTGATCAGTACCCCAGTTCACCTAAGGGCACTGGTGCACAGCGGTGTGGCCATGCCGCCCGTCAAACAAATACTCTGCGCCACCGCGCCGCTGTCGCAAGACTTGGCGCAGGCAGCAGAAAGCTGTTTTGCGGGTGAGTTAATTGAAGTTTACGGCTGCAGTGAAGTGGGTTCCATGGCGCGCCGCCGCAGCGCACAAACGGATCTGTGGCAGCTATTTGATGGCTTGGAATTGGCACAGGATTTATCGGTGATTCGCGGCAGCCACCTGCCGCAAGAGCAGCCGCTACAAGACCGGATTGAAACCGCGGATGGCCGCCACTTCCGCCTGCTCGGGCGCAGCGACGACATGATCGAAATCGCCGGCAAACGCGGCTCGCTAGTGGAGATGAACAAACTGCTGCTCGCCACCCCGGGCGTGGTAGATGGCGTGGTATTTATGCCGGACGCTGGTCAACAAACCGTGACCCGCCCGGTCGCTTTAGTGGTCGGTACAGACATCACCAAGCAACAACTCAGCGCCCGTTTTGCCGCGCACCTGGACCCGGTATTTATGCCGCGCCCGCTGCTGATGGTGGATGCCCTACCGCGCGAAGAAAACGGCAAATTGCCGCGCGCTAAGCTGTTGGCGTTTTATCACAAATTACGCAACAAATAAGCATCACTCGATAATCTTAAGCCGCCATTTCCCAGTATTTTCAACCGGCATCCCCTAATATCTTCAACCGCCATTCCCTAATATCTTCAACCGATAGGCCCCCAGCAATTCGCGCTCAGCATCACTAATCCTAAGCTCAGGCGCATCACCCAACATATCCCGCACCGCTGCTGCCACCTGTTCTACCAGTGCCATATTGCGCGCCAATTCTTCCGGCAGCGGTAATACCGGCGCCTCCATCAAGACCTTGTTAAAAAACTGCAGGCAGGGGATTTGGTATTGATCCATAAACACGCCGCGATTGGGCAGCTGTAAACGGCGCTCAGCGCGGGTGCGGAACAGGGCTTGAATGGATTGGTTGAGCTGCTGGGCTTTTTGCAATTCCCCCGCCAGCGGGCGGATGCGCTCAAAGTCGCACAGGGCGTCGCGGAAATACAGCAGCGAGAGCACACCCCAGTAATAGCTGTAATCCCACAGGAGTTTTAACCCCATCATCACCCGGTCGCCAAAACCGCCGTACTGACCGGTGTAGAGCGACAGAGTGTTCTGGTAGATGGAGCGCAGCAGTTTTTCATACACCAGCGCCTGCACCCGAATATCCTGCCCACGGCGCTCGGCGGTGATCAGCGAACAGATAAAACCATTGGCAAAGGCGATAAAGTCGCTGCCGGGTGAATAAAAGGGGTCGGCAAACAGACCGGCCTCACCGGCAATTGCCCAGCGCTGGTCGCTGAACAGTTGTTTGCAGTCGTAGGAGTAGTCCTGCAGCAATACAAAATCGAGGAACCTGGCATCGCCAATCGCCGCCGCACAGCGCGGTTGATGTTGCGCCAACCAGGCCATGGCCGAGGTTTGATCCGCAATGCCACTGGCATCAAAGGCGATGTCGTCCATCACTATGCCGATGCTGGTCACACCCGAGGCGAGCGGGATAATCCACACCCAGTAGCCCGGCCCGACCAGGTGATTGGTACTTAGCCAGCGGCGCCCTTCGGGCCTACAGCGCGCCTGCCATTCGGGATTCTCACACCAATCATCGAGGGTGATGGTACGGTCAATACGGAACCAGACGGCGTTGGATTTATGCTCGTTTTTGGCCGCAAGTTTGAGATGGTTTTTAAGCAAACTGGCGCGCCCGGCGGTATCCACCAGCCAGTGACCGCGCAAGGTTTGTTCAACGGTCGCGGAGCGAATCACCAGCTGTTTGTCATAGGCGGTGCCAGTTTCAGCGCGCACATCCAACTGCAGAATATCGGCCTTATCGATCAAGGTGACACCCAGCGCCTGCAGCTCGGCGGCGAGATGGTTTTCGATATCGCCGCGATCAATCTGATAGGTCGGAATACCAAAGGTTTGGCTGGCACCCAGCTCGTCCTGCCGGGAAAAATCATCGGCCGGTTCGCCAAAAAATATACGGATGCCGAATTTTTTGAGGTGTTTGTCTTTCAGGTGCTGCAGCAAACCCAAGTGATGCGACAGGTAATGAGAGCCTATTTCGACCGTGGATTCCCCCACCTTGGCGATGGCGCGCGGGCGCGGAAAACCCTGCTTTTCCACTACCACAATCGATAACTCAGGATTGGCCTGTTTGAGCTGTTTAGCTAAACCCAAACCCGCCAGCCCGCCGCCCGCGATAATCACATCCCACAGGGTGACATGACCCGAGGCCAGCTCAGCAGCATCCAATATCTCAGGACTATTCATTGGCTAAAAACTCACAACAAGCTTGAGGGCGCGACGCGGGCTAAGCTCAAACACACAGTCACCACTGCGTTTGGCCGCCAGTTGCTGGAGCAAACCCAGCACCTTGGCGGCGGGATTATCGCGGTAGAGTTTGTCCAGCTGGTCGCAGGGTAAATCTGGCGCGATAACACTTGCAGCGGTTTCATCCGCCATCACCAAGCGCGCTATTGGCGCATTGGCAGCACCAGCAGGAACGAGTAGCAGCGCGGCGGCAAAACTCTGCTCGCAGGCAAAAATCTGACGATATGCATCGTGCGCGGCGGTATCAAACAGGGTCACCAATACCGGCTCATTGTGTTGCTGGCATTGGATCATGCCCTCCAGCAGCGCTAAACCGGCGGTATTTTGGTAAGCGGCGATAGAGTTGGCGGATTTCATACAGCCGCTGCTGATCGTCCAATAACCGGCGGCGGCGTTGTGCACCGAGTTGTGGAATTTGGTCGGCGATAGCTGCTTTTCAGCGGTAGTTAGCGCACGACACATATAGTCGGTGATTTCAGTATCACCCAGCCCGGAGCCAAATACGCAGGCCACATCGCTGGATGCCAAGCCCGATTGCTGCAATGCCTGCCAGCTCACCTCCACGGCGGCGCGCACCGGCAGCGGCGCGCGCCGGCGTTCATTGGCGGGGATAATTTCCGGCTTGGGCACCTGAGTCGTCCACTGCAGATCATCGCCGATTAATGGATTAGCAAACAGCGTTTGCAGCTCAGCCCAGTTGTTAAACGCGGGGCCCCAGGCGCCTATGCCCACCAAATCCACCGCAATCGGCGCTTTATTACTGAGCGGAGTACTCATGCTGCCACCTCCGCACGACTGAAAATCAAACAGGCGTTGTTGCCGCCGAAGCCGAAGGAGTTGCTCATCACGTGGGTTAAGTCTGCGCTTTGGTTGGCCGCGCTCATGCTAATAGCGATTTCCGGGTCGACCTGCGCCAGGTTCAAGGTGCCCGGCACCAATCCGCTGGTTAGGGCTTCCAGCGCAAAAATCGATTCGAGAATTCCGGCAGCGCCAAGGGTGTGCCCAGTCCAACCTTTGGTGGAACTGGCAAGCGTGGATGCTAGAAACATAGCGCCCACCAAGTTGCCTTCAATATGGTCATTGGCGCGGCTCGCTGTACCGTGCAGGTTAATATAGTCGATCTGCGCGGGCGCCAAACCCGCTTGCGCGAGCGCCTGCTCAATCGCCAAACGCGCGCCCTCACCTTCGGGGTGCGGGTGGGACATATGATGCGCATCCGAGCTTTCGCCGTAGCCGCTGAGTTGGATGCCAGTGTGCTCAATGCCTTGGGCGTCATCGCCACGTACCAGCAGCGCAAAACCGGCCGCCTCACCGAGGTTAATACCATCGCGCGCGCCGTCAAAGGGGCGACACTGGGACTCGGACACCAACTGTAATGAGTGAAAACCGTAGAGCACACTTTGGCACAGGGTATCAGCACCACCCACCAGCACCGCATCCACAATACCCGCACGCAGCCAACGCGCGCCGGTCGCAAAGACTTTGGCAGAGGAAGAACAGGCAGTATTTACCGTCATATTGGGGCCATCAAGGCCGAGTAGTTGCGCCACAAACAAACCGGGGGCGTGGGGATTTAGTACATTTTCTTGCAGAAATTCTGCTGGCAACTGGCCTTGCTCATCCAAATGGCGATAGGCCTCTTCCGAGCGGTCGATACTGGAGGTGCTGGAACCCATCACCACACCGATGCGCGCCGAACCAAAACGTCCAACCAGTTGCGCCAGCGATTGCTGCAGTGTGCCCTGCTGTAAGCCCAAGGCGATCAGCGCATTGTTGCGGCTCTGCCACGCGGCCAATTCCGGCGCAAACACATAATCATCAATTGCCGGGACACGACCAATCCACGTAGGCAAATTGCAGCCGGGAAAATCGTTCGGGCGCAAGCCGGAGCGCTGGGTCGCAAGCGCGGCGCGAAGCTCATCCATTCCGCTACCGGCGGCGCAGGTCGCGTCATAATCGACAATCAATATCTGGTCAGGGGACACAGTGCTCTCACTTGTTATTAGCAGAAACGCAATGGCGGCAGCTGTGTGCAACCAATGAAAAGGCTCGGGATTATAGAGACCAAGGCGCAAAATATCACCCTTACGGGCGATAGCTTGCGCTGGATCAGAAACGGGATGGGAGAGTTAAAACCAGAAGGAAAGATAGAACCGGATCACATCCGCATCCAAACTGTAGAGCGGTTCGCTACCAGCGGCGAATTCCGTGGGCGATACACGGGCATCGCGGAAGTCGTCATAGTCGATATTGAAGTGATCCCAGTAGAGATTAACGGTGCTTTTTTCAAACCAGGGAATAGTGCCCGCCGGAACT
Source organism: Cellvibrio sp. KY-YJ-3 (assembly GCF_008806955.1). Classification (NCBI taxonomy): domain Bacteria; kingdom Pseudomonadati; phylum Pseudomonadota; class Gammaproteobacteria; order Cellvibrionales; family Cellvibrionaceae; genus Cellvibrio; species Cellvibrio sp. KY-YJ-3. Next base: position 1,395,074 of record NZ_CP031727.1, on the reverse strand, counting down.
TTGTAGGTGACGCCCAACCCGAGCACGGTGGATGAAAAAGGACTCAATTCCTTATCGCGCGCCATAAAATTTTGTGCGTCGCGGAAGGGAAATAAATCCGCATAAAAATCTGCACCGGTTTGGTCATAAATACGGTATTTCACTTCAAACAAAAAGCGTTCGCCGTAAGGGTGCAAATAGCGCAGCTCCGCATTTTCCGACTCTATCCCCCAGCTATCGGAAAACTGGCGAAGCTCTGCGCGCAATGAAGCGCGATAGGGTAGAAAATACATCAGCCGCAAGCCAACGGCATCACTATTGCGGGTGTGGGGATAAATTTCGCCCTGGTAAGCATAACCACCGGTGCCAGTAAGAAACCGCACCGAGCGATAGGGATTATTCAAACAGCTTTCGGTGTCCGCCAAATTCAAACATTGATCGCTGGCGCTATCAAAGCTGAGCGATGCCAATAAATTTTTAGTGATGATTTGCGAGGCGTTGATGCTGTATTTGCGTCGCTGTAAATCGCGCTTATAGGTCGGGTCAGTATTCTGCCCAACAATATCCTCACCAAAACTCACACCAAAACCAAGCGTGGTTAAATCGCCAAAAAAACTTTGGTCGATACCCAAACTATAAGTAGTGGCATCGTAGTCATTTTCTTTACTGCTGACATAGCCCACCGAAATGGTGGAGCGATCAACCATATATTGCGCACTCAAGCCCTGCTCTTTGCGCTCTTCGCTGTAGGGACTTGCAGTCGCCTCAACATCAATAGAGGCGCTGGTCACCATATCCACATAATAATTCGCGGCGACCGATACTGAACTGCCGATACTTTTGCGCACTAAAATGGAAGGGCCATCAATTTGCGCACCGCCACCGTCGTAGCCGTGGTAGAGAATATCGATGCGTTCATCGGGTAATACTGCCGCGTGCGCGATACTCGCCATGAGTGTAAAACCTAAAATCAGCAGGCGATTAATTACAACCACAGCCACCTCCCGATGCACCATCACCGCCGCGTGCCGCTTCGCGTGCGTCGTACACGTGATGCAGGTAACTGCCCGCAATCGGATCGCGATCAAAACTCATGATTTCGTCCGCAATTTTTTGCCGTTCATAGGGTTTAACCCAGGGCTTGATGGGACTACAGGCGGCGATGCACAGCAGCATCGCGAGCAGCAAGGAGAGGCGCGCTATCATTCTTTAATCAGCTCACGAATTTGGTCGCGGTATTTGTTTTCGTCGCCCGGTTTGTAACCGCGGTTGACGTAGCGAATTTCACCTTTTTTATCGATAAGCACCGTGGTTGGCATGGCATCTACATTGTAAAGGCTGCTCGCTTTGCTCTCGGCGTCGTACAAAATCGGGAAGGTCACGCCCAATTGCTGGATGAGTTTTTTTGCATCGGTATTATCCTCTTCCACATTCACCCCGTAGAGCACAAAACCGGCACTGCTGTAACGCTTGGACATTTCATCCAACAATGGCATTTCCTGACGGCACGGGCCGCACCAGGAGGCCCAGAAGTTGAGCATCACCACTTGGCCACGCTGTTCCGCCAAACGCACATTTTCACCACTGCTGCTGGGCAAGGTGAAATCCGGCGCGGGTTCCGCAAGCGCCAGCAGCGAACTTAACCCCAGTGCAATTCCGGCGGTAATAGTTGCCAGTTTTTTGTGTAACGATTTATGCAACGACTTATACAACAACATAATCAACTCCACATCAATTCAAAAAAATTCTGGATTAAAAAAATACCGACACACCCAAACGCGATTCCAAATTGGTGATGCGTTTTGCCTCACCAAATAATTCATGTTCGAAGCTGTGGCCGCGCATGCTTAAATCCAGCGCCAACCAATCGGTAGTATAAAAACGCAACCCCGCGCCGATGGTGGTGGTGAAATAATCTTTTGCGGCAAAATCGGTATTGCCCGCACCCGCCATCAGATAAAAGTGATTGTTAAACGTCCACTTGTCCGACATAAAAATTTGGCCATGCAAAAAATTGTAGCCCAGCGATAAATTGTAATACGCCAGATCGCGCTGATCATCGGTCAAGAGTTCAACGCCACCGCTCAATAATTCATAACTGGTTTTTTGCGTTTTACTGGTGCCGTAAGCGGCCTCTACAAAAAAGCTTTCGGTGATGTGATAGGCGAGCGTCACCCCGGCCACGCCATTGGTGCCGAAATCCTCAATGGATAAAAAACCGTAAAACACCCCCAACTCAAAATTTTCCGTATCCAAATCATCTTCTTTGATTTGACGACGTTTAATGTCGGGCGTGATTACCTGTTCCAGTTCATCCTCATCACTGCCTTCATCTTGCGCGAACACCGGCTGGGTGATGCTGAAAATCCCAAGCAGCACTGCGCTTAGAAAAAGACGTTGAAACCGAGTTTCCATTCATTAACCTCTTCGTTGGTATTACGACTGGTGAGCACGTAATGATTGGTATAGTCCGCGCGCAAAAACAAACGCCCGGTGAGATGTACATAAGCGCCCAAACTGGCTTGCATTAAATTGTCTTCACGGTCTTCCGTTTGTACCAGCGTGGCGCTGGGAAAGGTTTTTATTTTGCCGCTGCCAATGCTAAAAAACGGCGACACGCGCCATTCGGGGAAAGGTTGGAATAACACTGCCGCCGCAAGAATTTGGCTGTCAGAAAACTGGCCGGTGTTTTCCGCGTAGCGCACTTCGGCCGATAAATTTTTAGTAAAGCGATAGCCCAGGTTCATGGTCAAACTATCGGCGCCAGCAAAATCGCCGTAGGCCGCGCCCAACTCAAACCGATCCACCAAATAATCGGCTTGTTGGTTATCGGGGAAATCCGGTTTGCTGCCATCGGGCGACAGCGTGAGCTTCATGTCATCGCGTTTAATCCAGCCTTCCAGATCGCGTTTGGTTTTGATTTTGATCCAATCGGTGCGGCTGTATAACAGGGTGATCACTTCTTCGCGCTCGACCACATGGAAAATCGGGTAGCCGCTACCGGGGCCTGCATACACATTGATAAACGCATCATCAATAACGACTTGCAGCGGTTCGTCGGGTGAAAACCAATTAAACCACTGCGCCTGTGTAGGCAGCGCTACACAGAGCAACAAACTCATTATTAAATAGCGCCCTTTCAGGATTCTGCGTGCACTGGCAATCATGCCTTGCTTCCGTGTGTTGTTGTGATGATTGTTGTTGTCATTGTTATCTTGCTTATTTAGTTGGGCTTTTTAGTTTGGCTTTTTTAGTTAGGCAAGGCCAACTCAAAGGGATTGGTGTAATAGCGACCATTGGTGTCGAGCCATTCGGACAGGAGCTTTAACTCGGCCGCGTTCAAATAACCAGCATGGCTGCCGCCAGCAGCAAAAGTATCGAAAAATCTTCCGCTGGCGCGCGCACCACCGCGCGACATACTAGCTTGAACCGGCACTGTTACCAAAACAGGATCAGTACAAACACCATTCTCATCGACAATCGGATTGCCATCCACATCGACATTACATTCTCCATTCGGAATTCGCTCGTCTTCCAGCAAGCCGGTTTCTTCGTTAAGAATCTGACGATTATCACCAGCGGTCAATTCCAAATAGGATGTCATGGCTGCATTTGCCTGCAGCTTGGTACGGGTTAAATCCAATTGTCCATCAGGGATTTTAATCGTGGTAACGCCGTCAACGTCTGCGCTAGGTGAGTGGCAGGCAATACAATTATCTGCCGTAGCCAATCCAACTGTCATCGTAGAACGCTCACGCTCCCACAACGGCTGGATGTGGTATTCGTAATTGATTACCACCCGACAATTGGCATTCCAAGTAGATTCCTCGCGGCAAGCAGCCGGTGTTGGTGCAGGGATTTGGTCGGCGGTGGCGCCGGGAACCAAATCGTTATAGCGATAGGAAAACGCCTCTGCCGGGGTCAGGCCGGGCGCCGTCCACAGATCACGGAACAGTAAATCTACTGTTGGATTACGCAGGTTTTGATCTTGACCAGGGCCAGCCATAAGCCCGCACACCTGACCATTAACCGTTTCCTCACAAAAGGTAGAACGCGCCGCAAACTCCGCCATGGTTTCACCCATTTCGGGGGCAATCGGTACGCCCAAACGCTCGTAACGCTGGGTATTGGGGAAGTTAATGGCACTCAACGCACCGGGATTGATAGACGCAGGTGATTCAGGCAAGTCGTTGCGCCCATGCACCACCGTTTCATTGTTCGCGGCGTGGCAGCCATTGCAGGTCATTTGCTCGCCGGGGCGCAATTGCAAATAGGTATTGTGGTTGGCGCTGATTTGGCGGCCATCGCGATCCAGAATTTCCAGGGAAAATGCGACATCGGCAGGCACTGTCACCATCACCGAACCGTCGGCCTCCACCGGCGCGTAACCGAGGATCTCCTGAATACCGTTATTGCCGTTAAAGAGGTTGCCGTAAATATTGTCGTCCTGATCGTCGAGGGTATCGTCATCGATGCGGGATACAGCTTTCACCAAACGGATAAACCGTGCGGGGCGCTGATCGGCGGGGCGGGCAATCATCGCTTGCAAGTCGGCGGCGCCAGAGTTCATGGCGTTAAAGGCGCCGTCCAAATCATATACGCTGCGAATATGCAGCAAGCCAAGGTTGCGCGCCGCCAGATCCGGGTCGGTAGTGGGCTGGATAAAGGCCGGGTTATAGGCGCTTTGCTCCAATGCCAGCGCTTCGGTAAACACTTTGCCATCTTCGGCCAGCACAACGGGCAATTGGGTTTGATTGTTCAGGTCGTAAATCCACAGGCCATAAAAGGGTGGCGCCTCCTCATAACCTTCGGCAGGCACACCATCAATCAACAAGGTTGGTAAACAGGGCTGGAGACGCGCCGCCGTGGTGGCGGTCTCGGTCTGCAGTAAGCGGCATTGACTCCAACTGACCAGCAGGCGATTGGTACCATCATAGAGTGGCGAGAGCGAAGCAAAACGGCCGTGTAATGACACCAGATCGGTGGCGATATTGACCGGTTTCACCGACAGGGATTGCACCGCACCTTCCAGCGCGTCGGCACCATCCACTACCACCATATCGCCGCCCAGTTGCAAGCCGTTTTGCAAATAGATAGCGGCAATACGGCCGTCGGGCAATATTTGTGGGCGCAACAGACGCGGCACTTCGGTCATATCATCGGCGAGGGGTTGGTTGAGGCTTTCATCGCCAAAATAGCGTTGCACGTCAGTGCCATCGGGGTTGGCGCTGTAAAAGCTCAGTTGCTCGCCACTCCAGCGCATAAATACCAAACGGCCATCGGGCATAACTTGCGGCTGCAGGTCATGGCTGAGGTGATAGCTGAGTTGCTGGATATCGGTGCCGTCATCCTTCACGCTGTGCAGCAGGAAACTGGTGATGTCGTTGTCCTGGGTGGTGACGGCGCCAAATTGGGGTTTGCCTTCATCGAGCAGGATTTCCTTACTGCGTTTTTGGCGGTTGGAACTGAAAATAATGCGGCCGTCGGGCAGGTAGCGGGGGCTGACATCGTGACCTTTTTCGGCTTCAAAATCGGAACTGATGACGCGGCGCAGAACTTTGGTGGCGAGGTGATACTCCCAGATATTCCAAGTGGGTTGATCCTCATCGTCTTCGTCCAGATCCGGGTCGAGCGGCGCGCGCATGGCAAATAACAAACGGGTACCGGCCGAATCGACCGCCACATCTTTTACGTCGTAGTTGGGGTTTTCCGCATCAAAAAATTCATGCTCCGCAAACGCGGCGCGGGTGATATTCACCACTTCTGCTTGCGTCGTGGCGCGCGCTTTCAGGTAGAGCTCGCCGCCAGGGTTAAAACTGTCGGGCATAAACACATCTGGGTAGACCGGCTCGCCGTCTTCATCCAGCGGTATGGGGCGCTGGATATAGGCCACAGGAATATCCACCACCACCGGGTCTGGATCCTGACCACCGTTGGAACCGCCGCCGGAGCTACCACCGCCACAGGCGGTGAGTGTCAGCAGCGAGCCAAACACCAGCCAGGGGGACAGGAAAAACGATGGAGTAACAAATTGCGTCATAGCCAGTGGCCCAGAATCCGGAAAGTCATGTAAAGAGGGTTTTGCCCTGCGAAGGGCTTTGCTCATCACCCATAAAAGGCATTTCTTATCAAAAGTCACGCCAGTTGTGATTATGGCGACGGGAATGGCGCGCATGCTAGAGCATAGTGACTAGCGCGTCATAGCGCGCACAATATTCAACCGCTGTCGCCTCAATGATTGTGACTCAGGTCTCGATTCTGCAATGAGCCGGTTGGAAGATTGAAAAAGACGAGGATGATGCCGCATTGCAGCACTTGCCCAGCTTCATACTAATCTGACATTTTTCGTCAGCTACTTTTCCCCGGCAGTATTCAGTAACCCTAACCAGGACGTTTTGCGTCAGCGCTCTCGCGGTCTGGCGCCCCGCCAATAACAATACCGAGCTGACCTTTGCCTTGGCAAAGGCCGAAATCTGGCGCCAAAAGGATATTTTGGAGAACTGTTTCTAATTCTTGAAAAGTATCCCGGCTGCAGCGGCCAGTCCAATGATGTCCGGCATATTCACTGCATAGCACGAACCTTAACAACACCAATAGCATCCGCGCCGTTCGGCGCCCGGATGCAGACCTCTTACCCAGGAGCAACCGTGATCAACACTAACTCCCGCTTATTTACCCAAGCGGCGCGCTGCCTACCCTACGCCGGGCTCGCTGCGCTGCTGGCGTTTAGCAGCGCCAGCTATGCCGGGTCGCGCGAACAAGCGCTGCAAATTCACAACCGCATTGCCGGGGTTCCACCCACCGAAACGGTACTGGCGCAAATGAGCGCCGAGATCGAAGCCGGGCAAGTGGCCAGCGCCGTGCGTATCGCTATGGATAACGAAGCCTTTTACAGCGTTACCTTGAAAAATATGGTCACGCCCTGGACCAATCGCGACCGCACGGTATTTGCGCCGCTCAATGACTACACCGCCACGGTCATCGGTTTGGTGCGCGATGAAGCCGACTTCCGCAGCGCGCTCTACGATGATGTGATCTACACCAGCAGCGCCGCTGGCCTGCCCGCCTACTCCAATAGCAACAACAGCCACTACGAGGCGATCGAAAACCAGGGCGTAAGCTTGAAGGACACCCTGGTCAGACGCACCCAGTCCAGCGTAAATGGCCTACCGGCCGATGCCACCTCGGGCGTAATCACCAGCCGCGCCGCCGCCAAGGCATTTTTTATCGCCGGTACCAACCGCGCCATGTTTCGTTTTACGCTCATCAACCACCTGTGCCGCGATTTGGAACAGGTACACGACACCAGCCTGACGCCGGATTTTGTGCGTCAGGACGTCAGCCGCAGCCCCGGTGGCGATAGCCGCGTATTCCTCAACAACTGCGTTGGCTGCCACAACGGTATGGACCCGCTCGCCAAAGCTTATGCCTATTACGATTACGAATTTGATGTAGACGCCGACCCAGATGGCCTGAATGGCAGCATTCACTACAACACCGAAGGCACCCTCGACCCGGATACCGAAAGCCGGGTGGAAAAGAAATACCGCATTAATTCCAATACCTTCAAATACGGCTATGTGACCACTAATGACGATTGGCAGAACTATTGGCGCCAAGGCATGAACGTACATTTGGGCTGGGACAGCAGCCTGCCCGGCAGCGGAACCGGCGCCAAAAGCATGAACAGGGAGCTGGCACACAGCCAGGCCTTTGCCAGCTGTCAGGTAGAAAAGGTGTTCCAAAATGTGTGCCTGCGCAAACCCGCCGATAGCACCGACCGCAGCAAAGTCAGCGAGATTACCGCCAATTTCGCGGCATCTGGCTACAAACTAACCCAAGTGTTTATCGACACTGCTGACTACTGCAAAGGTGAATAAGGTGATGAAAATGCGCATAACAATAGCATCGTCACTTTTACAGTGGCATAAACCCAAATTGGGGAGAGCCGCGCTCGCGATACTCACCCTCACTGCTGGCCTACTGGGCGGTTGCGGTGGTTCGGGCAGTGGCAGCGAAGTCACCCCCAATAACCCTCCTCCACCTGCCACCGGTGGCGACAACTTTACCTATCGCGGTGAAAAACCGGCGGGCACAGAAGACATAATCAAATTCCAGAACGAACTCTGGATCAACATGGCGCGCGAAGACCGCTGCGGCGGCTGCCATCAGGTTCAAGCCCCCACCTTCGCCCGTGGCGACGATATCAACCTCGCCTATGCCTCGGTGATTGATGAAGCACTGGTGACCTTGAGTGATCCGGCGTCATCGCGTTTGGTCACCAAAGTGGCTGGCGGCCACAATTGCTGGTTGGCCGATGCAGGTGCCTGCGCCGACATCATGACTGGCTGGATTAACAAGTGGGCAGGTCCGCGGGAAACCAGCGCTAACGATGTGGTGCTCAAGGCACCCGCTGATCGCGCTATCGACAATACTAAAAGCTTCCCTAGCGACAGCAACAGTTTTGCCACTAACGTTTATCCGTTGCTGACCGAATACTGCGCCGCATGTCACGCTGAATCCGCCGCGACGCGCCAACAACCCTACTTGGCGAGCAGTGATATCGCGGTTGCCTATGAAGCAGCCAAAAGCAGAATGCGCTTGGACAACCCGGCACAATCGCGTTTGGTACAACGCCTGCGCGCCGACTCCCACAACTGCTGGGACAATGACTGCGCCGCCAGCGCCAACCAAATGCAAGCCGCCATCCAGGCCTTGGCTGACAGCATCACCGCCATCGAAGTTGACCCCGATTTGGTGGTCAGCAAAGCAGTAGGTTTGGGCGATGCCTTTGTGCTCAGCAGCGGCGGCCGCATCGATAGCGACATCATCGCCAAATACGAATTCAAAACCGGCAAGGGCACGGTGGCGTTTGATACCTCAGGTGTAGACCCGGTTGCCGACCTCAACCTGATCGGCAATGTTAGCTGGAGCAGCGCTTGGGGCGTGAAATTTGCTGATACCGGCCGCGCCCAAGCGACCGTGAGTGGCAGCCGCAAACTCTACGACTTGTTACTCGGCTCCGGTGAATACACCATTGAGACCTGGATTATTCCCGACAGCCTTGACCAGGGCGCCAACGACAACAATCCGGCGCGCATCGTCAGCTACTCCGGCAGCACTACCGAGCGCAACTTCACCCTCGGACAGTACGATTACAACTACATCGGCATGAATCGTACCGGCGAAAGCGATGCCAATGGCGAACCGGTACTCGCTACCAATGACAATGACGAGCGCGCCCAGGCTTCACTGCAGCATGTGGTGCTCAGCTTTGACCCGATTCGCGGCCGGCGCCTCTATGTCAACGGTGAATTCACTGGCGACAACGACGCCACCGCTGGCGCCTTCCTCAAAGACTGGGATAACGGCCATGCACTGGTGGTGGGTAACGAGGTTTCTGGCAATCGCCCCTGGGCGGGCAGCTTGCGCTTCCTCGCCATTCACAAACGCGCCATGAGCGAAGGTGATATCAAAACCAACTTTGATGTAGGTGTAGGCGCGCGCTACCTGCTGCTGTTTAACGTGTCCGAGTTAATCGACCAGCCGGCCTGTTTTACCACCACGACAGAAGGCACCAGCGGTCAGTGTTTTATCGTGTTTGAAGTGCAGCAAATCGACGATTACGGCTACCAATTTGCCGCGCCGTTCTTCACCGTTCTGGGCGATGGTGCACTGACCAGCGCTGTTCCCCTCAAAGGCATTCGCATTGGGGTCAACGGCACCGAGGCACCGGTAGGCCAGGTATTTGCCAACATCAATACCCAGCTAGCCGCCGGGGAACTCACCGATGGCCGGCAAACATTGTCACCCTTGGGCACTGTGGTTGAAGCCAAAAATGGTCCCGAGGAGGATGTATTCTTCCTCACCTTCGACCAGATTGGCAGCAGCTCCTACACCCGGGTAGTCGCTACACCACCCCCACCGGCAGCGCCGGCCGACATTCCCGACCAACCAACCCTTGGTCTGCGCGATTTTGCGGAGATCAATGCCAGCTTGGCGGCAATGACCGGTATTCCCGCCACCAATACGCTGGTTGCCAGCACCTATGAAAAGGTGAAACAGCAGCTGCCAACACTGACCAATCTGGACGGCTTCCTCGCTGCGCAGCAAATGGGCATCACCCAATTGACCGTGGCCTATTGCAACGCGGTAGTGGGTAACTCCAGCGCGGTCAATACGGCGCGTGCGGCGCTTTTCCCCGGCTTTGATTTCAGCGCTACCGCCAATGTCGCGTTTAACACACCCGAAAAACGCGACTTGATTATCGAACCGCTGCTGACGCGCCTGTTGGCCAATGAAGTGGCCGATGGCGCCAATCCACACAGCCAACTCGATGGTCAAGCTGACCCCGCCGAGCTGCGTTTGGAACTGAACCAATTGATCGACAACATGACCAGCTGTGGCAGCGGTTGCGCCGCCGACCGCACCCTAACCACCGTTAAAGCCACTTGCGCCGCCTCCCTCGGAAGCGCCGTTATGTTGTTGCAATAATTACCGGAGCGAACCCGACATGGCCAAATTCAAAAAACCACTGCACCCGGACGCCCCGCTGCTGCTCAATAACCATCGCCGCCCGGTCACCCGCCGCGAGCTGATCGCCCAAGGCTTTAAACTCGGCTCAGGCACACTCATTGGCGGCTCGCTGATGAGCATTCTGACTAACCCCGCCTACGCGGCGGATGTCACTCTGTCGGCCGATATCGCCGCCGCGCGCGATGCCTGTGGCATTGCCGCCCAAGGCGCGGGCAAGATTCCGTTTATCTGTTTTGATCTCGCCGGTGGCGCCAACTTTGCCGGCTCCAACGTGCTGGTCGGCCAACGCGGCGGCCAAGAGGATTTCCTCAGTGCTGCTGGCTACCAAAAACAGGGGCTGCCGGCGGATATGGCACCCAGCGCCTCCACTGCCGCCACGCTGATCGATAACAGCCTCGGCCTGTTATTCCATGCCGACTCGCAGTTATTGGCAGGTATTAACTCCAAGGTCCAAGCCACCACCGCCGCCAATATCAACGGCGCCGTCATCGCCGCCCGCTCGGAAAACGACACTGGCAACAACCCGCACAATCCTATGTACGGCATTTATAAAGCCGGTGCCGCAGGCTCATTGGTGGATCTCATCGGCTCGCGCAATAGCGATTCCGGTGGCAACTCCATGGCGCCCGCCTCGCTGATCAACCTGGAAGTTCGTCCCACTAAAGTGGATAACCCCAACGACGTAACAGGCTTGGTGGATGTGGGCGATCTGGTGGATTTGATGAGTCAGGAAGACATAGTCAAAACCATGGAATCCATCTATCGCATTAGCGATGCCAAACTCAACGCCATGGCCAGCCTCGGCACCAGCAAAGACGCCCAACTCAAAGAGCTACTGCGCTGTGGCTATGTCAAAAGCGCGGATTTGGCCGCACGCTTTGGCAACCCGGCAGATATAGACCCGATTGCCGATGCCGATATAGTCGGCGCCAACGGCATTTTTTCGTTCGACGAATTTGATCGCGACGGCGAACTGCGCAAAACCGCTTCAGTGATGAAGCTGGTTATTAACGGTTATGCGGGCGCAGGCACCATCACCATGGGCGGTTACGACTATCACACCGGCGACCGCTCCACCGGCGAAGTACGCGACGAACGCGCCGGCCGCTGCATCGGCGCCTGCCTCGAATACGCCGCACGCAAAAATATGCCGCTGATGATTTACGTCTTCAGCGACGGCTCAGTATTCAGTAACGGCATGATCGACGACTCCATGGCCGGGCGCGGCAAAGGCGTCTGGACCGGCGACGACCAACAAACCGCCTGCTCCTTTTTCCTCGTCTACAACCCAGGCGGCCGCCCGCAGCAATTGGACGGCAGCCTCACCGGAAAACAAATTGGTTTTATGCGCCCCAGTGGCGACGTAGAAACCTCCGGCAGCCCAGCGGCAAACAACGTCAATCTGCTAGTAGAAACTGTCGTACTCAACTACATGGCACTGCACAACCAACAAGCCGATTTCGGTACAGTATTCCGCGGCCACGGTCTGGGCAGCGCAACCATGATGGACAGGCTTACCGCCTTCCAACCCATCGTAAACGGCACCATCGGCAATCCGCCCGCCTAAACAATTTCTCTCCCCCAGCAAGCGCTTAAGCCGGTACTCTGTACCGGCTTTTTTATGTGATGCAATTTTCCTCCTACGCAGTTCACATCATCACCATTAAGTTTGGTTTCAACATTCCTCTTGTATCGATCAATTGGCTAATATCGCGCTTGTTTACACCTATCCCAAAAAGGAGATTGTTTTATGGATACCAGTATCAACCAATTCACCCAACTATTATTTCGCCATGGCGCGATACAAACTTCGCCAGAGCATGTGGCGATGTTGAATTCGCAAGGTTTTGTGCTCTTCCAAGGCAAATTTGCCACATCCAGCTCTAATGGTTATCAAGTTCTGCTGAGCGGTTACGCAAATTATGTTTTGGACAAAGAAGAACAGAAAAAAACTGCTGGAGATCTGGATAAATTACTGACAGAGCTCAAGTCTGTCCCACGCTCACCAAATGCACGTATCTTAAAGGGCAGCATAAGTACATTCAAAATAAGCAACAATTCTTATAGGGTTGATTACAAAATAGCAAATGGACAGGTACTTGTTTACAACATACAACCAGTGGACAAGCTACAGAAACAGCGCGACAGACAAGAACAAGCTGCGCTCTACAAAGTTAAAAGAAATGAACAAGGCATATGGCAAGTCGGCGGACGCGTTGAATCGGTTAATACCCGCTACGCAGCCGTTAATGGTCAATCTAATAATCTGGCCAAAGCATCATGGCTGATGGGTAGCCATTTAGAATACGAATTCAAAAATCTGCAGGAATACACCTTATTCCATAACCCTAGCGTTGGTGGCGCAGGCGATACATGGGAATCATTCCGGGACAAAATGGGCATCACCACAAGGGTAACCAAAAAATTTGCGCAAATATTAGCGGAGACCCAAGCTGCCGGGAATGAAACTGGATGGGTTGCACACAGCCAAGGCGGTGCGATTTTCGCAGAAGGAGTACGTTATTTATTGAACAGCCAGAGCAGCTGGGCGCTTAACAAGCTTCGGCTGAACGGTATACGCAATCCGGATAAGGGTGAACTATTGAATAAACAAAGCGTTGCCTTCCATGCTAATGCTAATAACAATCTGCGCTCCAAGCCGTTGTTTTCCCGCGCAGGAATTAAAGTTCTCGCTATTCGCGCCAATGACTACGATATGGTGCCTAACTTAATCGGGATGAACACCTTAAATCCACGCAAGTTGTTAGGGTCACTGGTATATTCCAGCCATGTATTTAATGGCTCAGTAGCGCAAAGCCCTCATACCTTAATGCAAGATCAGACAGCTTGGGATGCCAACATGGACAATGGCCCCGGCAAAGGCCGGAATATAATCCAAAAGGCATTTAATAAAACCGAAAAAACAGCATCCAAGCTCGTAAAACCGCGCCCCAATTATTTACCCTAAACCTGACGAAAAGAATCATTATGCCAACTAACAGGGTCTACAAATTACTAGGAATAATTATGATGTCCGGACTGAGTCAATTATTAGGATTAACCGCCAACGCCGCACCAACAATATATCCACGGCAGGTAGATTTATCAGGCAATATTTTTCATTTTGCAATGCCTGAAAACTTTAGCAAAGATATGCCTGCGGAAAACATGGTAGAAAAACTGGATATTCAGGACTTGGAGAAATTTACCGACCCCGAATACGGAAACATTATCCGCCGCTGGTGGGACATTAAAAAACCAGGTTTTTTTGGAAAAGAAATTGGTACTGTGATGATGGACATATCGGTTCAGAGGGCTCCAGACAACAAACAAAAGCTACTTCATGATAAAAAGTTTAATCTTGCAGATCGCATGGACTTTATAACAATGATTTATGATCATTTACATCAGAGATATAATCCATTAAACATTGAAGCCAAAAAAAATTACGGCGAAGAAAATGCATATCACTTTGGAATTGGCTCATTAGTTGGCGATCAATTGCGATCACATTATCGTGACTACACCTATAATGATCAAAAATGGATAGGATACAGTGTATCAGCCCCCTTAAATCAAATAATAATTGGCTTTGTCATGCCACTCACTTCCGATGCGTATTTAGAGCTGACATTTACCTACAGCCCCAATCAAAATATTTCCTCCCATGAGTTTTTTGAGGTTGCAGACAAAACAACACAACCAATAGAAGATAGCTTACGGGTAAATTTCATTTCGAATAACCCTATTAAAAATGCCGTCGAAAAAGACTGGCTGAACACCACCAACAATGAAACCCTGGCATTACATAAAGATAAATTATTAATCCCTCTTTTTGGGCCAAACATTTATCAACGATTGGAAGAAAGCAAAAAAAAGGCACTTGAATTAAAAAAAGAGCTGGATCGTCCTTTAGAAGAATAAAACTAACCTCACCAGCAATCATCAAATGCCCAAAATTTTGGGCATTTGATAGCAACTAGCTCCTCCCCGAATACAAAAAATATGCATGGCGTAAAAATAACACTTCGAATACTTGCTTTCTTAATTCCCCTATTGTGCTCATGCAAACCAAACGCCGAGCCTATATTGAAAGAGGAAACATACGAAACAAAAACTATATTCTTCACTAGAGAAGATGACGCTTCTCCCATGGGACACTGGAAAACAAATATCGAATACCCAGTAATATTAAACAACAGCCCAACAATTAAGAAAATCAATGCTTCCATTTTACAAATGACCACAGAGTTTCAATGCGATGATCAAAATGGGGATAAACAATTTCATGCAGAAGTTACTCTGACAAATGGCAAAATTTTCAGCCTCAAGTTTTCAGACTCTTGGTACTGCCCTGGAATGCCGTATACTAAAGGTAGAACCGGCGCAATAACATACAACTTGAAAACTGGCAAAGAAATTGAAATCAATAATGAAATTGAACGCAGCATGAGTGTAGAGTTAAATAAAAAGCTTAATAGCGGCCTGACCAAAGCATTAAAAATAAAGCAAATAGAGGAGGGGTGCCCAACCGAATCAGGTTACTTCTACTTAACAAGACATGATGTGGTTTTTGTGAACAAAAGTGATGACCAAGAAACCTTGCAATGTGAAGTTGAGTTTAGGATCAACCGCGAAGAAATGAAAAAATACATCACAGAGAACTCTGCCCTTCTGTAAGCCTAGCTGCGGAAAGCATTCGCATTTGGCGACTGCTATCCACTAGCGATAAAAAGCAGAGCAGGCAAGCTACATGTAAGACTTAATTATCGCAACAACCCTACAGCCAAAGAAAATAACGCCCATGAAACAAGCACTCCAAGCAGCAACCCTAGCCTTATGTTTTTACACACTCAATGCCAGCGCCAGTATTCTCTGGCAGGGTGATTTTGAAACCGGCGATATAAGCCAGTGGAGCACACCGATTAATCCCGCAGGACATTCGGTGATTTCAGACTGCGTATTTGACGGCAAGTACGCCGGAAAAATCACACTCACCGGTGATGAATCATTTTTGTGGCACGGCAATAAAGATTTGAACCGCAGTGAATTTCACCATCGCTATACGGTAGGTGAAAACAATGAAGGCGGGACACAGGAAGGGAGCGATGCTTTTTTTGCGTTTAGTTTTTATTTGCCGAAAGAATTGAGCAAACACAAACACGAATTGGGTTATTGGGAATCCAACAAAAGCTGGCAACAAATGTTTCGCTTCAACATTCACGGCAGCGAATTGAGTTTTCAGGAAACTGCCGCAAAAAATGTGCTGTGGAAATTGCCCAAGGGCGCCGCACCCGGCCAATGGCACCGCGTCGCCTTGCATATTCACTGGTCAACAAACCCAAAACTGGGTTCAACCGAAGTCTGGGTCAACGGCAAACACATGGGCAAAAATAATTTCCAAACCCTGCCAGTAAAAGACGCCCTGATGTTTACCCAAATCGGCATTCTGCGCAGCCAGGAAAACAGCACCGAAGAAATATTAATTGATGGTGCCCTGCAAACTGACAACCTCACCGAGTTGTTGGAACGCAATCGTTATTTGATAGGCAAAACCTGCGGGCAAGTAAGGAGAGTGAATGAATAAGCGAGAAATAATGTGCGCCTACAATCAGCACGAAAGAATTAATATCACGCTTCCGGGTTTTCAAAAACAGGCATCGGCCGACATCGTCAGATTGGTATCAGAAACCGCCCAAGGCAGTCATATCGCGTATTTCAATTTGCACGCAAATACAGCGAACGAAGCAATTAATAATGAATTGGCATACTTCAAACAATTAAACCAATCGTTTGAATGGAAAACCTACGACACCGACTCGCCGTCAGATATTGGTGAACGGCTATTAGCCCATGGTTTTCAACAAGGGGAGCCCGAATCATTTATGGTGCTAGATCTGGATTCCATCCACACTGAATTTGATGAGCCGGATTACATTATTGAGGTTTCCGACCTGGCCGGAATTAAAGATGCCATAACCGTGCAGGAGCAGGTCTGGGGTGGAGACATGAGTGATAGGCTAATCCAACTGTTTAGCGCCAAGAAAAACGCGCCAGAGGGTATATCTATATACGTAATTTATGACCAAGGCGCGCCAGTAACTTCAGGTTGGATTGTCTACAACGGCACAAGCCCTTTTGCAGGTGTTTGGGGCGGCAGCACACTCAGTGCTTACCGGGGCAAGGGATATTATTCCGCGCTGTTACATAAACGCATCAACGATGCAAAGAAAAAAGGCAAACAATTCCTGACCATTGATGCGTCAGACATGAGCCGCCCGATTGTGGAGAAATATGGTTTTACCCTGATTGCGACAACAACGCCCTATTTTGCCTAACACCTTAACGCATTCAATTAACCGCAATACCGACGAATCAAATCAGTGCATTGCAATGCACTACTTTCTGCACAAAGCACAGCAATAGCGCACAGCAATCTAAATGAGCTAACCGCAATACCTCCCCGCAACTGCGTTCCACACCAAAAAAAATTGCCGCCGTAAATGGCACATGAGTTGCAAAACTACCTTCATTCATATCAAAGGTGGTGCTTATGCGATTCGTTTATCTTGCACTTGCTTTCTTTCTCTCCTCGCTCAGTGCCGGCAGTCATGCCAGCGAAACTTCCATCGCCGATTTAAGCAGCTCACTTAACAGCAGTTGGGTGGTGCTCGCAGGTGTTCTTGTGTTTTTTATGCAGGCCGGTTTTGCGCTGGTGGAAAGTGGCATGTCGCGCGCGAAAAATGCGGTGAATGTCATTATGAAAAATTACATGGATGTGTGCGTATGCAGTTTAATTTTTTGGGTACTGGGTTACGGATTGATGTTTGGTATTAATACTACCGGCTGGTTTGGCAGCAGTCATTTTTTACCGGCGGATTTAAGTGATTGGGATTGGACCTTTTTATTTTTTCAAATGATGTTTGCCGCTACCACGACAACAATCGCCAGCGGCGCCATGGCAGAGCGCGTGCATTTTCATGCGTATTTAATTGGCGCCTGTGTGATTGCCGGGTTCATCTACCCCGTATTTGGCAGCTGGGCATGGGGCAGTAATTACGAAGGCGATGGCTGGCTCAAAGCGATGGGGTTTATCGACTTTGCAGGCTCAACGGTTGTGCATTCCATGGGCGGCTGGATTGCCTTGGCGGCCGTGATAATTTTAGGGCCGCGTCTTGGGCGTTTTAGTCACAGCGGCGAAGCGCGACGCATTCCCGGCCACAACTTAACCATGGTCGCACTGGGCGGTTTTATTCTCTGGTTCGGTTGGTTTGGTTTTAACGCTGGCTCCACGGTGGCGGCCAATAGCAGCATCGGCAAAATCGCACTGAATACTCACTTGGCGGCCTGCAGCGGCGCGCTGGGCTATATGCTCATCAGCAAATTATGTAAGCAGGCGATTTTATTAACCGGTACGGTCAATGGCAGCCTCGGAGGCTTGGTGGGAATTACTGCTGGTTGCGCCACCATGGAGCCACTGTTTGCCATGCTCACCGGAGTGATCGCCGGTGTTATTAGTTTCCTCGGCCCGAAATTATTAACCAGCTGCAAAATCGACGACGTAGTGGACGCTGTGAGCGTGCATGGTTTTTGCGGCGCTTGGGGCACCTTGGCAGCGGGAATTTTTTATGCGAGCGACATGTTTGATATGAGCCGCATTACCGTACAACTTATTGGTATTGGTGTCGCCTTGGTGTGGGGCTTTGGCATTGCTTATTGCGCATATTTTTTAATTGATAAATTGGTGGGCATGCGCGCCAGCAGTTTGCATGAACAACGCGGGCTAGATTTCACCGAACACGCCGAAATTGGCTACCCGGAATTTCAGGATACCCGCGCATTGAATCAAGAGGCGTTAAACGCCCAGCGCTAACTGCGCACTAAAAACCACTCGCTAATCGCTCTCTATAAAACCGAGGCTCATGTGACACCCGAACAAAAACGCAAAGCCGTTGAAGTGGCATTAATGCCCTTTATTCACGGCCAAACGCTCGCGCAAGCGTTGGTATTGTGGGATGAAAAATATGCCCACAAACCTACCTTTGCACTGCAACATTATCTGCGTGAACTCTGTAGCGATATCGAACTCGCGCATATGCGCTCGCGAATGCTGCAAGCATTAGTCGCCGCTTTTTCATCACTGCAAGACAATCGCCAAGAACAGCATAACGCTCCCATTGCGACAGCAACCAAAAGTGCTGCCAACAAAAACCACAGTTCACCTGAACTGCAAATGTTTATGGCATTAGTAGAGCACCTGATCAACAGCGCCAAAGGTGACAACGCAACACGGGTGCGTTTGTACGTATTGGAAAATGTAGAAAAAATTCCACTGCCGCCCAACGACCGCCGCGCATTACAAAGCTGGCTCAATCAAATCGAACCCCTCACCGGCACCACCCCCACCATCCATTTAATGCAGCAGGTGATTAATCTCACTTACGTGGGTTTGTGCGAATATCTCGGGCCAATTAAAGCCGACCAACTATTGCAGCAAAGCGTAAGCGCAGTGCAACGCGCTTATCCGTTATTGAAAGTGCAAAGCTTGTTGTGAATGAGTAGCGTGGAAAATTATTCCGCATCTGGATCAGTTTTACGCCCCGCACGCGGATGCGCTTTGTCGTAAACCTTGGCGAGGTGTTGGAAGTCGAGGTGGGTGTAGATTTGGGTAGTAGAGATATTGGCGTGGCCGAGCAATTCCTGCACTAGACGTAAATCACCGCTGGACTCGAGCATATGGCTGGCGAAAGAGTGACGCAGCATATGTGGGTGGATCGGGTTATCCATACCCTGGGTGATGCTTAATTGTTGCATGCGCATTTGCACCGCGCGATGGCTGATGCGGCCGCCGCGCTGGGTGGTGAAGAGGGCGGGCTCGTTGTCTTGGGTGTATTGTCGGCGCGCGACGAGCCACTCTTTTAGTGCGGCAATTGCCATGGCGCCGACGGGCAGCAAGCGGGTTTTGCGGCCTTTACCGGTGACGGTGAGCATGGCTTCGCCCCAATCGATATCGTTCAGATTCAAACTGGTCACTTCTGCCAAACGCAAACCGGATGAATAAATTAACTCCAGCAGCGCGCGGTCGCGTTTATTAATAAAGTCATCACCTTCCACCGCCACAAATTGTGCGGTTTGATCCACGTCCATGGTTTTGGGTAACAGCTTGGGGGATTTGGGTGCACTGATGCCGTCGGCAACATTATTTTTCATCCACCCGCGACGAATACAAAATTGAAAAAAACTGCGTAGCGATGACAGCCAGCGCTGTAAACTTTTCCCGCCCAAGCCTTCCCGATGCAAATGCGCAACCGCGTTGCGCACATGGCTCATCGCTACCAGATTTAAATCCGTTAATTTTTTTTGCGCACAATAGTTGCGGAATTTTTCCAAGTCGCGCTGATAGTTTTGTTGGGTGAGCGGAGAGAATTGTTTTTCACTGCGCATGTAGGTGAGAAACGCAGCCAATTCATGCGCAAAAGGCAATGCGGGCACCGCAACAGGATTTTCAGCACTGGTAGGAGAGGAAAGCTTATGGTCAGGTGGCAGTTGCTCAGTCATGCAGTTGATCAGTCATAGTAGTTCCGGCACGCCAGCTGCGCGGGGGTATCAGCGTGGCAAATATTTAGGTAATAAACGGTTCAGAACTTCTGCAATATAACCTAAAAATAAGGTGCCCATACTAGAGCGATAATAGTTTGGATCGCGGTTGCCAATGGCAAGCAGGCCAAAGGCGCTGCCGTGCATCAGCGGCACTACCGCCACCGAGCCAATTTCACTGGCGTGATTGCCAAATACAAACTCCAATTCTTTGCTGCCCAGCGTACCGCACACCGCGCGGCTATTTTTTAACAGTGCGCCCAAATGCTCACGGGCTTCAGCAATGCTCACGACACGGGCCTGGCTGCTGGGCACTTTTTCCAGGTTGCCAAACAAAATAACGCTGGTGAAATGAATCGAGAAATCTTTATCAAAACTGTAGTGCAGCGCATCGATAATATCGCCCATGTCTTGCCCTTCTAACAGGGTGAGCACGAGGCGTTTGGTTTTATCGAATAATTTGTCGTTGTCGCGCGCATTGTCGAGCAGTTTGCTCAAGCGATGACGCATATCGATATTGCGCTCGCGCAGAATCGCTACCTGCCGTTCCACCAGCGAAATTGCCGAGCCAGATTCGTGCGGCAAGCTCAATTCGGCTAATAAATCCGGATGGTTTTCAAAAAATTCCGGATGCTCGCGCAACCAAGCTTCGATTTGTTCCGGCTCGAGAGGATCGGCAAGTGTCGGTTTATGTTCGGTCATAGCCTTTAGTTCTAGGTTATTAGATTTTTATCTGCCCATGGAAAACGGTAACCGCTGGCCCCGTCATAATTACCGGCTGACCTTCGCCCGGCCAATCAATCTGCAAACTGCCACCGGGCAAATTGACTTTTACCTGCTGATCCAGCAAGCCGCGCAAACGCCCTGCGACTACCGCGCCACAGGCGCCAGTGCCGCAGGCAAGAGTTTCCCCTACACCGCGCTCAAACACACGCAAATTAATTTCATTGCGCGACACAATTTGCATAAACCCAACATTCACGCGCGCCGGAAAACGCGCGTGGTTTTCGATCAGCGGGCCAAGCTCCGCCACCGGAGCAGTTTTTACATCGTCCACCAACAGCACGCCATGCGGATTGCCCATGGAGACGGCGGAAATGTCGTAGGTTTTACCGGCAACTTCAAACGGATAGGTCACCGCTTGCGCCTCGGCGACAAACGGGATTTGCGCAGGCTGCAAACGCGGCGCACCCATATCCACACTAACTTGTTCATCCTGCTGCACACGCAGTTCAATCAGGCCACCAGCAGTTTCTACTTTAATCACACTTTTGCCGGTGAGTTTGCGCTCACGTACAAACACCGCAAAACAGCGCGCGCCATTGCCGCAGTTTTCCACTTCGCTGCCGTCGCAATTAAAAATGCGATAGCGAAAATCCACATCGGGATTCTCGGGTGTTTCTACTAATAAAATTTGATCACAGCCCACACCAAAATTGCGGTCGGCAATGTAGCGAATTTTTTCCGGTGTTAAACGCACACTCTGACCCACGCCATCGATCACTACGAAGTCGTTGCCCAAACCGTGCATTTTGCTAAAACGTAACCGCATATTTTTTCCCGCTTATTCTGGCAACACTTACTCAGGCAAAAGGGCTTCGCCGCGAATCATATCTTCAAAGGTTTCGCGCGCACGCGCCAAATGGATTTGATCGCCATCCACTACCACCTCTGCTGCGCGACCGCGAGTGTTGTAATTAGAGCTCATGCTGAAACCATAGGCGCCAGTGGACATTACCGCCAGTAAATCACCGGCTTCAATTGCCAGCTCGCGATCTTTACCGAGGAAATCACCCGTCTCACAAATTGGACCCACCAAATCCCATTTTTTCGCGTCGCCCACACGCGGTTTTACCGGACGACTCTTCACCGGACGAATGTCTTGCCATGCCTGATACAAGGACGGACGAATATTGTCGTTCATCGCTGCGTCAATCACCGCGAAATTTTTGTGCTCGGTGGGTTTTAAAAACATCACCTTGGTCAAGAGCACACCGGAGTTGGCAGAAATGGAACGGCCGGGTTCAAACATTAAGGACAATTTACGATCGCCCAATTTGGTTTTGATCGCCGCCATGTAGTCCGCCACCGGTGGTGGGGTTTCATTGCGATAAGTCACGCCCAAACCGCCACCTAAATCCAAATGCGAAATAGTGATGCCGCTGGCAGCAAGCTCATCGACCAACAATAACAAACGGTCGAGCGCATCCAAAAACGGTGTGAGCTGGGTGAGCTGTGAACCTATGTGACAATCCAAACCTTTAATCGCCAAACTGGGCAACTGTGCCGCGCGTGCATAAACCGCGGGAGCGCGCTCAATGGCGATACCGAATTTATTTTCTTTCAACCCGGTGGAAATATACGGGTGGGTATTGGCATCCACATCCGGGTTTACGCGCAGCGAGACGTTGGCTATTTTGCCCTTCTCGGCGGCGATTTGCGCCAGCAATTCCAGCTCCGCTTCGGATTCAACATTGAAGCAGAAAATACCTACATCCAACGCGCGCGCGATTTCATCGGCACTTTTACCCACGCCGGAAAACACAATGCGCGATGGCTGGCCGCCGGCGCGCAATACACGTTCCAATTCACCACCGGATACTATGTCAAAACCGGCGCCGAGTTTGGCGAGCATATTTAAAACCGCGAGATTGGAATTCGCTTTAATCGCATAACAAATCATGCCCGGGTGCGAACCCAATGCTTGCGCGTAAGCTAAATATTGCTGGGTAAAAGCGGCGCGGCTGTAAACATAACAGGGGGTGCCAAAGCGTTCGGCAACAGCGCTCAGTGGAGTGTCTTCAACGTAGAGTTCGCCATTGCGTTCAGTGAAATGCTGCATAAAAAATCTCGATCTGGAAAGCGGTAAGACGGATTAGGACGGATCAGTATTTGGCTCAGGGGCAACAACCGGTGCAGGTTTTTCGGCAGGTGCTGTTTCAACCTCAGGCTGCGGCTCAACTTGAGGTTGCGGTTTGCTTTGTTGTTGCGGCAAGTAGAGCGGGCCTTTTTGGCCACAGCCGATAAGCCCTCCGGTAAACACCACAGTCAACAGGGATAAAACCAGGGCTTTTTGCAGAACTACTTTGTGCATAACTACTTTTTGCATAACCAAAGTCCGATGACACCCCGATTCCTAAGTGGAAAAAAACAGGGGCAGAATAAAAGAGTCGGGATAAGAGACGGGGCAGTATAACCCTGCACCCTCAGGCTCACAACAAAACGCCGCTGTGCCGGAGTGCAGAATGCTGGGAGGGAAAAGAATAATCAGGAGCGGTCAGGTCAGGCAAGAAACCCAAGCGACGCACTAATGGCGAGGCAGCAATGCTCCCACATCCGCGGCACTCACCAAATCGCCGTTGTTGCGCAGTGCCAATTGTTTGATGAGATTTTTCAGGCCTTCAACATGATCGGGAAACGGGTGATTTGCCACCAATTGCACGGCAGCCTCATCCAGCACCAACTCACCGGCAAGGGCAAATTCGGCGATGAAAAACTGCACTAGATCGCGCAAATCATCCTCGCGCTCCACCAGTGTGGGCAGTTGCAGGCTATGCACAAAATGCATCATCCACCCCAAGCCTATGGCAACCGGGTCGATGCTGGCGCGACTCAAGCTAAATACCAAACCGAGGGAATTACCGCTGCGTGTAGCAGCCATCCACTGCAGACAAAAGTGTCGCAGTGCGTGGATATCGCGCACCGAAAGGGAATCGAGGTTGCGCAAAAACAAAGTGCCGCCGGTGGCGCAGCTGCGCAGGGATTGCAGAATCGCGGTGGCCGTACCCTCCTCCCATTCGCGACAATCCGATTCAATAAACGGCGCGTTTTCACTACAGGAAATGTCGTGCAAGCGACGCGCGGCAATAATTTTGCCCGTGCCTTTGTCGGCGCGAATGAGCACCGGACATTTCCTTTTGGCCAATTGATCTATCCACTGATCCAATTGGCGCAATACAGTACTGTTGCCGACCCAAAAACATTGGTCGCCATACCAGTGAATTGAGCGATAGCGGGACTGATAGCGGCTAATAACCCGCACAATTTCCTCAATTACCAACCCCAACTCCTGTTTGACCTCGCTATCATTGGGGCGAACACCGGGTGCCATTTGCACCACCAAATAACCCAGACGCTGGGATGCATTTTCCGGCGTATTAAAATTAACCGGCAAACTCAGCGCCGCCTCGGCATCAAAGCCTTGAAAGGGTGAGCTGTTTGCCTCTTGGGTAGAAATAATAAACTCTTCCGCACCGCCGGAAGCCGCGACAAATAAATCGCGCACATCATCAACTAATAATAAATGGCGATAGCCCTGGTGATTCAGGCAGCGCAGAGTCACTGCCGCCTGCTCAAGGCCAAGGCGAGCAGCAGCGGAGCGCAGGATCATTTTAGTCAGCGCGATAAAACTTTTATTCACCGGCACCCAGCGCGGCACCGAGGACTGATTAAACTTGCGTGTTGGGCGCGCCCGACTTTTGTAACTGCTTACGGCCTGAAAAAGGGCAATCATAACGATATTCTCATGACTCACAGGGGCGATAACTGGGAAAACATCGGCATCTTGTGGCAATCTATGAGCCTTGAGCGCTTTTGAACATTACACGCAATTACACCAATACAAAGAAAGACTTGATCCGGACCCGCTATGGCTTATTTGTTGGATGTCGCTGCAGAGGCCTATTTTCCTCTCGCCCCTCATCACACCTTTGGCAGACTCGCCAACAGTGTGGACACCCATATCGACAAACCCTACGTATCCAAATTGCATGCCGCCATCGAATGGAATGGCGAACAGTGGCGCATTAAAAACCTCGGCCTTAACGGCACCTGGATCAATGGCATCGCCATGGCGCAGGGCGAGACCCGCGAACTGGCGGTTAACGATGAAATTGTGCTCGCCGCGCAAACCGACCCCGGTTTTCGGGTGATGGATCTGCGGGCGCCCAACGATATCTTGTGGCCGTTAAATCGCTCGCTGAGCGAAACCTCACCGATTTACCTCAGCCGCTATCACCTGCTGCCCGATGGCGACGCCCCCGAATTAGCACTCTATTTTGACGAGCAGGCGCAACAGTGGTTTCAGGAAGCCATAGCCGAACACGGCGAAGCCCTGCCGCTTAACGATGGCGACCTGGTGCAATTCTCTACCGGCCACTGGCAATTTGTACGCGCCAACATTTACGGCCCTACCGAAATAAAAAGCGCGCGCCACATTAACGATTTTGAATTTGTGTTTAATTTGAGCCTGGATGAAGAAACGACCCAGCTTGAATTGCGCCAGCAACAAGTGCTGGACCTGGCCGTGCGTACCCATCACTACCTGCTATTGCAACTCGCCCGCCACCGCGCTGAAGACGCCGCACGCGGGCTGGATAGCAAAAGCCAGGGCTGGGTTTATGCTGATCAACTCGCAGCGGAACTGGGGCTGGACAGCACCCACATGAATATTCAAATTTTCCGTGCGCGCAAACAATTGGCTGACCTATTGCCCGATGCACTGGGCCAGCAGTGTCTGCTGGAGCGACGCGGTGGCAAAATTCGCTTTGGCTGCGATAAATTTAAAATCTACAAAGGCGATCAACTGACCGCCACCTCCATCCTGAAGGATTGCTGATCACCCTATGGACAGCAAGCCAAACTCCACCATCCCTCTGCAAATCGGGCACTACCAAGTGCAGGAGGCGATTGGCCGTGGCGGCATGGGTTTGGTATACCGCGCACGCGATACCCGCCTGGAGCGCGAGGTGGCGATTAAATGTTTGCGCACGGAATTATTTGAAGCCCATTACATCGAGCGTTTTAAGCGCGAAGCCTTGCTGCTTGCCAAATTAAACCACCCGAATATTGTGCAGATTTACGATTTTATCGAGGCGCCCGACCAACTGGCGCTTGTGATGGAATTAGTGGATGGCCAGAACCTGCAAACTTATTTGCGTGAACATGTAACACCGCTATCGCAGCGTTTGCACTGGCTAACGCAAATTGCGGAAGGCTTGGCCATCGCCCACGACGCCGGCATTATTCACCGCGATTTAAAAGCCGAAAATATTCTGATCAATAAACGCGGCCAGGCAAAAATTACCGATTTAGGCATCGCCAAATCCCAGGATTTTAATGCGACGCTCACCGACCATGTCGCAGGCAGTTATTGCTCCATGTCGCCCGAACAGGCGATGGGTGAAAGCATCAGTTTTAAAAGCGATTTATTTTCGCTCGGCATTTTGGCCTACCAATTATTGTGCGGCGCACACCCCTTTGGCGATACCGGCAACAAGCTGCAAATAATGCAGCGCATTATTTCGCACCCGCCCACTCCACCGCACCAACACAACCCGGACTTACCCGCCGAGTTTGTGGATTTGCTGGGGCAATTGTTATCCAAAGACCCGAACAAACGCCCGGATAATACCCATTGGGTAGCAGCGCAGTTTAAAAAACTCAGCGCGATGAATGTGCACGACAATATTGCCAGCGATGACACCCAAGCACTGGCAATGCCGCACACCAACATTAACAACGGCATCACGCGCAGCGCACGCACACAAGACCACCCCACCTTTGAAACGCGCTTTGCAGCGGTTGCACTACCCAGGGTTTCACCTTGGAAAAAAATTAAACACTACATTGCAGCCAATAAAATTGTAGTGAGTTCCGCAGCACTGAGCGTTTTCATGATCGTAGGTGTGATTGTGTGGCAATTGCAACCCAAACCGCCCAAGTATATCGCGGTGATTCCACCCAAGTTGACGGCAGAGGGGATGCAGGAGTCGCAGCAGGAATTAGTGAAATTAGCTGTGTTTGATTCTATTCAACAAGGCATCTTAGCGATAGAAGATGGCTACTACCTCATCCCCCGCGAGGAAATAATTGACACCAATGGTGATATAGATAACATCCGTCGAGCGACAGCTGCCGATGAAATAATTAGTACCGATATAAACTGCAAGGACGACATATGCAGAATAGCGTTAACACGCATCAATGCCGATCATTCACGCTTGCGCACATCCCACTCAAAAACATTTGATGTATTAACCGACAACTATCTTGCGATGGCGAGTTTAGTATACAAAAATATCGAATTGATCTATCAGCAAAATAGCATTGCTCATCACGCTCAATTCACACCAAGCGATTACACAACTTATCTGTCAACCTATCAGGATTATTTACTCAATGGAGCAACGGCTGAAGGACTGTCAGCGATAGACTCAATTAATAATGTTAGCGCATTGATCGAAGCACAAACATTATACCGAGACTTGGCGCTTGATCTTTACTATGAAACATCGGAACCTATTTATCTCGAAAAATTTAAACGCATTGTGACTTCAAACCAACGAAAAAATGCAGAAAGCACTCAACACTTAATTAATATTTTTTATCTGGCTGATGCCGAAAACGACAAGAAAAAAGCAGAGGATATCATTGAACAACTAAGAGACAGGGAGTCCAATTTGGGAGTTGTGTTAAGCCTGGAAGCTTATATAGAGCTGGGGAAAAGCAATTACAAAAAAGCAATAGCCATTTACAAAAAGCTACTGAAAATTAAACCATCAGCAACAAACTATCAGAACATTGCTATCACCTACTGGCAAGCAGGCAACTTAGCTGAAGCGAGAAAGTATTTGGCGTTGGCGCTTGAAAAGTCACCTGACTCCTACAAAGCAAACCAAATCCACGGCGCCATTTCGTTATCTGAAGGCGACACAAAAAAAGCGATTGCATCTTTTAATACTGCAATTAAAAATCGCATCGACGCAACAAACTTGAGCAATCTCGGGCTAGCTTATCTACTCGACAATAATTTCCCACAAGCTGCGGCAAAACTACAGCAAGCAAATTCACTTGCCCCCAATAACATGGTAATACTATTAAATTTTGCCGATGCACTACACCATAACAATCAAAAAGATTCTGCATTTAAAAAATATCGAAAAATTATCAACTCAATTTCATCAACAAGTGAAAACCCAGAAGAATTAAAGGCGAAGATATTGGCGCACAGCCATTTGGGGGAACACTCACAAGCAATTGAACACTTGTTACTTCTTCAGAAACTAGACAAAGAAAATATTGACACACCATACACAGCAGCAATTGTTTACACACAAGCAAATGAACGAACCTCAGCCCTAGTCAACATCAAAAAAGCACTGGAGGAAAAAATCCACCCAACTTGGTTTAATTTTTCCTGGTTTAACTCGCTCTGCGAAAGCACTGAGTTCATAAAATTGATGAGCGCCTACGGTGCACCACAGCGATGCACCGGAGAGAGAACCAACTAGCGCGGACGAGTAATGATTACGCGCGGATCCTGTGATTCATAAATCGTGACAACACCGGTGTTTTGGTTCGTCAAGGAAGCAACAAAACCAAATGGGATATTCTCTTCATCGTTTTCCAGTGCGTGTACATAAACAATCATGGTGTAGCCATTGTCGATGATATCCAAGACTACATCGTTGTTAGGGTCGCTATCAGGGTTGTCAGTTGCTACACCGCCCAGCGCAAAACGCCAGGTGCCACCGGAAGCAGGGTTCTGTTTGATTTTCACAACCAACACTGCACGCTCAAACTGACGGTTTAATGCAGAAGGGTTTGGCTCAAACGTCACTTCCAGATTTTGTATATCGGTAGTGCTGCCCTCTTCGGTAAAAATCCAATCCCCCGGCCCAGTCGCGAGGCTTTTCGCTGGCATCAATTCAAAGGTTTTAATAACCTGACCATTCAACGGCACGTTGATTACCAAATCAGTAGTTGTCAGTGCTTTGCTGGTTTTTTTTGCTTTTACTGGTTTCGCTGCACTGGCGGCGACTTTTTTAACAGTCTTTTTTTCCGCCTTTTTGTCACTGTCTTTCTTTTTTTCTGCTGCCATCTTGATTATTTCCTGTCATTAAGTGTGTGGAATCCCTAGGTGAACAACACATCAAAAACAACGGCCTTTTGATTGTGTAGTCGCCCTCTTCCCGGAAAGCGACTGAAACGATACCGCGTGATTATTTAAATAAGGGTACTATTAATTGTTAATACTCATAGCTCACCGACAGACCAACGGTGCGCGGGCGAGTGACGTATTCGAACTGACCTTGGTCACCATAAAAATCATCCGCGCGGCCGCCGGTAATCCCACGGGTATTGGCGATGTTATTCACAAAAGCACCCAAGCGCCAATTACGCAGTGTTACACCAACCTGTGCATTGGCAGTGTTGTAACTATCCAATTGTTGATAATTAAAATAACTTTCGTTGAGTGCGGTGTATACCTCGCCCATACGTTGGAAGCTCAGGCTACCATCCCATTCCACGCTGCCAATCGCTTGCAAATAATCCAGCGCTACGCTGAACTGAGTGCGTGGTGAACCGGGTAAACGGTCACCGTCAAACGCGTCAATAGCTTCCACGGTTTCGGTTAGCTCGGCATCGATAATGGTGTAATTGCTGCGCAGGCTAAAGCCGCCGGGTAATTGTGCAAATACTTCCAGCTCAACACCTTGGGAGCGCGCTTCGCCCGCGTTGGCGGTAATGGAGCGGCCATCATCTTCGGCGGTGGTGCTTACTTGGATGTCTTCCCACTCGGTGGAGAAAACCGCGGCGTTGAATTGCAATTGTTGATTGAACCACTCGCTGCGCAAACCCAACTCGACACTGGTGGCTTTATCCGGTGCATAAAAACGATTAGTGGTTACATCGGGCGGCGTGAGGTTGGCGCCGCCGCGACGATAACCTTCGGCCAATTGTGCATACACATTTAATTGCTCGGTGAATTTATAGCGTGTGCCAATTTTGCCCAATGTGTCATTGGTTTTATCGTCGCCGCGCTCACAACTGGGTGTGCCGTCAGAGGGAAAAGCGGTGGTGCACACTTCCAGTTTATCGTCGTAATTAAAATAGCGTGTACCGGCGCTGACTTCCCATTGCGGGGTCAGGTCGTAAGCGATTTCACCGTAGGCGGAATATTCATCCAGCGTTTCTGTTTGGGTAGCCAGGTATTCCAAATCGCCGGGTAATTCAGCACCTAAAAATTCGCCAAAACCGGGCGTGTAATCACCCATGTAAACATCCAGATCATCGCGGCTGTAAAAACCGCCCACTAACCAACGCAGCGGCTGGTCGCTGTCTGATACCAAACGCAATTCGGCGCTGTCTTTAACCACATCGATGGTGCTGGCGTTGTAGGCAGAGAGATCCTCGTACAGGTTGTAATACTCAACATCCGGATCAAAACCTATGTACAAATCCGTCTGATCCGCACGCTCGTTATGCGCATAATCGTAGCGATTCACACTCGCGGTGAGTGTGGCAAAACCCATATCGTAAGTGGCGTCGATGCTTGCCAATTGCAGTTCACCTTCCATGGGTTGCAAGTAGCGACTGGAGGCGGTGTAGTCGTCGCCGGTAAAACTTTCATTCGCGGCTTGGCGATCACCGACATTTATTTTTTGATAGTGATAGCTGCTATTGAGCGAGAAATTATCGCTCGCTTGCCACAGCAAACTAACACGCGCCTGTTTGGTTTGGTCGTCGTTAATGTCCTCTTGCGCGCCGCTTAATAAATAGGGGTTGTCGATAAAACCGGCATTGTCGGTTTTGCCGAGCAATAAACGCAGGCCAAGGGTGTTATCGATTAATGGCGTGTTCACTACCAGATCTGTGTCGTAACTTAAATCGTCGCTGTGTTTGGTTTGTGACAGTTCACCGCTCGCACGTACTGAATATTTTTCCAAATCCGGTTTGGCGGTCACGTAGCGAATCAAACCGCCGACTGAGGCATTACCGTAAAGTGTACCCTGGGGGCCGCGTACCACTTCTATTTGCTGCAGATCTTTCAGGCTGAAAGACGGCGGTACAAAATAGCCTTGCAGCGGAATATTATCGACGTAGCTTGCCACCAAAGAGCCATCGCCGCTCAAATCACCGGAGTCAATTTCATCCATGCGCAGGCCGCGAATAATTAACCCGGTAGGGTTGCGCGGGCCGGCATCCACAATATTTAAACCCGGCACTTGCGCGGCGATATCGCCAATATTTTTTACGCCTTGAAAATTATTCACCACACTGAGTGCACCGGCATAATCCTGCAGGCGCTGTTCGCGTTTTGCGGCGGTGACAATCACTTCTTCTACCGCTGCCGATTCGCTTGCTGCCCAGCTGGGTGCTGCAAGTAATGGCAATATGGCACAGGCAATCGCCAGTGGTGTTTTGGTGCTGATTTTTTTTGTAGTTTGCTTGCTGTGTGTGCTGTGGCTGTTGATCATGTTTTCCTTAGCTCCAGTAGTGAAATTATTTAGCGGCTAGCGCCACCTTCTGCGGGTTTTGGCGATACTCAGACGGTGTTTTCCCTACCAGTTTTTTAAAGAAGGTATTAAATACCGATTTACTGTTAAACCCCACTTCCAGATAAATGTCGGTGATGGTTTTATCCTTATTGGCCGGATCCAGCAGGCGCTTTTGCACTTCCTCGATCCGGTAGCCGTTGATGAACTCGTAAAAATTTAAATTGAAATGGCGGTTGATAATCATGGATAAATCTTTCGCCGGGATCGACAAGTTTTCAGCCAGCATATCCAGTGTTAAATCCGGATTGAGATAGGTTTTTTGGCTGCGCATGATGCTGTCGATTTTTTCTGCATACTCGGGGTTGAGCAGTTTTTCCTGCGCGGATTTTTTAGCCGGTTCACGACCGCTATTGCTGCTGTCTTTTTGGCGCACCGCTTCAAAATTGCTGAAGTAGCGCATGCTGGTAAATACCAGGGTGCAAACCAATACAAACAGCGCGTAGTAACCACTCAAGCCGATGTATTCGATCACGTTGCCGCTGGGGTGCGGCGCCTGAAAATCATAACCGGCGGCAAAACCAATCGCTTTGGAGAGCGCCAGAAATGCCTCCATCGCGGTGACCACCAAAAAGCCCATCACCAATATTTTGAGCCAGAGGATATCCACCTTTTCAATATTGGAGTGGGTGTTTTTGAGTATGCCTTTGTATTTGTAGATCAGCAAAAAGCCTGCCACGCAGTAGCCAACACGCAGGAACTTACAAAAGAAATCCATCCCGATGTAACCAAAACTGTACACAAAGGCTTCGCTGTTGATCCACTCCAGGCGTGTAGCGGCGGGGAAACGGTAGAAGGCCAGCAGCATAAATACACCGAACAATGCGAGCGGCAGCAGGTGCAGATAATCCTTGGGGCGCAGGTGGAAATCGCGGAATACCAGTGACTTCACATAAAAGTAGAGCAGCACGGCATCCAGGTAGTAGGCGAAGCCGCCAATAAAATAAATACCGGGCGCATGGGTGCGCACCTGCAATTTGAAATCGGCGCCCCACAGAATTAATTCATGCAGTGGAATAAAGGCATGGGCGATTAAAAAAGCGGCGAGAAAATAATTGCTGATGTTATTGGGCGGGTTGGTAGCAATCAGCAGTAGCGCAAAAAAACCGCAGAGCATAGCCGTCATCAGCAAAATAACGTCGTGAAAATTGAAAACTACAAAATCCATAGGTGATCCCCGAATACTTTTTATTGTGACGCTGTTGTAGTGGTTGAACGCGCCTTGGTTGTGTCACAAGGGATACTATAGAAACTGCCAGCCCTGAGCCAGCATAAATCTATTGCGGCAGCGAAGTGGCACACCACCGCCAGGTTCAGTGCAAACGGGTGCCTCTACCCCCATCAATTCCCGCTATTTAGCGGCTTTTACGCCCATGGTTCGAGCAGTTTTTGTTTGCTCGAACGGGTTCGCTTTACATTTTTTTGCACCCTTTCGCCGCTGTCGAACGACAGCTGTTACACGCTTGCCTAGAGTGCAGCCAACGCCGCCCGACCGACATCAATAAGAACCACAACAAGGAAACGCAGTAACGCGGAATAGGGGGCGCGTAAACCGTAATAACAATAACGTCACAGGTATAAACCCATGAAACCATCAGCAATTCGCACCTGGTCAGTGCTTGCACTGGGCCTTTCCAGTGCACTCCTGAGTCAGCTCGCAACCAGCCAAGTCAATGTGCCCGCCACCATACAAGCCGAAGCCTACAGTCATATGAATGGCATTCAGCTGGAAAATACCAGCGATAGCGGTGGCGGCCAAAACGTCGGCTGGATTGATGCCAACGACTGGCTCTCCTACAGCAATAGCCCGGTCAATATCCCCACCACTGGCGCATACGACATTGAATATCGTGTCGCCAGTGCAACCGGCGGTGGCAACATCACCTTTGAAGAAGCGGGCGGCACACCGGCCTATGGCAACTTCGCCCTGCCCAATACCGGCGGTTGGCAGAACTGGACGACGGTAAAACAGCGCGTGAATTTGAGCGCGGGTGTGCATCGCTTTGGTATCAAAGTGAATGCCGGTGGTTTTAACCTCAACTGGTTCAGGGTTGTGCCGGTGCAAACCCAAAGCTGGACGCCGCTGCCCGCGATCAAGCAAAGCGGCCACCTGTGGGTGAACGCCACTACCAACCAGCGCGTGGATTTGCGCGGCACCAATCTGGGCAACTGGTTGATTCAGGAATTCTGGATGATGGGCGGCATCATCTCCCACAGCGGCGGCGCAGTGAACGACCAGTGC
This sequence comes from Cellvibrio sp. KY-YJ-3, assembly GCF_008806955.1. Classification (NCBI taxonomy): domain Bacteria; kingdom Pseudomonadati; phylum Pseudomonadota; class Gammaproteobacteria; order Cellvibrionales; family Cellvibrionaceae; genus Cellvibrio; species Cellvibrio sp. KY-YJ-3. Next base: position 1,361,381 of record NZ_CP031727.1, on the reverse strand, counting down.
ACACTGGAATCGGTGATGGCGCAGCGCTTTGGCAATGGGGAAAAAGAACGCTTGATGAAAGTGTTCCGCGACAACTACATCACCGCGCGCGACTTCGACATGATGCAGGCCATGGGCATGAACGTGGTGCGCATCCCCTTCCTGTACAGTTTGATCGAGGACGAATACAACCCCTACACCTTGCGCAGTGACGCCTGGCAATACCTGGATTGGGCGATCAATGAAGCGGAAAAACGCGGCATGTACACCATCCTCGATTTGCACGGCACCGTCGGCGGGCAAGCGGCGGCCAGTGAGCAGCACGACGGTTGCATCGGCGCGGCACAGCTCTGGACTAACGCGAGCTACTGGGACCGCACCAAATGGCTATGGGACATGATCGCCCAGCGCTACAACGGCCGCAGCGCCGTCGCCGCGTATGACTTGCTGAATGAACCCTGGGGCACCGACGCCACCACCCTCGCCAACCGCTCCTACGAACTGTTCAACGTGGTACGCGCCAAAGATCCCACCCGCGTGATTTTGCTGCCCGGCCATAACAGCGGCATCGATGCCTACGGCAACCCCAACAGCCGCGGCCTGACCAACGTATCCACCTGGATGCACTTCTACCCCGGCCTCTGGGGCTGGAACGACACCGCCGCTTACGGCGCCGGTCAAGCCAACATGTACGCCAACTGGCTGCACTGCAATCCCAACGGCCTGGGTGAAAGCTGCGATTGGCGCAACAAAATCACCAGCTTGCAAACGCCCTTCCTCGTCGGCGAATTCCAACCCTGGACACTGCTGGGCAGCTACGGCGGCCAGATGACGCGCAAAGCCTACGACATCTACAACAGCTACGGCTGGGCGGCGACCAACTGGGCGTGGAAAACCACTTCGCAAAACGGCTCCAACGGCGATACCAGCGGCTGGAACTGGGGCATGGTCACCAACAGCAGCAATGGCGGCGGCATGAGCCCGATTAACGTGAGTAATGCCAGCACCGCGCAAATCGAAAACTGGTTCCGCCAATTCTCCACCCAGCCCTTGGTGCGCAATGAAAGCATCGCCACCTGGATGAATTGGAAACCAACCGTGGGCACGCGCATCGAAGCGGAAATGTTTAAAGACCACAACGGCATCCGCATGGAAACCACCACCGACGCCGGAGGCGGATTCAACGCCGCCAGCACCGACGACAACGACTGGATGAGCTACCCCATCAACATCCCCACCACCGGCAATTACACACTGCAAGTGCGTGTGGCATCGCCCTACACCGGCGGCATTTTGGTGCTCAGTAGAAACGGTTCGGACTTAGGCACCATCAACGTGCCCAACACCGGCGGCTGGCAAAACTGGCAAACCGTTTCCACCACTGTTTACCTCACGGCGGGGCAACAGGATTTATCGATTTTTGTCAGAAAAGGCGGTTGGAATATCAATTGGTTCCAATTAAACCCGCTGTGATTTTTTAGCAAAAACTTTCTCTCTCTAGCCCTGTTGTTAAGGCAGTTAATTAACAACAGTCCTTTGCCGATGCAGCAATGCATCGGCTTTTTTGTTTGTGCAACACCACCATAAAATCACTAGACTGCGCAATCTCAATCAGGACAAGGCACGCGAAAAACTCGCATTATGCGCTGCACCTGAAACATGAAGGATTGGCATGAGCAATAACCCGACAAACCATTACGACAAACGTATCGCTCGTGTTTGCGAATACATTAATCAGAACCTCAATCAAGATTTAACACTTGAGCGAATGAGTGATGTTGCCGCTTTTTCCAAATACCATTTTCATCGGGTATTTATGGCCTACACGGGCATGAGTGTGACACGCTTTATTCAGTTGACCAGACTGAAACGAGCCTCCTATCGCTTAGCGTTTGAAAGTGAAAAACGGATTATTGATATCGCACTGGAAGCCAGCTTTGAAAGCCCGGAAGCATTTGCGCGGGCCTTTAAACGCACTTTTGATAAATCGCCTTCTGAATTCAGGGCGGAACCCAATTGGCCAGAATGGCATATGCGGTTTCAATTTCAGCCTAAACCTTACGGAGAAATAACCATGAAGGTCAACGTCATTAATTTTGAAAAAACAAATGTTGCATTCATTGAACACCGGGGAGCACCAGAAAAAACACTGGAAACTGCGGCAAAATTTATTGCATGGCGTAAAGCTACCGGACTCTCGCCGGTAAAAACCAGCAAGACATTCGGCATTCCCTATAGCGATCCAAAAACCACTGAGCCAGAAGAATTTCGTTGGGATGTATGCGGCACCATCGATACAGAGATCCCCGAGAACGATTACGGTGTAAAAGCAGGAATAATTCCCGGCGGAAAATGCGCCGTTATTCGCCACACCGGCAGCTACAATACCCTCGACACGACCATCTACGCGTTTTATCGCGAATGGCTACCGAACAGTGGCGAAGAAGTTCGCGACTATCCCTGCTTTTTTCACTACGTGAATTTCATCCACGAGGTCGACGAATGTGACCTTATTACCGATATTCATTTCCCACTAAAATAAACACCGCGCCTTGGCTCACCCAAAACCAAGGCACCAACCTTCCCGAAAGCGCGTTGCACAGATTGTAATAAGCTGTAATATTACCCCGCACACCAAACCGCCTACCCTATGCGGTTCCCGTCACAGGAATGACGACAGCAGTAAGCACCACAAGGAAATGTATTACGGATTTTGGATACATGACTTGGCTGCTATGGATTACGGATATTAAAAGCACTGCACTTTCCCCACTCCAAACACCCTCGCTCGTTTTTTTGCTTGCTTTGGCAACGCAGACTTTTTATTTCCAATTATCCAAAATATTTTCAAGCTGATGCCGAAATTAATACCGGCAATGTACCCGTAGGTTGTGGCGCGTCGCGCAGACTGAGTTTACGAACCGCAACGGGTTTGAAGGGCGGGTTTGTGCCCAAAGCGGACAGGTCGCCAAATGCGCGCGGCAACTAATTGAGATTGTTTGTGCCATATAACTCCATAATTAATTCGGAGTGATAGTTAACCCTTTGATTTAGCACTAACCAAATCGAATGAAGGTTTATCTACTTTTGGAGTTATACAGCGCCACACCAAATTAGTTGGAATAACGTTCTGTGGGTTATATAGTTGGTGCAATTTAATAAACTGTTAACTGGCATCGCATATGAAGGATATTCCTCTAGGCTCAATAGATTCGAAGATTTACGAAAATAATGGGGATATACATTATAAAATTTCACCTATTTTCGGCCTTAAAACCTCTGTGTGGGGTGACTTCAATTTATCTAAAGTAACTGTTTTGGTGTGTAACCAGAAAAATCTAACATTTAAGAGTGGCGTGGTTAAAATTAACATGACATTTAAACCGTATACGCCAGGTCTAGAGAAGGTAAGGGTCACGAAGTATGTTTTTGGTATTATTCCTCTTGGTTGTCAGTTCTGCGAAATATCAGTAACCAATAAGAATTACCTCCAAGCTCAATTTACAAACAGTTAACAAGGCGCAGCAACACGCCGCTGCGCGGCTGGACAGTTTGTAAGTCGCGCTTATGTGGTTTTGCTACGCAAAAGTATTCCACAGCGCGCAACTTACAAACTGCCGTTGTGCTAAACGTTATAGCAAGCAAGGAATTCACAAATGGCCAAGAGGCTAATATATTCAATTTTAATTTTATTGCTGTTAAGTGCCTTGGCGGCTGGAGCAATATATTTCTATAGTTCCAGTATTCATTGGAAATCTTTAGCCGCCACAGAATCCCCTAATGGAGAGCTTTCCGTAAAAAGTTACGCTTACGGATCTGATTGGAATAGACATGCTCCATACGGTACATACATTTTCCTTAATCAGAAATATGAATTCTCTAATCCTAAAGGGCATGTAATTTTTGCCGGTTACTGCGAAAATGAGCCTAAATTCTATTGGTTGAGTGACTCTCAATTAGCTATCAAGTGCAAATTGCAGAAAGAGCATATTCGCACCTTGGCAAGCAAGGCATATGGTGTTTCAATTGTTTTTGAAACAGAGTAAGGGCTATAACAAGGCGCAGCAACTCGCCACTGCGCGGCTGGACAGTTTGTAAGTCGCGCTTATGTGGTTTGCTTCGCAAAGTATTCCACAACGCACAACTTACAAACTGCCGTTGTGATTAACGTTATGATTTACCAATTCGGAGACAATTTATGCCAACAAGAAGAACAGGAAATTTTAATGTCGCAGAAGTGGTGCTGGAAAGAACTAAAGCTAAGCTTGCTACATTTTTAAGCGAAGAGGAAATGGCTAGAACACAAATACGCCTAGAGAACGGTAAGTTATCCTTTAACGCTGATAAATCTATACTTGAGAAAATAACATCTAAATTTGGCGAGCCAGCATCAAGCGAGTAAAAATATTATGGAAAAAATACCAAAAAACAATGGAACACTTATTGTTAATGGCTCACAAATAAACAAATCCACACCACAAGAAACTCAAGCAATTCTAGCCAAATATCAATTTATGTATTCTTTGGCGGGCTTGTTGTTGGGGTTAGTCGCTATCATTGGTGGAATTTATCTTTTTGTAATTGGGGTTTCTGGAGCATCCGACTGGTATATAAAATTATTAGGTGCCGAATCTAAAATTCTTCAGGCTGCACCTGGCGCAATTCTTTTTATTGTTGGTGTATCTCTGGTTTTCATAACTCGCTATAAATACAAACACATTGTGGCAAAGTAATATCATAACAAAGTGTAGCAACTCGCGCACTTCGTGCGCTGGACAGTTTGTAATAGGAATCAATGATGGAATCATTGTCAGATATTTTCTCGCACCCAGTGCGAAAACGAGCATTGATAATTCTCGCTGCACTATCGCTTATTCCGGTTCTATCTGACTTTCTTTACGAAGAATCTGGGGTATCTCTATTTTTACTGTTAGTTTACTTCATGTTCAGCATTTTATATTGCTTCTGGTCGGTCTACTTGATCGTCAAAATCAGAGGAGTAATGAAGACCAAAAGATCATCCAACGTAGTACTGGAAATTGGAACTTGGGGGTACGTTTGGCGCTCTTGGCTCTTGTGCTCTGCTTCTTCAGTAACCACGCTTATTGCGTTAAGAGTATTACTTGGAGTTCATTTCGACAAAACTCTTTTCGCAGAAGCAGTTATTTTTTCTATATTGGTTATGGCGTTTATGCCAGCATTTTGTTGGCTGTTCTATTCGAGTAATAGAAAGCAACAATTTTATACCGGTCTTAAATATTTTAGAGGCTATTAAATTGAAATAAGCACATAACAAGCGACTGTGGTAAAAAATAGCACGTAGGTTGGGCATTACCGCCCAACCTACGTTGAGGGGCTACTTGCGCTTGGCCGAATCACAACAACTTGCTTCATGAGATGCGCACTACATTTAGGCCGGGCTCTTGACCAAGATCTAACAATAAAAACAAACCCAAAACACAGGACGTACTTATGCAAGACAATATTTACGCCGCACCGGAAGCAAACCTTGTCGATACTGAGGCAGGTGCAGTAAACCCCGCTTTTTATGTGGTATCTCCAGCGAAATTTTTTACCCTGTTCTTTTTTACGATTGGTTTGTTTGGCGTGTATTGGCATTACAAGAACTGGACGCTGTATAAGGTTGCTTACAGTGACCACGAGCCTATGCCGGTTATGCGGGCGATATTTTCGATATTTTTTACCCACGCATTATTTTCCGTGATTGACATGCGCGTTACAGATGCGGGCAAGGATTTCAAATGGAATGCTACTGCTTGGGCGACTGTAGGGGTAATCGCGCTTGTGACTTCAAATGTTATTGATAGGATTCCTGCATCGGGCACCCTGGGTGCGCTCTTTGTCTTTATGCCAATACCACTCACACTGGTATATGGGCTGACGCTACTCAAAGCGCAGCGCGCTATTAATGTGAGCTGTAATGACCCGGAGGGGAAATCCAACCGGACGATTACCTGGGCAAATTGCATCTGGATCTTTTTGGGCGCAGCTCTTTTTACACTGGCATTGTTGGGAGTTTTTCTACCGGAGGAGTAGGTTGATCTCAACCTATAGGCCATTATGCTGACCTATAGGTTAAACGAGGCCACGTCCATGCCAGCAAAAATTGATATCTCCGAAGCGACAATAAAGCTCCTCGAAATAACTCTCCGTGGCGCGCACTGAACCAGCCCTCACAACCATTTATCAAAACCATTCCTTACCCGGCCAAACACCACTTTGGCCGATTTATGCCGGACGTCGCTGCGCTCTTCCAACCTACGTCCCCACTTACGGTAGATCCACATCCAAAATAACAAGGTGGGACGTTCGCCTAAACAAATACCTCGGGTGTATTTACCCGAACCTCACTTTTTTCGGTTCGAATAAATTTAGTCGGGCGCGGGAGAGCATTGTCTTGGGGAAAGATGCGTTTAGCACCCGTGTGGGTGCAAACAATAAGCATCAACAGAATAAGAGACAATGCTATGACTCAACAGAATTTATCCCCCCAAGACACAACTCTCAGCAACACAAACCGGCTTTCTTCCATCATCGCCCCTGCTTTTAAATTCAGCCTGCTCAGCGCCTGCTTGCTGGGTTTAGTGGCCTGTGGTGGCGATAAGGGTGACAAGGGGGTGCGGGCCGGGTTGCCTTCCAGCTCATCGATGTCATCGTCGGTTGCGCCTTCATCGTCCAGCGCGGCGAGCAGCAGCCTCGCGCCGGATACCGAAGGGCTGACCATGCTCAAAACCGATGGCACCAAGTGGGTGAAAGCCAGCGGTAGACAGGTTCACCTGAAAGGCACCAACCTGGGCAACTGGTTGGTACAGGAATTTTGGATGATGGGCCAGGGCGGCAATGGGGTGCATGACCAATGTACGCTGGAGGCCGAGCTGACCGAGCGTTTTGGTTACGACGAAAAGGAGCGGTTGATCAAACTATTCCGCGACAACTGGATCAAGGAGCGCGATTGGGATCAGTTGCAGGCCTTTGGTTTTAATGTGGTACGCCTGCCGATTTTGTGGAACGTGATCGAAGACGAAAAGAACCCCAAAACCCTGCGTGCAGACGCTTGGCATTACATTGACTGGGCAATTGCCGAAGCGAAAGAGCGCGGCATGTATGTGATTCTTGATTTACACGGTGCACTGGGCGGCCAAACGCCGAATGATCACACCGGCTGCTCCGGCCAAAATCAGTATTGGACGAACAGCGAATATCAGGATCGCACCAAGTGGCTGTGGGAGCAGATTGCTACCCGCTACAAAGATGAACCCGTCGTCGCCGCTTATGACCCGCTCAATGAACCTTGGGGTTCCACCCCGGAAGACATGGCCGAGCGTGTGCTGGAGCTGTACGACACCATCCGCGCCATCGACGATAAACACATCATTATGTTGCACAGCCATTACGGCAGCATCGATGTGTATGGCGACCCGGCTGAACAGGGTATGACCAACGTTGCCTTTCAACTCCACCCCTACCCCGGCCTGTTTGGCGATAGACCCAACGACAGCCATTACGATATCCACCGCGACTGGCTGAAATGCGGTCAGGACGGCAAAGGCGGCGTGTGTTTCTGGGATACCAAACTCGAGGAACTGCAAACCCCGATGCTGATGGGTGAATTCCAGCCCTGGCAGGGCGCTGGTTTGGAGCTGGGCGGCAAAATCGGCCGCGCGACCTACGATATTTTTGCGGGCTACGATTGGGCGTCCACCAGTTGGTCGTACAAGTTGGTGACGATTGCCGGCGGCCAGGGCAACGGCCTGTGGGGCATGGTGACCAACGAGATCAATACCAGTCTGGACACGGGTGTGGGCATGATCACTAAAGCCAGCACTTGGGATTGCAACAACTGGGACTCCAGTTTTGCCGAGGCCTGCGCCAAAAAAGCCACCACCATTACCACCGGCGGCACCGAGGATAAAACCTATTACCTGGTGATAAAAACCGGTGCCAACGGCGGCGCGAGCCCGGATGTGACTTTCGACAGCATCAGCCTTAAAAACAACGCCACCAACGAGGAGCTGATCGCTAACGGCAACTTTGGCGCGGCGGGCGGTTGGTCTGAACTCACCATCAGCGGCGCGCTCAACTTTAACTACAACAATACCGATACCAGCAAAGCCCCAACCGGCAGCGACGGCGCGGTACTGCACATCACTCGCCCGAGCGGTGTAGAGGGTGAAATCAACGGTGCGCTCTACCAGCAAATCACCCTGAAAGGCGGCCAAACCTACAGTTTCAGCGGCGTATTTAAAGGGAATGGCAGCACCAATACCTGGGCCGAGATCTACCTGATCGAAGAAGAACCGGTCGCCGGTAAAGATGTTGTGGATAGCGCGGGCAAAGTGGATTTCACCACCGCACCCATCGAGGAGATTGAAGCGTTATTTACCAGCTACGGCGAAGTCGGTTACGACGTGCATGAAGGTCTGGCGCATTGGCTGGTGACCGATGAACACAACGATGTGTTCGACTACCCGGATCGCCCTACCGGTTTGGCACTGACAGTAACCGGCACCAACGCATCGCTGACCTGGACTGCAACACCGGGTACCGACATTAGCTATAACGTCTACCGTTCCAATTCGGCGGGCAGTAAAGGCACGTTAATCGCCGAAGACCTCGCCGTCACCAGCTATGCAGACAGCAACCTGAGTGATGACCAAACCTATTACTACTCAGTGACCGCGCGCAACAACATCGCCGAAAGCTACGCCAGTGATGCAGTGAATACACCCGTACTTTTCACCCCGGTGCCCGCCAAAATCGAAGCGGAAAATTACACCGCACAGAGTGGCAGCCAAAGCGAAAATACCGGTGATAGCGGCGGCGGACAAAACGTGGGGCATTTTGAAGCGGGCGATTTTGTGGAATACAAAATCAAAGTGGAAACAGCGGGCAATTACATCATTGAGTACCGCCTCGCGTCACAAACGGGTAGCACCGGTTTTAATGCACTGATTGACGGTGCGATTGTAGATACCCAAACCCTCGCACCCACTGGCGGTTGGCAGACTTATATCACCCAAAGCAGTGGTGCGATTGCTCTGCAACCCGGTAATTACACACTCAAGCTCAGCTCCATTGGCCAAGAGTGGAACCTCAACTGGATCAACATTAAAACGCAGTAAATGTTAATCCTACGCGCAGTATTTTTTAGCTAAGCCCTGTTGCCTCGCGCTGAATGTTTTATCACTCAGCACGAGGCTTTTTTATTTTTTATTTTTCTTATTTGTTTTATGCAGTTATTAACGGAGAGATGCTCTATGAAAAAACCATTACACCGATTGTTTATCGCCTTGGCATTCGCAGGGGCAAGCGGTGCACTCCATGCCGCCGACACCACGCCCCCAGCCAAAACCCTGAGTGTGTACACCACTGCCAAAGACAGCAATTTGCGTTTAACCCAAGGTGAAAGCCTTGCACTGCAACCGGCACAACAAGCACCGGAAACGGATATTGCGATTTTTGTGAATCCGCAAAAACACTATCAAACCTTTTTGGGTATCGGCGGTGCCATTACCGATGCCAGTGCCGAGACTTACGCCAAACTCAGCCGTACGAAAAAAGCGGAATTTTTGCGCGCTTATTACGACAAAAAAGACGGCATAGGTTACAGCCTGTTGCGCACCACGATTCACAGCTCCGACTTTGCCAGCCGCAGTCACACCTACATCAAAGAGGGCGATAAAGAATTAAAAACGTTTGATATAGCACCTGACAAAAAACATCGCATTCCCATGCTGCAACAGGCCATTAAAGCGGCCGGTGGAGAAATCACCACCTACGTCAGCCCCTGGAGTGCGCCGGCGTTTATGAAAGACACCAACAACATGCTGCAAGGCGGAAAATTATTGCCCGAGTACCGCGACGCCTGGGCCAATTATTATGTGAAATTTATTCAGGCGTACGAGAAGGCAGGCATCCCGATTTGGGGCCTGACACTTCAAAATGAACCCATGGCAAAACAGACGTGGGAATCCATGATTTATACCGCCGATGAAGAGCGCGACTTTTTAAAAAATCACCTTGGCCCCACGCTCAAAAAAGCCGGCATGGGCGATAAAAAAATTATTGTGTGGGATCACAACCGCGATTTAATTGTGCATCGCGCCAACACCATTATGGGCGACCCGGAAGCGGCGCAATATGTGTGGGGCATAGGCTTCCACTGGTATGAAACCTGGGCGGGTGGCAAACCTATGTACAACAACGTTGCCGAAGTTGCCAAGGCATACCCCAATGTGAATTTATTGCTCACCGAAGCAACGGTAGAAAAATTCAACGCCGAGCGCTATCACTACTGGCCCAACGCCGAACGTTACGGTGATTCCATCATTAACGATTTTAATTCCGGCGCAGTCGCCTGGACGGATTGGAATATTCTGCTCGACCACACTGGCGGCCCTAACCATGTTGGCAATTTTTGTTTCGCACCGATTCACGCGGACACCAATGGCGAATTAATTTACACACCGACTTATTATTATTTGGGTCACTTCTCCAAATTTATCCGCCCGGAAGCCAAACGCGTGAGCGCCGCCGCCAGTCGCAGCTTGTTACAAGTTACCTCTTTTATAAATACCGACAACACACTCGCCACCGTCGTGATGAACAGCAACAACACCCCCATCAACTACCGCCTGTACATCGGCGATCAAGAAACCAAAGTCACTATTCCTGCACATGCAATGCAGACCTTGGTGTATTGATTTAAATAACATTAGGCCCAAAAAAACCAAACCCGCCGGATGGCGGGTTTGGTTTGCCTCGCCCAACCAAAATCCCCCGCTTTACAAAAAATAATTATCTCCCTGCAAAAATCTGCGAATAATGGACATCCGTTTTGGTGCGGATTACGAATCCATTTGTTAATGCAAAATTTGCAAGGAGTTTACCCATGAAAAAAATCGCCCTATTGGCTGCAGCCATATTGCTTCACGGCTGTGCTACCGACAGCGACGGCACTGGCTTGAGCGCACAGAATAAACAGCAATTGCAAACGATTACCCAGGCCATGCCGGCAGAACACCAAGCCCGTCACGCGGCACGTAACCCGGTGGAAACGCTGGCATTTTTTGGCATTAAACCCGGTGATGTGGTGATTGAAGCCCTGCCGGGCGATGGCTGGTATTCCAAGATCCTGATGCCTTACTTGGGCGCGAATGGCCGTTTGATCGGGGTGGATTACAGCCTGGCGATGTGGCCGGAATTTGGTGGTTTTGCCACGCCGGAATTTATTGAAAAGCGCAAAGCGTGGCCCGCGCAATGGAGCAGCGATGCCAAAAATTGGGGTAGCGCCAAGGCCGAAGCCTATACCTTTGCGGATTTACCCGCCGAATTAACCGGCAAGGCGGATGCGGTATTGTTTATCCGTGCCCTGCACAATTTGGCGCGTTTTGACGCCAAGGGCAATTACCTGCAACAGGCACTGGCAGAGACCCATCGCGTATTAAAACCGGGCGGTTTGGTGGGCGTAGTGCAACATGCCATGAGTGAAGATAAACCCGACGCCTGGGCGGATGGCAGCCGTGGTTATTTGAAAGAGTCGGCGATTGTTGCGGCCATGACCGCCGCCGGTTTTGAGTTAGTGGGCAGCAGCGACATCAACAAAAACCCCAAGGACAACCCACAAGCGGACGACAATGTTTGGCGTTTGTTGCCCAGCTTGAGTGGCACCGAGGCGCAGAAAAACCAGAACCGGATGATTGGTGAATCCAACCGCGTGACTCTACTCTTCAGAAAGAAATAAGCTCGTGCCCGCGTTAAATGAGGCTATATTGGGCACCATTAACGCGGGCTGTTGTCCGAGTATGCTGTTGAATAACCCACGCGCATACCGCTGCGCGCACCGCCGCAATAGAGGAGCCCAATTGTGGATGATTTAGTGAGACTGGTGTACGCCAGTGAAGCGACCTTTGACGCTGCCGATCAGGGAATTGAGCTGGAAGTGGGGCGGATTCTGACCGAATCGCGCCGCAATAACGCCCGCGCCGAAGTGGGCGGTGTGCTCTATTACGGCAATGGATATTTTTTCCAATGTTTGGAAGGCCAGCGCGATGCGGTAGTGGAAACCTATCAACGCATTTGCAACGACCCGCGCCACAAGAACGCTAAAGTATTATTGAAAGGTTTCACCAAGCGCCGCCTGTTTCAGGATTGGAGCATGAAATATTTACCCGCTGAAAAAAATCTGCGCGATTTTTTAGCGCAACACAGCCTGACGGAATTTTCACCCTTTGATTACGATCGCGAAATGGTGGGACGTTTGTTAATTTTTTTCCAACAGGCCAAAGAGTCGGGAGAGCTTGCCGAAAACAGCGCCGAGCAACAACAAGCTGTCGCCACTGAAACCAATGAACAATCCAGCAAACAAGCTAAAACCGGTTGGCGCCGGTTATTTAACCGTGGATAGTTGCCTGACGCATGAATAACCACAGCATTAATCCCGGCGCGATTTTTTGCCATTACTTGCAACAACTGAAAGTAATTGTGGAAAAAATTGATCGCCACAGCGGTGGCGACAATGCTCTGCTGCAACACAGTTTGCACCCAGGCATGTTGCCGTTACTGGCGCAGCTGCGCACTGCGGCCAACTTTTCGCTGCGCTGCTGTTGCCCGCTCAGTGCGCGCCCGCGTATTACTTTTGATAATAGCGATGACACTTACGCCGGAGTGCAGTTACAACTCACCCAAACCATTGATTATTTGCAAGCCATTCCCGCTACAGATTTTATTCACGCCACCACCATCATTAGCGACCAGGCAGGTTTCACCAAGTTGCATTTACCCGCCTCGGAATATGCGCAGCTCTATGCTCTGCCCAATTTTTTCTTTCACCTCAGCATGGCTTACGCCATCGCCCGCGCTGCCGGTGTGCCACTGAGCAAAGGCGATTTCGACGGCTATCACCAGTACCCGGACGGATTTTCGTTTGTGCCGGAAACAACTCGTTAACCATTTAAAAAATCGCGCGACTTTGTGTCACATCAAATAATTTTCAGTTAGCTTTTTATTTTTTCCTGCGCCGGTATTAATTGATATATATCAATTTTAACAACGGGAATTTTCGTAACACTGCCTCTGTGAATTAACAACAGTTTTAACAGCAGAGGAAAAGAAAATGCGTCAATTAGTCATGGCATTGGTTATCGGCAGCAGCTGCGTTGCACCACTCGCACAAGCGCATGAAGCCGGGGACTTTTTAGTGCGTGTCGGTGTTGCCCAGGTTGCACCCGACGCCAGTAGCGGCACCGTATTAGGCGGTGGGGTGGATATAGAAGATGCAACCGGCCTTGGTTTCTCCGGCACCTGGTTTGCCACACCGCACATCGGTATTGAAGTATTGGCCGCCCTGCCATTTGAACACGACATTGTCGGCAGCGGTGCGCTCAAGGGGGTGGATATTGGCAGCACCCAACATTTACCGCCCACCATCTCCCTGCAGTATTACCCGCTGAGCCAAGGCAAATTCCAACCCTATGCCGGTATCGGCCTGAATTACACCACTTTTTTTGATACCAGCAGCAGCGCTACCTTGGACAGTGCCCTAAATGGCGATACCGACCTCTCACTCAAAGATTCCACCGGCCTCGCCTTGCAGCTGGGCGCCGACCTGCAACTCACCGACAACTGGTATTTGAATGCGGCCGTTTGGAAAATCGACATAGAAACCACCGCCCGTATTTATGTGGATGGCGCCCACGCCGCGAGTGTGGATGTGGCGATTGACCCATTGGTGTTTATGCTCGGCGCCGCTTACTCCTTTTAAATAAAATTTTTGTGGGGTTATGACATAAATCCCGGACTGAATGGTTCAGTTCGGGATTTTTTGTTTTTGGAGAGCAATTAATCTGGATTTTTTGCTTTATTTGCGGGGGCCGATGGCGGAATATTCTTCGTCTATCGTCATGGACTATGAGGAAATCACCTTGGTGGCTAGAGCCCATGTCTAATAATCAAAAAATAACGAATCAACCGGCGCAGAACGATAGCATCGCAAATGTGTTTATCGCCCTGCGCAGCACCCTGGCGCGCGCGGTTTCGCGCCTGGTACCGCCGAAAGAAGTGGAAGACATAGTGCAGGAAACCTATGTGCGGGTGTGTCAGGTGGATGCGCCGGAACAGATCCAGTTTCCGCGTTCATTTATGTTGCGCACAGCGCAAAACCTGGCGCTGGATCACCTGAAGCGCGCCGAAACGCGGCTGAGCGTCAGCCTGGATGATGAATTGGATTTGGAGGTGGCGGGTTACACCACCCGCGCCGACGATACCTTTGACCGGGTAGCAGCGAACCAGGAATTTGGCTTTTTTTGCGAGGCTGTGCGCCAACTGCCACAACAATGTCGCAAAGCGTTTGTCCTAAAAAAGGTGTACGGCTATTCGCAGAAAGAAATTGCACTGAGCTTGAACATCAGTGAAAACACGGTGGAAAAACACATCGCAACCGGCATAAAACGCTGCGCCCAATACATGGCCAGTTTGAAGCAGGGCGGCGATTCGCTATCAACGACGTTACCCAAGGCTCCGAGCGAGAGGAGCAAATCATGAGCAATATTATTGAGTTCCCCAACCGCGAGGCGATTTACGACCAGGCGAGCCTATGGATCGCGCGCATGGATCGCGAACTGACCAGCACCGAACAACAAGAACTGGCGCAATGGCTCGCTGCCAGCGAGCAGCATCGCAGCGTATTATTTGAAATGGCCGAGCTGTGGGACAAAATGGATAGCCTTGCCCGCCTTGCGGATTTATTTCAGGCGCCCGCCAAACCAGCGCGCCAACCGCGCTTTTACGGTGCGATTGCGGCGTCCGTTGCACTTCTGACGGTGGTGATCGGCTGGAACCTTGCGCCCCAAGTCCCCGGGCAATTGCTGGCGCTGCTGCCATTTCAGGAGCAAGTGGTGGATGGCGTTTATGAAACCGCGGTGGGCGAGCACTCCAACGTTAACCTGCCCGACGGCTCGCAACTGGTACTTAATACCAACAGCCGCGTCACCGTTAAATACAGCGATGATCACCGTTTATTTTTGCTGGAGCGCGGTGAAATTAATATTGAAGTCGCCCACGACAAGGATCGCCCCCTGAGCGTGATGGCGGGCAACAAAGTGGTGCAAGCAGTAGGTACGGCGTTCAACGTGCGCCTGCAAACCGACAATCAAGTTGCACTGCTGGTGACTGATGGCAAAGTATTGGTGGCGCAAAAAACGGTACAACAAACTATCGACAAAATCGTAGCCGAACGCTTACCGGCCAGTGCACTGGCGGTATCCAAGGGTGAAAAAATTATGCTCGGCGCCGAGCGCGAAACCATCGCCAAAGTGGATGACAATGAAATAGTCGCCAAGCTCAGCTGGCGCCAAGGCAATTTGGTTTTCCGCGGCGAAACACTGGAAGAAGCGCTGGTGGAAATTAACCGCTACACCTCGGTGCAGTTTGAAGTGGCAGATGAAAGCATCAAACAGGAGCGCATTGCCGGTTTATTTAAAGCGGGTGATGTGGATGGATTGCTCGCTGCACTTGAGCAGAATTTTAATATTCATAACCAGCGCATGGGCAACAATAAAATCCGTTTAAGCGCCAAATAATTAATCGCACACGGCTGGCCGCTTGCACTCCCTGTTGTTAGCGGCCAGCTTTTTAATATGTTGTACTTTTATCTCCCGTTTTGTCTTCACTTACCGCTTATTAACACTTTGACCAAAAGTCACCAACCCTGTTTTTATTCCGCACTTACAGACTGCAACCGATTACCACACAGCAAAATATCTGCCGTAAGCTAGGCTATGATAAAGATTAATGCGCCAACGCTTGTTCCCTGACACACAAGCCTTTAAGCTCCAAGCACTAGCCTATTGCTCTATTAACAAAAAACGCAGCCGCCAGCCACCCTCCCGCCGCTGCGCATAACTAAAATAAAGTGTTTACTGTGCAAATATTTCCTATGAGATGGCGGAAAAAAAATGGCCCCTCGTCTATTAAGCACGCGAGCAAGATGCTCGCGGCTGAGGTAAACGAGCAGGCGATTTTTCGAATGTTACTGTTTGCCCTCGCGGTCGGCACACCGCTGTCCGCGCAGGCAGAAAATAATAGCCTCGACAAAATTATCCAGTTCAATATTCCTCAGCAACGGGCAGATCTTTCGCTCACTGAGTTTGCTGAACAGGCTGATATTACGTTGCTGTTTCCATTTAATGACGCAATGGAAATAACTACGAATAAATTAGTCGGTCGCTATTCCATCGAACAAGCCGCACGGCTGTTAGTGGCGAATACCAACCTCAGTGTAAAGATTGACGAGAAAGGTCTGCTGACTATCACGACCCATCAGTCTCTTGAGGAGTTGGATTCAATGCACAATAAAAATAAACTCAGCGCTATTATCGGTATTGTCACCTCCATGGCAGGTGTACAGGCATTAGCGCAGGACACCACAGCCCCGCTTGGCGCAAACGACCAAGTCGAAGAATTAATGGTTACCGGTATTCGCGGCAGTTTGCAGCGCGCAATGGATGTTAAGCGCGCCGCAGGCGGTGTAGTGGATGCCATCTCATCGGAAGATATTGGTAAGTTTCCCGACACCAACGTCGCCGAATCTTTACAACGCATTACCGGTGTATCTATCGACCGTTCTGGCGGTGAAGGTCAATTAATTACCGTGCGCGGTTTTGGCCCGGAATTTAATACCGTGTTAATTAATGGTCGCCAAATGGCTACCGAAAATATGTCGCGCGCATTTAGTTTCGATACGGTTGCATCGGAATTGGTGAGCGGTTTGGAAGTACACAAAACGTCAACTGCCACCATGCAATCTGGCGGTGTTGGTTCAACCGTTAACGTAAAAACGGCGCGCCCATTTGCAATTGGCGATTTCAAAGTTGCTGGCAGTGTAAAAGCGGCAATGGAAGAGAACAGCGAAGAAACCACGCCACAAATTTCCGGTTTGGTAAGCAATGTATTTAACGATGGTCAATTCGGTGTACTGCTTGCTGTTTCCCATCAAGAGCGCGACACCCGTTTAAATCAGGCGCAAATGGACGGCTGGTTAGAAAACGTAGGCATCCCCACTGAAGAATTAAATGGCGGCGCAGGTGTTCCCGCAGGCACTACCATTTTTTCACCGCGCAATTACGATCACAAAGTCACCTTTGAAGAACGCACCCGTACCAACGCATCCTTGGTATTGCAATTTGCCGCATCGGATGATTTAACCATTACCACCGATGCTATTTATTCTGATTTTGATATTGAAACGAACGCGCTCTCTTATGGCCACTGGTTTACCGCGCCTAACATCACCGATGCCATTACTGATGAAAATGGCACAGTGACTGATTTGCGTCAGGAAGTGGGTTTGGCCACCGACATGCACGCGAAAAAATTTGATCGCCTCACCGAAACATCGCTGCTCGGCTTTAACGCTGACTGGCAAGTGAGCGATAAATTAAATTTAAATTTTGACGCAACCTATTCCAAAGCTGAGCGCGATGCCAATAACGGCGGTGGCGATCAATTGTCATTGATTGGTTACGCCAACCGTGTTCGCTTCCAGGTCGATGACGGCATACTTCCGGTAGCAAGCGAATTTGATACCGCCAGTCCCGACATTTTTTCCGGTCAACAGGAATTGGATGGCACTGCCTATCGCGATCCGAGCGCGCCAAATTATGTTGCACCTGCGGGCGTGGGTGATTTCCTCGACAAAGACAACAGCCGTGCCCACGTAATGTTGCGTCGCGGTTGGGCCGTTGAAGATGAAGTGAGCCAATTCAAAATGGACGGCACTTGGGATGAAGGCACAGACTCAGGTTTGGTAAAAGTTAAATTCGGCACCATGTTTTCTACCGAGAGCAAAGCACTTGATCGCTGGGACAACGAAGGTGTAGGCATTCACTGTACTTATTGCGGCTACCCCGACTCGCCGATTATTCCTGCCGATATGCAATATGTGTTTGATGCTGGTAGCGATTTCCTGAGCGATGTCAGTGGCAGTGGCCGTATGCCTACCCAATGGTTGGCACACGACGGGGAAGCGCAATTTGCGTATTTGGAAAGCACCAGTGGTCGCAATTTTGACGCCGTAAAACGCGATAACTCATTTGTGGTTGATGAAGACACTATCTCGTTTTATTTGGAATCTGAGTTTGCAGGCGATCTGGGCGGCATGCCAATTTCTGCGATTGGTGGCGTGCGGGTTGAATCCACAGATGTAAAAGTACGTGGTACCGAAGCACCAGTAACCGGCCTGCGCATTCTGGATGAAACCGAAATGCTCGCCGAATTTGGCACTGCGCAAGCAATTAGCGAAGACAGTAGCTACGATGCAATTCTGCCGAATATGAGCATCAAACTGGAAATCACCGATGACATGGTAGTGCGCGCTGCCGCTTCAAAAAGTTTGACGCGCCCTACACTCACAAGCATGGCGCCGGTAACCGTTATTACTACCACTCGCCAAGGTGGCAACCTGACCTCCACCAGTGGTAATGCTGCACTGGAACCCTTTGAGTCTGATAACTTCGACTTATCCTGGGAGTGGTATTACGACGATGCGAGTTATGTCTCCGCGGGTTATTTCAAAAAAGATGTAGCCAACTTTATTGTTAACTCGGTTGCCGATAAAACCTTCACCCTGCCCAACGGCAGCTTACTCACTGACCCTTCCACCGGTACCAATACCAATGCACCTGACGCGGGTGATTCAGTCGCGGTATTTAAAAATACCCTACCGAACAACGGCGAAAATGCCACCGTGGATGGTGTTGAGTTAGGTATTCAGCATACCTTCGGCGAAACCGGTTTTGGTGTGATGTTCAACACCACGTTGGTAGATAGCGATGCCGAGCTTGACCCTGCAGATGTGACTCAAGTGTTCGCACTGACCGGTTTGAGCGACTCAATGAACCTGGTGGGATTCTATGAACAAGGGCCGATCCAGATTCGTTTGGCCTACAACCAACGCGGTGATTTTGTGCAATCGCTCACCCAAAGTAACGGCAATGGCCCAACTATTGTTGAAGACTACGAGCAGTGGGACTTGAGTGCGAGTTACGACATCACCGATGAAATTACCGTATTTGTTGAAGGCATCAACCTGACCGAAGAATATGTGCACAAACGTGGTCGCTACGCCAATCAACTCTTGTTGGTTGAAGACAGTGGCCGTCGCTGGGCACTTGGTGTAAGAGCCAGCTTCTAATGCAAAACCGGTTAAAAACTTTCTCCGTTGTTAAACAGCTCATAGCCATAACGCTATGATTTTAGGCCGTTGCATTTGCAGCGGCCCTTTTTATTTCAGCTGCTTTAGTTGTTTTAGTTTTTTAACTGCGAGCACATCATGAATAATAAAATTGCATCAGTTGTCATTGTCGGCGGCGGCACCGCAGGCTGGCTTACCGCCGGGCGTATCGCGGCGCAACATCGCACCCAAACCGGCAGCACGATTAGTGTCACACTGGTTGAATCCCCCACTATTCCCATTATCGGCGTTGGCGAAGGCACTTGGCCCACCATGCGCTCTACCTTAATGAAACTGGGCATTTCCGAAACGGATTTTATTCGCGAGTGCGACGCCTCGTTTAAGCAGGGTGCAAAATTTGCCCGCTGGGTCACTGGCACACCCGATGATTTTTATTATCACCCCTTAATGCTGCCGCAGGGTTTTGGCAAAACCAATATGGCGGCCCATTGGCAAGCGCTGCGCAACGAGCAACAGCTGCAAGAATCGTTTTCCGCAGCGACCTGTTTTCAGGAAGCCATTTGCGAATTAGGCCTTGCGCCTAAAATGATTACCACCCCGGAATTTAATTCCGTCGCCAATTACGCTTACCATTTAAATGCGGGAAAATTTTCCACCTTTTTACAAAAACACTGCACCGAAAAACTCGGCGTACTGCATGTGTTAGCCGA
This sequence comes from Cellvibrio sp. KY-YJ-3, assembly GCF_008806955.1. Taxonomy (NCBI): domain Bacteria; kingdom Pseudomonadati; phylum Pseudomonadota; class Gammaproteobacteria; order Cellvibrionales; family Cellvibrionaceae; genus Cellvibrio; species Cellvibrio sp. KY-YJ-3. Next base: position 1,341,482 of record NZ_CP031727.1, on the reverse strand, counting down.
TGTGGTGAGTATTAATTCCGCCGACAATGGCGATATTCGCTCAGTCACTACCGCACAAGCCGGTGAAATTTCCGGTGATTTATTTGTGGATTGCACCGGCTTTCAATCACTGTTGTTAGGCCAACATTTGCAAGTGCCCTTTGTGGATTGCAGCGATGTGTTATTTATTGATAATGCACTTGCCGTGCAAATTCCCTACGACAGCGACGACGCTCCTATCGCCTCGCATACTATTTCCACCGCGCAGGACGCCGGTTGGATTTGGGATATAGGCTTAATTCATCGCCGTGGTGTCGGTCACGTATATTCCAGTCGTCATACCAGTGAAGACCAAGCCACCGCAAAACTCGCCGCCTATATTGGCCCGGCGTTTAACAATGCCAGCTTGCGCAAAATCCCCCTGCCCTGCGGCCACCGCGATATTTTCTGGAAAAATAATTGTGTGGCCGTGGGTTTGTCTGCCGGTTTTCTTGAACCGCTGGAAGCATCGGCACTGGTATTAGTGGAGCTATCGGCAAGCATGATCGCCGAACAATTGCCCGCCTGCCGCGCGTTGATGGATATCACCGCCAAACGTTTTAACGAAACATTCCGCTACCGCTGGGATCGCATTATTGATTTCCTGAAACTGCATTACATTTTAAGTAAACGCACCGACAATGCATTCTGGATAGACAACCGCGACCCGGCGACTATTCCTGCAAGCCTGCAAGAATTAATGCAGTTGTGGCGCTACCAGCCGCCAGGTGATCACGACTTCACCAGCAATAACGAAGTGTTTCCGGCCGCCAGTTATCAATATGTGCTTTACGGTATGGGTTTTGAAACCTGTTACGACTACAGCGAGCACCTGCTGCGCGACAACCAGTTTGCACAAGAACAATTTATGAAAAATAAAAAGACCATCGAACAGGTAACACGCAGCCTGCCGAGCAACCGCGAGTTGCTGCAAAAAATTCACCTGCATGGTTTGCAAACATTGTAATTATTATTTAATCGCACACGAGACAATCACATGACGCAATTTGTCGCACTGCATAATCAACACCACCAACAACTGCGCATAGACCCGGAGCGCATTGAAGCGCTGGGTGCACACCAACATATGGTGCCGGTGGTGCTGAGTGAATTTTTAAAACTGGTGGTGCACTACCCCATAGTATTTAGCAAAAATAGCGAGACCGGCCAGTTTGTGTGTAGCGCATTGTTGGGGTTTACCGCTGGGGAAAATCTGTTTTGGCAAAACAATCAATGGCAGGGAATTTACACACCGCTACAAATTATGCGCCAGCCATTTTTTATTGGCGAACAGCAAGGGCAAACCATTATTTGTATCGATATGGAGAGCAATGTATTAACAACCGGCAAAGGCGAAGCTATTTTTGATAGCAGTGGGCAAGAGACCGATTATTTACAGCAAGCAAAAACACGCCTCGCCGCGCTCATTAACGGCGAAAATGAGACCCAGGTGTTTATCAAAACGTTACTGGCGCTAAATTTGATTATGCCCATGGCACTGGACATCAGTTTTGCCAACCAACAGCAACAGCGCATCCAGGGTTTATATACCATCAATGAAGAAACACTGGCACAACTGGGTAGCGAGCAACTGATGCAGTTACAGCAGCAGGGTTATTTAAAACCCATCTACACCATGATTGCTTCACTCGGGCAGATTTACGCACTGATCCAGAAAAAAAATGCACAACTTGGATTGGCGTGATATGCACAACCAGTGGCAAGTGCAGGTTCATTATTTAGGGCAGGAAAAAAATCCGCTGCTGGTTATCGACCAGTTTGCCACTGCACCGGAACAGTTAATTGCTGAGGCCTGCAATGCGCCGGGTTTTAGTGCGCAGGCCAGCGATTTTTATCCCGGCTTGCGCAAACCGGTCGATCCGCTTTACGCACAACAAAGCCTTGCCTTGGTAGCACCGCTGGTAAAACAACATTTTTTAATTGCCGAACCCTCACGGGCCGAACTGAGCTTGTGTGCATTTTCACTCACCACCACACCCGCCGATAAATTGCGCCCCATTCAAGCCGTACCCCACATAGACACACCAGACCCACTGCAATTTGCGATGGTGCATTATTTATGCGAGGAACAATTTGGCGGCACCTCGTTTTACCGGCACCGTAGCAGTGGCTATGAAACCATTACCGAACCGCGCATGGCGGATTATTTCAAGACAGTAAAACAGGAATTGATGGCGCAGAACCGACGCGAATTTGATTACATCAATGGCGATACCGAACTTTTCCAACGCATTGGACAGGTGCCGGTAAAATTTAATCGCTGCATTGTTTATCGCAGCAATTTACTGCACTCGGGCGATATCAATCCAACACTGGGTTTAAGCGCAAACCCTCGCGAGGGGCGCCTGACCATTAACAGTTTTTTCCGTTTCCGTTAAAAGTCGCTGAATGCACTGCCAAACAATCCGTAGCAATCAACTCACTTAGCTTCTGGCGTTTTAATCCTCCTTAGAATTCCCACTTTGTGCACCAGTACTCCCTTCCCGCCATTCAAGCGCTTGTTGTTGGGGAATGAATGGGCTTAATATGTAACCGATTACAAACATATACCCATCCCCCCAACAATAACATCAGGGTTTCGTTTTTCCGATAACCCATCGGGGCGATGGTCGGGTTTGTAGCTGTTCACCAAGCTCCAGGCACCACCTAATTACAACAATAAATCAACCACTTATACGACTCTGTTTGCTAACTCTAACGTTTGAACGCAGTCATTTGCCCATGGGGCAAAACCCGCACTGCCAAAAGGAATCATTATGAAAAACCTGACAACGCTCAAAAAATCTCTCGTTAAAAAATCTTCTCTGGCGCTAGCCACTTCAATGCTGCTGGCGTCCGCAATGGTCGCGCCGGCCTTTGCGGGCTGGACGGTAAATGGCACCCAGGTGCTGGACCCCAACGGCAATAGCTTTGTCTTTCGCGGGGTTAACCACGCCCATACCTGGTACACCGACCGTCTGAATAAATCGCTCAGTGATATCGCGGCGACTGGCGCCAACTCGGTGCGGGTAGTACTGAGCAATGGCACCCAGTGGACGCGCAATAACGGCGCCGATGTCACCAACGTCATCAACCAATGCAAGGTTAATAAACTGGTCTGTGTGCTGGAAGTGCATGACTCCACCGGCTTCGGCGAGAGCGCGGCTGCCACCCATATCAGCCGCGCCACCGAGTATTGGTTAAGTGCCGATATCAAAGCGGCGATTACCGGTCAGGAAGATTATGTGATTGTGAATATCGCCAACGAACCCTTTGGCAATAGCACTTCGGCGGCAACTTATACCGCCGACCATATCACCGCCATCCGTGCGCTGCGCGCGGGCGGCCTCACCCATATGTTGATGGTGGATGCCGCCAACTGGGGGCAGGATTGGCAAAACGCCATGCGCGACAACGCGCCCACCATTTTGGCGGCAGATACACTCCAAAATGTGGTTTTCTCTGTGCATATGTATGAGGTGTATAACAACGCGGCGATTGTGCAGAGCTATTTGAACAGCTTCCAAACCCGTGGCTTGGCGATTGTGGTGGGCGAGTTTGGCGCCGAGCATAACGGCAGCAATGTGGCGGAAGAGGCGATATTGCAATATGCGCAGGATATGGGCATAGGTTATTTGGGCTGGAGCTGGTCGGGCAATGGCAGCTGTTGCGTGCCGCTGGATATAGTCAACAACTGGAACCCGGCATCGCTCAGCACTTGGGGTAACTTCCTGATCAACAGTGCCAACGGCATTAAAGCCACCGCCAAACTAGCGACCCATTTCGGTGGCACCAGCAGCTCAAGCAGTGTTGCTAGTAGTTCGAGCATTGCGCCCAGCTCGTCTTCTGCGCCATCTTCCTCCGCGACAAGTTCATCCAGCAGTTCGAGTTCTATTGCTGGCAACGAAACCTGTAACTGGTACGGCAATCGCTATCCCATTTGTGTAACCACCGCGAGTGGGTGGGGTTGGGAGAATCAACAAAGTTGCGTCGGTCGCACCAGCTGTGCGGCATTGCCTGCACCTTGGGGCATCGAAGGTAGTGGCACGGCCAGTTCAGCACCGAGTAGCTCAGCCCCCAGCAGTGCAGCGCCGAGCTCCGTGCCAGCGTCCAGCAGCAGTGCGGCACCCAGCTCAATACCGGCATCGAGCAGCGCGGCGTCCAGCAGCCTTGCCAATACCGGCGGCGTGAGCTGCAGTTATGTGGTGACCAATTCCTGGGGTTCCGGTTTTACCGGTGCGATTCGGGTGACCAATACCGGCACCGCCAGCAAATCGGGCTGGAGCGCCAGCTGGCAGTATTCCGGCAACAACCGTATTACCAGCTCCTGGAATACCAACCTGAGTGGCAGTAACCCTTACACCGCCACCAATGTGAGCTGGAATGGCACTATCGCCGCCGGGCAAACCGTGGAGATTGGTTTTCAGGGCAATACCAACGGTGGCAGCGTGGAAGTGCCGGCAGTAACCTGTCGTTAATTGTTTAGATTGCTGCGATAACTGCAACACAAGAAATAAAAAAATCGCCCGCACTTTTTGAAAGTGACGGGCGATTTTTTTGCAGATAAATTGCAGATGAATTAACTGGGAGGATCAGATTATTTTCAACAATTCTTTTAAATCACTCACATGGCGCCGGCTAATAATCGGGCGCGCGGCAGTATCGGCCAAACGCACGTGGTACTGCCCCTGCCCGTTGCGCTCCAGCGCTTCAATATGTTTGATGGACACCAGCGAATTGCGATGAATACGCACAAAACGCCCGTTAAATTCTTCTTCCAATTCTTTTAGTGTTTCATCCAGTAAATGCTCACCGCCGCGATGAAAAACCGTAACATATTTTTGATCAGCCTGAAAATAACGAATATCGTCCAGCGCGATTAATTCCACGCCGCGGCGGGTTTTAGCGGAAATATGGCTGCGCTGATTTTCTGTGATTTTTGGTTGCTGCACGGCGAGACGCTGGATTTTATTGAGCTTTTTTGCCTTCTCCAGCACTTGCAATAATTGCTCTGCTTTGACCGGCTTTAATAAATAACCGACAGCATTGGTACCAAAAGCATCAAGCGCGTATTGATCGAATGCGGTGCAAAAAATAACAACGGGCGGATCTTCCAGTTGGCTAATGTCTTTGGCCAAACTCAAACCATCGCGGCCAGGCATGCGAATATCCAGCAATACAATATCCGGGTCGTGTTCGGCAATGGCGATGAGTGCTGCCTCGGCGTTATCGGCCTCGGCCACCACCTGAAAGCCATCAATCTTTTCCACCATGCGCAGCAAGCGCTGCCGCGCCAGAGTTTCGTCGTCAACAATCAGTAATTCCATACCCGTGGTTCCGAACAGTTGTTGGAAATAATCGCCGGTTAAATTTATGGTGTGAGCGGGCAAAAAATGTAAGTCGTAAACACGCCATTTTCTGCACTGCTGGAGAGCCGCGCCGTCGCCCCAAAATGGGCGGTCAGGCGGCGGCGGATATTATCCAATGCCATGCGGTTGTGACGTTGCGCCGGTTCGCTATTGGGTTGATTTTTTTTCGCGAGCATATAGGGGTTGGTAATAACAATGCTCAGCTGCTTATCGTTCTGCGATACCTTAACTGTAATTTTTCCGCCGCGCGGCAGTGGCTCCACACCGTGGAAAATCGCGTTTTCAACCAATGGCTGCAGCATCAAACTGGGAATTTTTAGCTGTTTATTGCACTCGCCAATTTGCCAATCCACCTGCAGGCGCCTACCCAGGCGCAACTGCTCAATATCCAGATAGTGTTTACATAAACTTAGTTCACGTTCGAGCGGAATTAAACTCGGTTCGGCCAGACTGGCGCGAAATAATTCGGACAAGTCTTCCACCACCCGCTCGGCGGTATCCGGATCCGTCGCAATTAAACTGGCGATGGAATTCATGCTATTGAATAAAAAGTGCGGGCGAATACGCGATTGCAAGGCTTGAATGCGCGCCTGCATTTCCGCTTGCTGCTGATTGCGCAACTGCTGCTGCAAATATAGGTAGCGCAACAAAATGCCACCTAAAATGGCGGCAATAACCATGTTGTTCAGCAGCTGCCAGCTGTTAAATTCAAATTCGTAATCCTCGACTAACGCGAGGCCGCTCACGCCATAGATAATCCACTGCCCAGCACTGGATAACACCAGGGTAATGCCCAGCACCAGGGCATAACTGGCAATACCCGCGCGTACATGATCTTGCCGCCCCAGCCAAAAACGCAGGCGACACAGGGCGATTGCGCTAAACAGCACTACCCACTGGATTTGCACCGAGATCAGCGCCAGTTTGTCCCAGTCAAAATGCTGTAGACCAGCCGAGGCGCTAATGGTCAGCAGCAGCGCCAGTAATTCCGCCACCAACACCAATAAAAACACCGACTGACTGCTGCATAAATCCGTCAGAAAGGGCTGCATTGGTTCGCTCGCGCCCGCGACAGGTGTTTTGTCCTGAGTGTTCATCATAAATTCCTATTGCACAGCGGGATAAAAGCCATAGCGGCACCGCGACTTATTTACAGGCCATTGGGCTATAATGCCCGGCCTGCGGCGGCCTACCTTGTTGAAGAAGGCCTAGAGGTGAATCTTAGCCTATGCCCGCCCGCCATCTCTTTCATTATTTTTAGTTTGTGGACACTTCCTCATGAGCCAAAACGATCAGCCTATCAAACCCTGGGGCGGCCGCTTCAGCGAAGCTACCGACGCTTTTGTAGAGCGCTTTACCGCTTCTATCGGTTTTGATTACCGCCTTTACCATCACGATATCAATGGCTCAATCGCCCATGCCACCATGCTCGCCAAAGTGGGCGTGCTAACCGAGGCCGAGCGCGACCAGATCATCACCGGTTTGGAAGAGATTCGTGCCGAAATCGTTGCGGGTAAATTTACCTGGTCAGTCAGCCTTGAAGACGTGCACATGAACATTGAAGCGCTGCTCACCCAGCGCATCGGCATCACCGGTAAAAAGCTGCATACCGGACGCTCGCGTAACGATCAAGTTGCCACCGACATACGCCTCTATTTGCGCGACGAAATCGATGCAATCGCAAAAGAATTGACTCGCTTGCAACAAGGCCTGCTGCAAGTTGCCGAAGCCAATGCCGATACCATCATGCCCGGTTTTACCCATTTGCAAACCGCTCAGCCGGTGACTTTTGGTCATCATTTGTTGGCGTGGTTTGAAATGCTGCAGCGCGATTATTCGCGCTTGATGGACTGCCGTGCGCGCATGAATTATTTACCGCTGGGCGCCGCTGCACTCGCCGGTACAACTTACCCCATCGACCGCGCCTACACCGCGCAGCTACTGGGTTTTGATGCGCCGACCGAAAACTCACTCGATTCAGTCAGCGACCGCGACTTCGCCATCGAATTTGCCGCTTTCGCCAGCATCCTGATGATGCACTTGTCCCGCGCAAGCGAAGAGCTGGTGCTCTGGACTTCATCGCAATTCAGTTTTATCGATTTACCGGATCGCTTCTGCACCGGCTCCTCGATCATGCCGCAAAAGAAAAACCCCGACGTGCCCGAACTGGTACGCGGCAAAACTGGCCGTGTTTACGGTCACTTGACTGCGCTTTTGACCCTGATGAAATCCCAGCCTTTGGCTTACAACAAAGACAATCAGGAAGACAAAGAGCCGGTGTTTGATGCAATCGATACCGTGAAAGACTGCCTGCGCGCCTTCGCCGATATGATTCCCGCGATTCAACCGCGCAAAGAAAAAATGTACGAAGCCGCCAAACGCGGCTTCTCCACTGCCACTGACCTCGCGGACTATCTGGTACGCAAAGGCGTTGCCTTCCGCGATGCCCATGAAATTGTCGGCAAATCCGTTGGTTATGGTGTGCAAACCGGTAAAGACTTGTCGGAGATGAGTCTGGCCGAACTGCAAGCCTTCTCCACGGTTATCGAGCAGGATGTATTTGCTGTATTAACGCTGGAAGGTTCCGTCGCCGCGCGCAATCACATCGGCGGTACTGCACCGGCGCAAGTAAAAGCTGCGGTTGAGCGCGCCAAAACAAGCCTTGCCAATCGCGCCTGATTGAACTGATCGTTTCTTACCTCAAAACGCCGCCCGTTAATCGCGGGCGGCGTTTTTTATTGCCGTGGATTTTCCCCTCGCCAAAACCAGGATCGATAGCCTGAATTTCTGGAATTCACGCCGGAATGAACTAGGCTTTAATTCTGGCAGCTTGTTTTTGCCCGGATACAACAGAGGCACTGGTTAGGGATATGAGTGAACACCCACCCCATTCAGGAACAACTGAGCAAGCACTGGCAGCCAGAGTCCGGCAGCTGGAGGAAGAGCTCGCCTCGCTAAAACAAGAACTGCAACAACAGCAACTTCAACAACAAGCCATGGTTGATCGGGATACGCGCCATCAGTACGCGATGGAGGCGACTAACGACGGCCTGTGGGATTGGCATATCCCGAGCGGCAAAATTTATTTCAATCGCAGCTACCTGCGCATGCTCGGTTACGACTATGGCGACCTGCCCGGCAATCTGGAAACCCTACGCGATTATTTTGTCCACCCGGACGACGTGGATAACATGCTCACCGAGTACCACACTGCACTGGATAATCGGCGCGAATCCGTGCAGTTGCAATGCCGCATGCTACACCGCAGTGGCGAGGTGATTTGGGTACACGCCAAAGCCAAATTTTTTGAACCCGATGCCGAGGGGCGCGCCACTCGCTGTGTGGGTGTTAATACCGATATCAGCGACTTTATTAAAACCCGCGAAGACCTGCTCAGCGCCAAAGCGCAAGCCGACCTGGCCAACAAAACCAAAAGCGAATTCCTCGCCCGTGTCAGCCATGAAATTCGCACGCCGATGAATGCGATTATCGGTATCGGCTACTTGCTGCACGACACGCCGCTGGATGAGCAGCAACAGAGTTATCTCTCCAGTATTAATTCCGCCGCGGATTCATTGTTGCAAATTATCAACCAGTTACTCGACTTCTCCAAAATTGAAGCGGGACGAGTCATTCTGGAATATGCCCATTTTGATATTGAACATTTGTTTGAAAAAATATCGCGCCTGTTTGAAATCAGCGCACTGCATCGCAACGTCAATATTGTGTACGACATCAAACCCGATGTGCCGCGTTTTTTGCGCGGTGACGCCTCGCGTTTGAGCCAAATTCTCGGCCATTTAATTAGTAATGCCTTTCAGTATTCCAATACCGATCAAGTGATTGTGCGCGTTGCCAAAACCCGCCAGACCCGCAAACAGCTGATGCTCGAATTCACCGTGGAGGACAAGGGTACAGGCATGAGCCACAAACAACTGGCGGCGATTAAAGAACAGCTGGTGTTTAACAAAAACCTCATCTCCACCGAAAAAAATACTTATGGTCTGAGTATTTGCAGTCACTTGGTGCATTTGATGCAGGGCAAGTTTGCAATAGAGTCCAGCCCCAAAAAAGGTTGTAAAGTCAGTTTCAGCGTAGTTTTGGAACACAGCCATCTGGGCGAAAAAGCCCTGCTCAACCAACCGCGTAATTTAAATAATATTCGTGTATTAATCGTGGACGACAACACCATCGCGCGCACCATTATTGCGAGTACGGCGCGCAGTATTAATTTACAAGTGGATGAAGAAGACTGCGCACTCAACGCGCTGGAACGCATCCGCAACGCCGACAAATACGGCCAGCCTTATCACTTTGTATTGCTCGATTACCGTATGCCGGGCATCAATGGTTTGCAGTTAACCGGCCTGATTAAAGCTGATCACACACTACGCAAAAAACCCTGGGTATTTTTAATTTCGGCGTATCACCGCGACGAAATTTCCAGCGCTGATCCCAGTGCTATTTTAGTCGATGAATTTTTAAGTAAACCGGTAAGTGAATCACGCCTGTTTGATGCGATAGGCCAAACGATTGCGCAAGTGCAATCGCTGCAGGAAATCAGCCCGCCGATCAGCAGCGATCAGGAAACCACTGCACTGCTGGACAATAGCCGCGTACTTATCGCCGAAGACAATCTGGTGAACCAACAGGTACTGCGCGGTATTTTGAAAAAGAAAAACATTAGCTGCACCATTGCCACCAACGGCGTTGAAGCCCTGCAATTATTGGAAGTCGCCGAGCAACCTTATGCGGCAGTGTTGATGGATTTGGAAATGCCGGAAATGGATGGCATAGAAGCAACGCGTCAAATTCGCGCCGGTGCGGTGAGCAGTAAATTTCCCGTGGCACAGATTCCAATTATTGCCGTCACGGCGCAAGCCATGCGCGGTGATCGCGAGCGCTGTTTAGCCGCCGGCATGGATGGTTATTTATCAAAACCGGTGAACCCGGAGTTACTCTATACAACACTGGCTGATATTTTACGTGCCCACAGTGTAACCAATGACCATCTGCCACATTGAGACCTATGTTTTCCCGCCCGATAGATATTCACGATATAGACGATGGTGTTGACCGCAAACAACTCAGCCAACTGAAGCAGCGATTTCTCACCTTAAACCAACAGCGTTATGCCCGCACTTGTGCGGCGCTGTCCGAGCGTCAGCAGCAATTTTTACAATTGTTGCCGCTGCTGTTTCACGTTAATCACCCCATGCTGCCGGGTTATATTTCCCACAGCACACCCGCCGGTGTTTACCAATACTCGCCCACGGCTGAGCAACTGCGCTACGCAAAAATTATTGCGCGCAGTTTTAATTATCAGCGCGATCTCACTGAAAAGAATTGTTACATTGATGCACTGTTTATTATGGGTAGCGTGGGCACTATTGCCCAAAGCGACTCCAGCGATTTGGATGTATGGGTGTGCCACAGTCTGGATGCAAACTACCCCACCCTGCACGAACTGGAACGCAAATGCGCATTGATCAGCGCCTGGGCTGCACAGCAAATTCACTTGGAAGTGCATTTCTTTTTGATGAATGCCGACGAATTTTCACAGCAGCGCAACCAGGGGTTAAGCAGCGAAGCCAGCGGTTCGGCGCAACACTATTTATTACTGGACGAGTTTTATCGCACGGCGCTTTGGCTTGCGGGCAAGGTTCCACTCTGGTGGTTTGTGCCCGCTTCACGCGAGCGCGACTATCAGGATTTTTGTGAAAAATTAGTAGGCCGCCGATTTCTTAAATCGCAAGATGTAATCGATTTTGGCGGGCTACCCGATATTCCCGCCAACGAATTTATTGGCGCGGGCGTCTGGCAACTTTATAAAGCGATTGAATCGCCCTATAAATCTGTACTGAAATTATTGTTGCTTGAGGTCTATGCCAGTGCGAGCAGCACTAGCCTAAGCAGTTTTACCGCCGAAGAAAATTCCACTGCAATCACTCACGCCGCCGAGCCCTTGGCCCTGAGTTTAAAACGCGCGATTTATAGCAGCGAACCGGACGCCGATTTGCTTGACCCCTATGTGATGGTCTACCAGCGTATTGAACAGTATCTGGAGCAGCACCAACAATTTCAGCGCCTGGATTTAGTACGCCGCTGTTTTTATTTTAAGGTGAATAAAGCGCTGTCCCGCACCAGTGCAAAACGTAAAAAATCCTGGCAGCGACAACTGTTGGAAAAAATGGCCGCCAACTGGAACTGGAGCAGTCATCAACTATTAATGCTGGACAACCGCGCCTATTGGAAAGCGCCGCACGTGATTAGCGAGCGCGCGTTATTGGTGAATGAATTAAACCACAGCTACCGCTTACTCAACGAACTCAGCAAACAACATCGCGATGAAATTGCAATCACCAGCGATGAATTAATGATTCTCGGGCGAAAACTGCACGCGGCCTTTGAGCGTAAGGCAGGGAAAGTAGAATTGATTAACCCGGGAATTTCGCGCGACATCAGTGAAGACGCACTGTGTTTTATGGTAGAAGAAAAAAACCAAGACCAAAAAAACGCAGGCGAAAAAAATTGGCAATTGATTCGCGGCACCCAGCAGGATGTGATCCTGCGGTATATCGATGTGGCGCCCATCAAACGCTCGCGCAGTTTGGTGGAATTGTTACTCTGGTGTCACGCCAATCAGATTCTGGAAAACCACACCAAAATCGATATTGTCGGTAGCGAAGTTGAACTTACCCACGGTCAAAAACAACAACTTATTCAGGCACTGCAACAGTGGCTGCCGGTACCCTTCACCATAGAGCACGAACACTTTACCCGCCAGGCTTCCATCGAGCGGATATTGCTCATTATCAATACCGGCGTTGAACCCCAGGTTGAGTTACATAAAAAAGGCATGCAGATGCTCAGCAGCCAACGCGATGCTTTGGGTTACAGTGGGCTGCGTGAAAATTTGATCATCAATGCCGATGTTATTCACATTAACTCCTGGGGTGAATTGATTTGTCGCCACTATGCCAATGACGCATTGGTCAATTGCCTGTTGCATTATTTCCGCTTATTTTCGCCGGGCAAACCCTTCAGTTTGCCCGAGCTGAGCATTCGCTGTTTTAGCAGCAGCCAAGGCAACAATATTACCCAGCGCCTTACCGAATTATGGCGCGACCTGATCAGCTGCTTTTATTCCGGCACCCGCCCGCGTTCCAGCCGCTACGTGCTGGAAGTCGGCGATGAATATTTGGTACTGCAATTTGTGCAGCAGCTACCGCAAATTCAGCGTTTTAAAAGTTACGAAAAACTATTGGAACGGTTGGGGCAAGCACAGAGCGATTACAGCCCGATTGTGATTGACCGCTATGGGTTGCGCGATAAACCCCTGCGTTTAATCTGCGAGACCACTAAGAAGCGCGCGATTTATTTGTTTTATTATCTGGAAGGCAGCGATGCCAAAATCATTATTATTGATGAACGCGGTTCGCTGTTTAGCATCCATTCTTCTTATCACAACCAACAAACTCTATTGCGGCCGCTGGTGACGTTTATTAATGCCGCACTGCAGCGCCAATTATTGAACAGCGCGCAGACGATTACTGCGGGTGAACAGAAAGATATTCTAATTTACGAACTCACCGGCAACATCAAACAACAACAAGCTATTGCGGAACCACGCCACTTGCAAAAAGACTGGTCGCAATTGCACTTTATCAACATTAAAGCGATTGCCGAAATGGATAGCGAACAACAACTACGCTACACCATTTTTTGTGATGAACAGGAATTTTCTGCGCTCAGTTATGGCGAGCAATTATTTAGCGCTGTGGCCAATTACATTGTGCAGCGCCGCAAACAGGGCGAGCGCTACCCCTGCTACATTACCGATCTGGATTTATCGCTCTGTCAGGACACTATTGCCCAACAAACCGGGCTGCAACTCGGGCACTATTTGCACCTGAAATCCGAACTGGAAGACAAGCTCAATCAGGCACTGGCACTGCTCTGATTACACCAATCAATTGTGGTGAAATAATTGTCAGCGCTTAGCGTGTAAGCTCAAATTCACGGCGCGCTATTTCTGTACCATTGATTTGGATCGCCACCTGATGTGCACCAGTGTAGTAGCGGCGGGTAGTAATAGGTTTGAATGAGTGGCGCTTGGAAATAACAACAGTTTCGTTGGCAGCAAGTGCAATATTTTTTAATTTAAAAACTTTGGGTGCAAGCTTGCCGTTGGCTTTCATAAAATAGATCACATAATCCACCACCACATGTTGCGCGCGTTTGCCGCCGCTAAGCGTGCAATTAAATTCAAGCGCATCGCCCAGGGCAATGGTGTGTTTAGCAAGCTTAATATCACTTAGCGTTACACTGGGTTTAGCGGCATAACCCAAAAGAGGAAATACCCGCGCGTCGCCCGCCTTTACCAAACTGCGCATGGCGTGTTTTACAATCCAATTGGTATGCTCGTGTGAATCCGCCAACCAGGCTGCACACAACTTGATCATCCATTCCGGATTGTCCTTACTGATGTCGTTCAGGTTATTCGCCACCGAGCGACGCACATATAAACTCTCGTCAGTTTTTAATTTTTGCAAAATCCCCAGCAGTGGTTCGGGGTTATGAATAAATTGCGGCAGGCGCATGCCCCAGGGCAAACGCGGGCGCGAACCTTCCGACGCTAAACGGCGCACATGCTCGGAAGGGTGATCGCACCAGTCCACTAATTTTGCGTAGGTAAAATCCGGGTGTTGTTGGATAAACGGGCGAATCGCAAATTCTGCGCTGAACAGCGGTGTTAATTTTTCCAGTGTGTGCAGCGCTTCTTTGGGGTGCGCTAAGCCGTGTACGGCGACGTAATCAATCACCGGCCAAGCGGCAAAACCGGCTTTATTGTCTGCCGCGCTGCCCCTGTCCCACACCTCGGGTAAATGCTGCAAATAGTTGCTGAGTTTTTTAAACGGCAAATCGTAATGGCGATGCAAAATATCAATCAGGTGATGAACCCGCGCTTTTAATTCAAGTTGATCCAATCCGCGCCGGGCATCTGCCTCAAATGCCCGCGCATCAAATTGTGGAATGACCTGCGCCAGGCTGTTGCCAATACGCGCGATTGCCGCGCGGCCCAAGCCATCTTTCATCAAGGATTGTTCTGCCATAGCACCAGCTGCCGAGTATTTAGGGAACAACTATTGTTCCACAAAATGCGCGGCAGGTTAGTTGGCTTTTGTCATCGACTGGCGTGGGACCGGTGCGAGTGACACAACGAAGTAAGGGGCGATGAAACTATCGCACGCGCCTCAGCCGAGGGCTGCAACTCAAAACACTTACTCTTGCTGGTGATAAGTTGAATGGATTTTCCGTACATCCAGGATTCACTAATTTGCCCGGCTTTTACCCGCAGCAGCAAACGCGCGCGCATCGTCAGCAGACACCCGGTTGCTGGCAGCCCCATAAATTCCTCGTGATGAACGCCCTGCACACTAAAGGTTACCAGAGCCTCTGAATCGCTCGTCAACAATTGCTCAATCGACCAATTGGCATCAGCAAATACATCCATCAATAAATTAAAAAAGCCCTGATACTCATGGCGACATTCAGGATTAAACTCCGGAAATCCCCAGCAACGAACCTGTTCTGCAACATAGCGTTCAAAGTGCGCAGCAGAACCGGAAAAAGCGCCACGTAAAAATTCACGGATGTCAGCATTCAGGGATTGGTGGTGTTGCATACTCAGCTCCTTCCCTTGTGGGGATTCTCAAATAAATTGGCCGGCCCGGATAGGGTGAGCGCCAGTTTGAAACCTTCCGCCATGGTAAGGTCAAGGCGGAATTGCACGGCGGCAGGGTAAATATAGGGTTTGCGCGCGCGCGCGGATAGCCAATTACTCTCGGGTTATTGCCTAATCCTCCAGACTCATGCTGCAACCGGTTCTAGGCATGAAGCCAACGCGCTACACTCGGTGCTGTGTTATTAACGAGGATTCAAGCGATGAATGCGGCCGACCCCAGCCTTATAACCAGCCCCAGTGTCGATGCCATTCTGGCGGAGATGGTAGCGCGAACGCTCAAACTTGCCCCGCAGGAAGGCATGAGCAAAACCGCGTTTGGGCCGCTGCAAATTTATCGCGCCAACCGCACAAGTGAAGCAATACATGGGCGCTATGAACCCGCGCTATGCATTATTGCGCAGGGGTGTAAACGCGCCATGCTGGGCGATGAAATTTATAACTACAGCCCCAGGCACTATTTGGTCGCCGCTGTGGATTTACCCGTGGTGGGCCAAGTTGTTGAGGCGAGCGAGGATAAACCTTATTTGTGTGTCCGCCTGGAATTAACGCCACAAAAAATCAGCGACTTGTTAATTGAAACCACACCCAAAAATACCTCGCCGCAAACCAGCCACGACAAACTTAGCCGTGCGGTCAGGTCGCAGCGCGGGCTGTTTGTAAGCCAGGCCAATGGGCACTTATTGGATGCTGTGCTGCGCCTGTTGCGCTTGCTGGACAATCCCGCTGACCTGCCGATTCTGGCTCCGCTGTTTGAGCGCGAAATACTCTACCGCCTGCTGCAAGACGACCAGGCTGATGCGCTCCACCAAATCGCGCTCGCCGATAGCCACGCGCAAAAAATTGCCGCCGTAATTGCACTACTGAAACGGGATTTCCAAAAAAGCTGGCGCATTGAAGAGTTGGCGCAAACGGCGTGTATGAGTAATTCGTCACTGCACACCCATTTTAAAAACGTGACCAATATGACGCCGCTGCAATATCAAAAAAATTTACGCTTGCAAGAAGCGCGGCGTTTGTTGTTTGCAGAAAATCTGGATGCGGCGACAGCCAGCCATCGTGTCGGCTACGAAAGCCCATCGCAATTTAATCGCGAATACCATCGCCTGTTTGGTTTGCCGCCGGTACGCGATTTGGCGCAACTGCGCGCCACCAAACAACTCATGGCCAATGCTTAACCCAGCGCCAATTGAATATTAAAACAGGTGCCGTTTTGCTCGTCGGAGGTGACTGCCATTTGGCCGCGGTGGTGATGGGCGATGATGAAGTAGGAATAGGACAAACGCTGCTCGACCGGGCAACTTTCCGGATGACTGTTCATCGCAAAATAGGGCTGGAAAATATCCAACTGTTCTTCTTCGCTGAGACATTTGCCGTTGTGTGCCAGCTTAATCCACAGCGAGTCGTAAAATTCTGCTATCTCAATATTAATCCAGGGTTTGTCATTGTCATGCCAAGGTTTGGCGTTGAGCGCATAAAATGCATTGCGCATCAAACGCACAAATACCTGTGCCAGTTCCGCGGGAAAACAGGGGATTTCCGGCAGATTAGCAGCGTAGTTGCGACGGATATTAATCTGGCGAAATGCCAACCCCTCTGCATCTTTGAACAACTGACTCGCCAATTCAATGCTGTGATCCATAATCGGCGCAATTGCTGCGGGCTGCTTGATGTCGTGATGACTACTGGCCAGCTCCAATAAATTTTGTGCAATCGCTGTAGCTTGTTGCGCGCTTTGACGCACCATTTCCACTTCGCTTAACAAAAACTCTTTTACTTCACCTAAATCCGCCGCTTCCAATTCCTGGCGCGCACTGGAAACCCGGGCAAAAATACTGTTGATGGGTAGGCTGATGTCATACACCATCGCCGAGGCCAACTCACCCATTGCAGAAACCTTATCGCGCTCGGCTAATTTATTTTCGGCGTTGACTTGTTTGGTGACATCGGAAATCAAAATCACTATGCCGGTATCATCCTGTTTATCCAGCGGATAAAGCGTGATATCAAAACTGTATTGGCCGGGCTGGGCATGTTTGATGTTCATGGTCTCGCCCGATTCCAATACCGCCTTAACCTGAGCCTCGGTCAGGGTGATGGAGGAATAAGCTTTCCACAAATTTGTGCCCACTACATCTTTGAGTGGGCGACCAGTAACCTCTTCGGCCTTTTTATTCCACTGGGTAACTTCCAATTTCTGGTTCAAGCCAATCAACATCACCGGCATGGAATTCACAATACTGGCGATATAAGCCTCGCGCTCCTGCAATTCAGCAGTGCGGTGCGCCACACGCTCCTCCAGGGTTGCCTTAATTTCGGTCAGCGCACGATTGGAGCGCACTGCGCGCCAGTGGGCGCGAATGAGAAAAAACAGCACTATCAGCAACGCCAATATCAGCAAGCTGGCGCTGGTATTGGCCACATATTGCCAACGGGTACTGCCGTCCTCTTCGCGGAACACGGCAAATACATCGGCATAGGCGCTCAAACTCAGGCTGGCAAAGGCGATAAACACCAGGGCTTGTCTCATAAACGGGGGTCTCGTCAAAAAAGCGGGAATAAAACTTGCCAAATTTTACTCGATTGCAGCCGGCAATAGCTATGTTTGCCCAGCAAGGCCTCATCAGCGGCAATAAAAAAGGGCAAATCAAACGATTTGCCCGTGGAAGCGACTCATGAAGCAGTCGAAGAAGAGGGGGAAGTACTCACAAAAAACTATTGCTACAGCGCTTACACTTTGCGCGGTTAACTAGACCTGCACTTGTACCAAACCATCATCAACCCGCACTGGAAATACCGCTACGGCATACTCGGGTTTTTCCAAACACTCACCGGTGCGCAGATTATAGTGCTCTTTGTACAGTGGCGAGGCGACAACCACTTCATCACCGATTGAACCAATAATACCGCGCGACAATACATTCGCCTCGCCGATAGGATCGTAATTGCTGATCGCAAAAATTTCATTTAAACGACGCGAACGAAAAATGGCGACCTGCTTGCTATTTACCTGCGCACAAACACCGGTATCGGGCAACAAATCATCAAGTTCACACACGCTGATCCAGGGTTTATCACTCATAATTTTTTCTCACTAAAATACTTTTTGATTCGTAGCCCGTATGGCGCCTAGCGCTCTACGGGATCGTTAATTTATTCAAAGCCCCGTATTTCGTTAGACGCCATACGGGCTACAGATAACTAATCCACCAACTCAACAAATTGAATGCTGCTGTTGCTACGTTCCAGCGCCGTCGCGGGGCGAATTTGTTCGCGCTCTACGACATAAGCCAAATTGTCATCGGTGGCATCAGTGTTGATAAAATGTTTGAAACGTTTTTGCAGCGTTTCGTTTTCGACGGTGGTTTTCCATTCGCACTGGTACTGGCTGATGTTGTAGGCCATTTGCGCTTCCAATTCCGCACAAATAGATAACTTATCGTCAATCACCACTTTCTTCAGGTAATCCAAACCGCCTTCCATATTTTCCAGCCACACCGACGTGCGCTGCAGGCGATCCGCGGTGCGGATGTAGAACATCATGACGCGGTCGATATATTTAATGAGGGTGACATCATCCAAACCGGTGGCAAATAAATCGGCGTGCCGCGGGCGCATACCGCCGTTACCACACACATATAAACTCCAACCAGTTTCGGTGGCGATAACCCCGAAATCTTTGGACTGCGCTTCAGCACATTCACGGGTACAACCCGACACACCAAATTTAATTTTGTGCGGTGCACGGACACCCTTGTAGCGATTTTCTAATTCAATCGCCATGCCCACTGAATCCAACACCCCATAACGACACCAGGTGCTACCCACACAGGATTTCACGGTGCGCAATGATTTGCCGTAGGCGTGGCCCGTTTCAAAACCGGCATCGACCAAAATTTTCCAAATCGCCGGCAACTGATGCAATTGCGCACCGAATAAATCGATACGCTGGCCGCCAGTGATTTTGGTGTAGAGTTTGTAATCTTTGGCGACTTGGCCGAGCACAATTAATTTGTCCGGCGTAATCTCGCCACCGGCAACACGCGGCACGATGGAATAGGTGCCGTCTTTTTGCATATTGCCCAGGAAAATATCGTTAGTGTCTTGCAAGCCAATGTGTTTTTCATCCAACACATATTCATTCCAGAAAGCAGCAAGAATGGATCCAACGGCCGGCTTACAAATTTCACAACCCAAACCATGGCCGTGTTCATCCAGCAAATGGTCAAAGGTTTTGATTTTTTTGATGCGCACTATGTCAGCCAATTCCTGACGCGAATGCGGGAAGTGCTCGCAAATATGGTTGCTTACTTCCACGCCCAACTTGGTCAGTTCGGAGTCCATCACTTGTTTGGTTAATGCGCTGCAACCACCGCAACCGGTAGACGCTTTGGTGATGGCTTTGATGTCGCCCATGGTGCGCGCACCGTCTTGTACGGCACAACAAATTGCACCTTTACTCACATCAAAACAGGAGCAGATCATGGCCGTTTCCGGCAGTGCATCCACACCAATTGCCATGCCGCCGCCATCGACGTTAGGCAGAATTAAGCAGTTGGGATCATCCGGTAAATCCATACCGTTAACGCACATTTGTTGCAATGTACCGTAAGCCTCTACATCGCCTACCAATACCGCGCCCAACAATTTTTTATTGTCGGCAGAAACGATCATGCGCTTATAAACTTCATCGACATCGTTGCTGTAGGTATAACTTAATGAACCCGGAGTAGTACCGTGAGCATCGCCAATAGAAGCTACATCCACGCCGAGCAGCTTTAATTTGGTGCTCATGTCCGCACCCATAAATTGATCGCTGCCGCCAGTAATATGGGATACCGCTACTTTTGCCATTTGGTAACCGGGCGCAACCAAACCGTAAATGCGATTATTCCACAGCGCACATTCGCCAATTGCATAGACATCTTTGATGGTGGTTAAGCAATTATTGTCCACTACAATACCGCCGCGCTCACCCACACCCAAACCGCATTTGCGCGCGAGTTCGTCCTGCGGGCGAATACCGGCAGAGAATAAAATCATATCGGTTTCCAAATGGCTGCCATCAGCAAAATTCATGCGATAGCGCGCTTCGGTACCTGCCACAATTTCGGTGGTGGCTTTTTGGGTGTGAACTTTTACGCCGATAGCTTCAATTTTGCGGCGCAATAATTTACCGCCACCTTCATCGAGTTGTACTGCCATCAAGCGCGGTGCAAATTCTACCACGTGAGTTTCAAGGCCAGCTGCTTTTAACGCGGCGGCCGCTTCCAAACCGAGCAAACCACCGCCCACTACTACACCCACTTTGCTGACGCTGGCAGAATTGGTAATGGCCTCCAGGTCTTCAATAGTGCGGTACACCAAACAGTGCTCACCATTGTTACCGGGAATTGGCGGTACAAACGGAAACGAACCTGTCGCTAACACTAATTTGTCGTAGCCTTCACGGCGACCCGATGCGGTAATCACTTCTTTGTTTTCAAAATCCAGATCGATCACTTTATCTTTCAAGATAAAGTCGATATTTTTTTCGCGGTAATAATCTTCGCTGGTCAACATTAAATCGTCAGCGGTAGAACCGGAAAAATATTTGGAGAGCTGTACGCGGTCATAAGCAAGGCGCGGCTCCTCTGAAAAAGTTACCACTTGATATTGATCAGCTTCAGCATGGTTTACCAAATTATCAATAAACTTGTGCCCTACCATGCCGTTACCGACTACAACAATACGCTTCTTCATATGTGCCTCACGTTATTAAACGCTTATCTATGTCTTTGAACTGAATGTTTTAACTAGCCAAAGCTAACCGGTTGAAATATTTCTCTTGCGCTGCTGCCACTAGGCCAGCAGCAAACTCTCTGCGCTGGCGTGCTGCCAGACTTGTGCTTGCAACTTTTCTTTCATGCGCACCACTTCGCCCACAATAATCAGCGCCGGTGATTGCACTTGCTCGCGAATTACCGCGGCAGGAAATTCAGTTAAGGTGGAGATAATGTCGCGCTGGTCTTTGCGGCAACCGTTTTCAATAATCGCAACCGGCGTGTCCGCCGCCAAACCGCCCGCCAATAATTGCGTAGCAATTTCATCGGCGCGGGTCAGGCCCATGTAAAACACCAGGGTGTGATTCAATTGCGCCAGTGCAGCCCAATTCACATCCAAGCTTTTTTCAGCGTGACCGGTGACAAAGGTGCAGCCCTGCGACAAACCGCGATGAGTTAACGGAATATCGGCGTAAGTACTGCAACCGGATGCGGAGGTAATCCCGGGAATGACTTCGGCATCAATACCCGCGCTGCGCAGCTCTAACAATTCTTCGCCGCCACGACCAAAGACAAAAGGATCACCACCTTTAATGCGGCAAACGTTTAAACCCGCTTGCGCTTGGGTAACCAATAATTGATTTAAATCTTCCTGCTTGATGCTGTGTTGGTTTTTTGCTTTACCCACATAGTGCGCAGGAATGTGCGAAGGGAACAGCGCGCGAATATCCGGGCTGACCAGATAATCGTAAAAAATAATGTCGGCGTTATTGATCGCACGCAGCGCTTTCAGCGTTAACAATTCCGCATCGCCCGGGCCTGCACCTACCAACCAGACTTTGCCGGCAGGTGATTTTTTGGCTCGCTCCTGACTGTCGCCTGTTTTTTTTACGCCGCGCGCTTTTATCAGCGCCGAGGGCAGTACCTGGATATTGGCTTTGAAGAAATGGTTCATGACATTACCTGCCTGTTGTTTACAATCAGGGAATTGCAAACGCAGTGCCATATCCATTTTTTTCTACAAAAAAATTATTTTCCTTTTATTTTCATATGCTTATAAATACGACGCAGCCGACATGCCACAGCCCGGCGCGATCCCCCTTGGGATAAAATTTGTTTTTCTGTTTTTTATTGGTGCATGAGCGCACCAGATAAAAGCAAAATGCAAAAATTTGATTTTCGCAAAATGCACCATATAAAAACAAAGTGATGGTGCACTGCGCACCACAAGATTGCATTTTTGATTTTTTAGCCACCGAACAAACTATTTTTGCGTTGGATGCAGATCAAACTCCGATGAAATAAATCCCTGCAATGGGCCGCAAGCGGTTTACACTGCAACTATTCACCATTTTGGAACAGGCTTTGAATGACAATTCTGCGCGCCAGCAAAAGCTGCAGGGCCGAAAAAGCCTTGAGCGAATAGACACGGCTCGCTAGAGTTGTTTGGCCGCCCACGGCGGCAGCCTTGTCACTTGTTAATGTTGCTTTGCAACGGGGAACTACCTTCCTTATATGTCACTAGTCGATAGTTTTGGTCGAACCATTAATTATGTGCGCCTGTCGGTGACTGACCGCTGCGACCTGCGCTGCGTTTACTGCATGGCGGAGGAGATGCAATTTCTGCCGCGCAGTGAGGTATTAAGCATTGAAGAGCTGACCACCTTGGGCGAAACCTTTGTGGCTCTGGGCGTGACCAAACTGCGTATTACCGGCGGTGAGCCACTGGTACGCAAAGGCACCATCGATTTACTACAACGCCTCGGCCAGTTGAACGGATTAAAAGAGCTCTGCCTCACCACCAATGGCACCCACTTGCCGCAATATGCCCAGGCGATTAGGGATGCGGGCGTTGAACGCATCAATATCAGCCTCGACAGCTTGAGCCCGGCGCGTTTTCGCCAGCTCACCCGCTTTGGCGATATCAACCAGGTATTGGCCGGGATCAAAGCCGCGCAAGCGGCTGGCTTTAAGCGCATCAAACTCAACTGCGTTGCACTCAAACACTACAACGCCGATGAAGTACCGGCATTGGTGCGCTTTGCATTGGATGAAGGTCTGGATATCAGCTTTATCGAGGAGATGCCGCTCGGACGAATTGATGAACACGGGCGCGCGGCGGAATTTATCAGCAGCGATGAACTGCGCGCGCAGCTACACGACCTGCAATTGCAGCCCCTTGCCGCCAACGATGACCACAGTAGCGATAATGCCGGCCCAGCGCGCTATTGGCAGGCCGCTGGCTATAGCAGTCAGATCGGATTTATCTCGCCCCACTCCAACAATTTTTGCGGCAGCTGCAACCGCGTGCGCGTCACCGCCACCGGTCGCCTGCTGCTGTGTTTAGGGCAGGAAAATAGCGTGGATCTGCGTGCGACCTTACGCGGCAGTAGCAATCCCAATAGCGACCTGCGCGCGCAAATCATCGCCGCCATGCAGCACAAACCCGAGAAACACACCTTTGATATCAACAATGACGAACCGCAGATAGTGCGGTTTATGAATATGACAGGGGGCTGATATGTCAGCACAAAAAGAATTCGAGCCACTCAATATCTGCGTCCTTACCGTCTCCGACACCCGCAACCTGGAAACAGATACCTCAGGTCAAAAACTGCAGGATTTACTCACCGCTGCCGGCCATAAATTGCATGATCGAAAATTAGTGATCGATGACATCTATCAAATCCGCGCCGCGCTCTCCAATTGGATTGTCGACCCGCTGGCGCAGGTGGTGCTGATTACCGGCGGTACCGGCTTTGCCGGGCGCGACTCGACCGTCGAAGCGGTGACCCCACTGTTTGATAAAACCGTGGTGGGTTTTGGCGAGCTGTTCCGCCAGGTCTCCTATGAGGAGATTGGCACCTCCACCATCCAGTCCCGCGCCACAGCAGGGCTTGCCAATCGCACCCTGATTTTTTGCCTGCCCGGCTCTACTGGCGCCTGCACCACCGCATGGTCAAAAATCATTGTCGATCAACTGGATGCGCGCCATCGCCCCTGCAATTTCGTAGGGCAACTGCGGTTGGAGCACTGAAAATCAGCTTTTTGGCGCTGAAATTTGCACTATTTCTGCACCTTCCTCTGGAATCCCGCCCCTAAACAGGGAGCGGGACACAGCTTGCATACCAGTTTTTTTAAAAAACCTACTCACCGCTCGCGCCTGCCACATCAAAAACCGATCAAATAACATAAATCTGACCGTTGCGACCTAAGTGGCAAGCTAATTGCTGATCACACCTGCCTGAGCTGTTTTGGCGCTTTTTGATGTACTTGTGAGCATGCATCCATGAACCATTCTTTATTGTTAGACACCGCTGTGCCATCGCTATTGGCCACCATGGATGCGCTGACCCTCGAACCGGATTTCCAATTATTTTTTAAAAAAGCCGCTGCAGCGGTGCGCACCCTATTGAATGCGGACGGTACCGCGCTGATTTTGCTCGACGAAGAGAGCCAGACCTTTGAATACAAACTGTTTGAAGGCGAGCAACAACATTTATTAAGTGCGTTTAAAGGCTTTCGTTTCACCTCCACCACCGGTATTGCCGGGCGCGCACTGGCAACCAAACGCAGTATTTTCACCCGCGATTACGCCAATGCCCCCGAGGCGATTCCCCAACTGGTAAATGCAGGCCTGCAGTCCAATTTGGTGATTCCACTCATCTCCTCCGACAAGGTGCTGGGGGTTATCGCCTCCTCCTGGTTTAAGCACACCGAAAAAACCGCCGAGTTATCGCCGCAGTTGCTGGCGCTGGCTGAGCGCATTGCGAGCCAAATTGCCGTGGCGTGCCATCGCGAACAACTGGAGGCACAACTGCGCTCGCTGGTGACCATAGACCCGCTCACCAAGCTGTTAAATCGCCGCGGAATTCTCGATTGTCTGGATCACAGCCTGGAAAACCTGCAGCGCTACAACCGCGGTTTTGCCTTGTTTTTTATCGATGTCGACGGGCTGAAAGCCGCCAATGACCACTGGGGTCACGAGACCGGCGATGTATTGCTGCGCGACTTGGCGCTGCGCTTGAGCGATGTGATGCGCAAAGGCGATCAACTCGGGCGCTTGGGCGGTGATGAATTTTTAATTATTGCAGAGTGCGACGACAGCCATATCGAACTGCTCGCCAAACGTTTTTTGCAGGCGCTGCGGGTGCCCTACGGCAGCGGGCGCAAACGCGGGCGCTTGAGCGGCAGTATTGGCGTAGTGCTGGCACCGCAGGACGGTGTGGACGAAATTAACCTGATGCGCAAAGCCGATGCCGCCATGTACCTCGCCAAAAGCCAGGGTGGCGACCGCTTCCAACGCGCCTCGGTAAAAGCCGCGCTGCCACAGGAACAACTGATTTCGATTGTGGATGTAGAAGGTGCGCTGGAACGCAATGAACTGCAGTTGTGGTACCAGCCAATTTGCCATTTGCACGATCTGTCGCTGGTGGGTTTTGAAGCGCTGCTGCGCTGGTGCAAACCCGACGGTGAAGTAATCAGTGCCGGCCCGCTAATTCAGGCGTTTGAGTCCGCCCGTGGCGATTTGGAATACCGCATCGGCAACTGGGTATTGCGCGAAGCCGCACGCCAAATGCGCCTGTGGAACAGCAGCGAGTTGGCGCCGGATATTCATATCAACATCTCACCGCGCCACTTTTTGCACCCCTCGTTTTTGCTGGAGCTGCAAACCCTGTGCGAACAGCAACAGGGCTTTGGCGAGGCGCTAATTATTGAAATTACTGAAACCGCCATGCTGGAAGATCTGGAGCGCGCCAAGCGCATTATGCTGCGCTGCCGCGACTTGGGAGCGCGTATGGCGGTGGATGACTTTGGTACCGGCTATGCGTCGCTCACCTACATCAAGCGCCTGCCGCTGGATATCATCAAAATCGATAAATCCTTTGTCGCCGATTTACCCGGCAATAAGGTGGACTGGGATATCACTCAGGGCATAGTGTCCATCGCCCATGCGTTGGGCCTGACCGTGGTGGCCGAAGGCGCAGAAACCTTTGAGCAAATCAGCTGTTTGCGCGAACTCAACTGCGATCAAGTACAAGGCTATTTTATTCATCGCCCCATGCCGTTTAGCGATGCCAACGGCTGGCTGGAGCACAAGAGCAAACGCCTCGGCGCCGAGATAACCGCCAACCACTTGCCTGCCGCCAGAAGCCACAAAACAGCTGCACTTGGCAGCTTGGGGTGTAATCACCCGGCAGCGCTATTTCCGCAGGAATTGTTTGATCCGCGTTTTACCTTGGTCAACCAGCAACCGCGCTCGGCCTGATTAGATAATCAGGCTCCCGCGATTACCGTGAAATGGAAGGGAACTCAGTAGTGCACCGGCAGCCTTCGCAACATATCCTGCCGCGCGCTGATCAGTTCTTTGTAGGTTTGGATCATGGTGAAATCGACCTTGTTGCCATTGAGTTTTAACTCGGCTAACTGTCGCTCGTAATCGGAAATTTCGCGAATTAATTTATCGCGCATTAAATCGGTGCGATTCACATTAAAATCGGCTTTCAAGTTTTTACTCTGCCTTCTCATGCTTAACACTCCCTAAGAAAAACGCTCGTACTGAGACAATAAACGCGCAGCAATGCAGACTCATTCCACACTGCTCGCCGGTAAAGGCTAGCTCTTGAAGCCTAGCGCAGATGACCGGTGCAAACGCGGCAAAACTTAGAATATTTTCTTCTCGGGAACCTAGAACCTTGGTTATAAAAAGAAGGGCATAAGCGGGTTCTTATTTAGCGTCCGTTTAAAAGTGTCGCCCAAGCAAACCGGCGATCACCCAGCGCATAAAAATGCGGGTTGAGAATATCCTCACGGCTGTTGTACACCAGCGGCGGAAGCGTTGGAGTTGCCTCCACCACGGCGCCACCGGCAGCTTCTAAAACGGCTTGCGCGGCGGCGGTGTCCCACTCTGAGGTAGGAGCGAGGCGCGGATAAAAATCGGCGAGCCCTTCAGCGATCACACAAAACTTGAGCGAACTGCCGGCGTTGCTGGTTTCAATCGGCCCCGGCCATTGCTTCTTCATCACCTCCAATAATTCCATAGTCGCTTGCGTGCCGTGGCGATGGCTGAGTAGTAGCGTGAGCGGTAAAGCGTGAGCAGCGCGCTCATTCAGGTCGCGCACCCGGATTGCCCGAGGCGTTTGCCCGTGGGTGTACTTCCAGGCCCCGACGGATTCGTGTTGTTGCGCCGCCAACACGCCCAAGTAAGTGATGTCCGTAGTCGGCACATGCACCACACCCAGCATTGAGCGCCCTCCATGTACCAGCGCGATATTGACGGTGAATTGGCCGTTGCGCGCGATAAATTCTTTGGTGCCGTCAAGCGGGTCCACCAACCAGTAACTGCCCCAAGTCTGACGCTCGGCAAAATCCGGCAGCTCCGCCTCCTCGGAAATAATCGGCACATTGAGCAGGGCAGGTAAACCTGCGGCGATAACCCGCTGCGCCGCCATATCCGCAGCAGTCAGCGGGGACTCATCGGCCTTGTGGGTGATGTCGTAGCTGTCCTGCTGTGCGTAGATAGCCATGATCGCCTCTCCGGCACGCCGCGCCAGCGCAACCAAATCAGCAATCAGCGCCGGGCTAATCGGATTATTGTCCATGGTTTGGCTCCTGCTGCGGGCACACCACTGGCGAATCCAGCAACAAGCGGCCGGCGAGCCACTCGCGCGCCATAAACAGCGCGGCGATGCTGCGGCCTTCGCACACATCGGGGCGCATAATCAATTCCAGCAAATCGGCAAGTGGATAAGGCACCACTTCTATCGGTTCCGGCTCATCGCCTTCCAGCCGCTCCGCGTATAAGTCCCAGGCCAGCACCACATTAATGCCGTGCTCCATATAGGCGGGGGAGAGGTTAATCTTCTTCAAAAACTGCAACTTGCGCGCGCCGTAACCCACCTCTTCTTTCAGTTCGCGATTGGCGGCCTCCAGTAACTGCTCGCCCGCGTCTATCGCCCCTTTGGGCAGTGCGAGGTGATAATCCTCAATTCCGGCCGCATATTCACGCACCAAAAGCACCGTATTTTCATCGAGCAGAGGTACAATAAGCACCGCCCCCGGGCCGCCGGAACAGAGTTTTTCGTAGGTGCGCTCTTCGCCATTGCTAAAGCGCAAGTGGATTTCATCGGCGCGAAACAACCGGCTGCGCGCCACTGTGGCGCGCTTGAAAATACTGGGTTTTGTAGGCATAGGCGTGTTACTAGGTTTGTTAAATACAGTTATTAATACAGTGTGTAAATTCGGTTAGAGACAATTCTATGATCAACTGGGACTTAATAGATACCGTCATGCTAGACATGGATGGTACCTTGTTAGATCTGCATTTCGACAATTATTTTTGGCTGGATCACCTGCCCCAGCGCTATGCAGAAATCCACCAGGTGGATCTCGCCACTGCCAATACGCGCTTGAAAAATCATATCCAACAATACGAAGGCACCCTGCAATGGTACTGCCTGGAGTTTTGGTCCAAGGCGCTCGAGGTGGATATTCGCAGCCTCAAAGAAGAGGTAAAACACAAAATTCAAATTCGCCCTCATGTCGGCGAATTTTTAATGCGCCTGCGCGCGTTAGGCAAAAAAGTGCTGCTGGTTACCAATGCGCATCCACAGAGTTTGTCGCTAAAATTGGAGATCACCCAAATTGACAATTGGCTGGATGTGATTGTCTCCTCGCACCAATTTAATGAGCCCAAAGAATCGCAAAAATTCTGGCAAGAGCTGCAAGCCTTTGAACATTTTGACCCGGCGCGCACCTTGTTTATCGACGACACTGTGCGCATTCTGGATTCCGCCAAAACCTTTGGCATTAAATATTTGCTCGGCATTCACCAACCGGATAGCAAAATTGAACGGCGTATGGAGCAGTACCCCGCCATCCACCACTTTGATGAAATTATGCCGGAAGCGGTTTAACCAATGAGTAAACAAAAACAGCATCATGATGACGACGATGACGATAAAATTCGCATCGACAAATGGCTCTGGGCCGCGCGTTTTTTTAAAACCCGCAGCCTTGCCAAACAGGCCATCGACGGCGGAAAAATTCACTGCGATGGCCAACGAATTAAACCCAGTAAAGAAGTCACTGAAGGTTTGGTGTTAACCATTCGTCAGGACCTGGATGAAAAAACTGTCGTAGTCAAAGCACTTTCCGCCCAACGGCGCGGCGCACCAGAAGCAGCGCTGCTGTACGACGAAACCGAAGAGAGCAAAATCCTGCGTGAAAAACGCAGCGCTGAACGCAAAGCGGGGTTGGGCAATTACATTATCAGCGATCATCGCCCCAGCAAAAAAGAGCGCCGCCATATTCATCGCTTTCAGCGCATCAATTTATTGGGTGCCGACGATTAATTACACAAGGAGAGCACTATGCAAGGTCGCACATTGGTATTTATTCTGTTGTTGGGGTTCAGTATTAACTGCATAGCGGAGGTTTACCGCTGGGTCGATAAAGATGGCAAAGTACATTTCACCGACAAACCACCGGCAGCCGATGCAGAAAATATTACCAAACAAGTTAACAAACAGAACCTGGATACCAGCCGTGAAGAACTGAACAAAGTGCAGCAGCTTCATCTTCAGGAAGCGCAAGCGCAAAGACAGCAGCGCCAACACGCACAAGAAATAAGTGCCAGTGAAGCTTATGCCCGTGGCGCGAATTGCACAGCAGCTAAAAACCGTCTGCGCCGCATTAGCGGCAACGTTATTTTTTTGGATGACCAGGGCAAGGTTGTCAAAACTACCGAGCAAGAGCGGCAAGCCATGCTTGCCGAATTAACCACCTATATCGACAATAATTGCAATTAGTCATTGCGATTATTACCTGAAAGTCCACAAAAGGTTTTTTATGTCCAGCAATGATCTCCTCCACCGTTTTTTATTTGACGACTGCGATATTCGCGGTGAAATAGTGACCCTCGGCGATAGCTATCGCGAAGTGCTTAGCCACAACCCACAAGCACCGGCGATTCACCGTTTGCTGGGTGAGTTTCTCGCTGCCGTAAGTTTGTTATCCAGCACCTTGAAGTTTGAGGGGAAAATTATTTTACAAGCGCGCGGTGACGGTGCCATCTCTACCATTATGGCGGAGTGCAACCATCACAATAGCCTGCGCGGCATAGTACGCTTGAATAGCGATATTGAACTGGACGATGAATTGGCACAGAGCGGCAATTTACAACAACTGCTCGGCAATGGTGTGTTGGTAATTACCATTGAACCGCAACGTGCGGAAAATTTTGGCGGCACGATTGAACGCCACCAAGGCATAGTGCCGATGGACGCGGATAACCTCGCCGGATGCCTGGAGCATTATTTTGAACAATCGGAGCAGCTGGCAACCCGCATGTGGTTTGCCGCCAATAACAACACAGTCACCGGCTTTTTAATTCAAGCACTGCCGCAACAATTAATTACCAACGAAGACGACAACCGCGACAAATGGGAAACCGTCATCGCTCTGGCGGACACCATTAAAGCCGACGAGCTGTTGGAACTGGAACACAGCACCGTGCTTTACCGTTTATTCAACGAGCATCCGCTGCGTTTATTTGAACCGAAAGCCTTACACTTTGCCTGCAGCTGCTCGCGCGAACGCAGTGCGAGTGCATTGCTGTCGATTGGCAAAGAAGAAGTAGAGGAATTATTGGTTGAACGTGGCAGCATCGATATCGACTGCCAATTTTGTAATCAACACTATCACTTTCCTGCCGATGAAATTCGCCAGCTGTTAGGCGGTAGTGTATTGCATTAATTTTAT
This sequence comes from Cellvibrio sp. KY-YJ-3, assembly GCF_008806955.1. NCBI lineage: Bacteria > Pseudomonadati > Pseudomonadota > Gammaproteobacteria > Cellvibrionales > Cellvibrionaceae > Cellvibrio > Cellvibrio sp. KY-YJ-3. Next base: position 1,310,826 of record NZ_CP031727.1, on the reverse strand, counting down.
TGGCTTCCCCTCGCTATACCCGCGCAAGCGGGTATCTAGCCTCAAACAAAAATATCCAGCACCAATACCCCCATCAAACCCACTATCCCTACAATAGTTTCCATCAAGGTCCAGGATTTAAAGGTGTCTTTTAAACTCAAATTAAAATATTCCTTGTACATCCAAAAACCCGAATCGTTAACGTGTGAACACATTAAACTACCCGCACCAATCGCCAATACCATTAAATTAGGGTCAGCGCCAGTGAGTGGAATAATGGGGGCGACTATGCCCGCTGCCGTTAACCCTGCGACTGTGGCAGAACCCAAGGCAATACGAATTATCGTCGCAATTAACCAAGCCAGCACCAATGGGTTTAGCGCAACGTTTTTGAGCGATAGCGCTAATTGTTCACTCACACCACTATCAACCATCACCTGCTTTAGCGCACCAGCACCGGCGACAATTAATAAAATCACAGCGATATCTTTAATGGCATCAGCATAAATACCCATGATGCGCCCCATACTCATACCGCGTTTAATTCCCAACGTGTAAGTTGCAAGCGCCAGTGCAATCAGCAATACAATCATGGAATTGCTGAGCAGCTGTACCCAGGGTGCCTGGGCGATTGCAGCGGGCAACATGTAAATCGCCAAACTCGATAAGGCAATCATCAACACCGGTAATAGCGAAGTAAAAAAACTGTTAGCAATACCGGGCAATTCATTGGCGGGTAAATCTGTTGGTTTGAATGTTGCCAGCGGCACGCTGTGAATATTTTTAAGCGTTGAAGTGAACACCGGGCCTGCAATAATCATGGTGGGAATTGCCACCATAATCCCGTAGAACAATGTAGTGCCCATATCCGCACCAAACTGCGGAATTAACGCAACCGGCGATGGATGTGGCGGTAAAAAACCGTGAGTCACAGACAGTGCAGCCAATAACGGAATACCCAAATACACCGCCGGTAATTTGGTTTGATACATCACTGAAAACACCAGCGGCACCAGCAGTACAAATCCCACGTTATAAAATAATGGCAGGCCGACAATAAAACCGGTGAACATCAGCGCCCAGGTGATGTATTTTTTTCCACACCAGCGCATCAAACTACTACTGATTTGTTGCGCGGCGCCTGACTCGGCTACCAATTTTCCAAACATCGCCCCCACACACAAAATAACGGCGAGCGAGCCGAGAATACCGCCAATGCCGGCCTCAATAGTGGCGGGGATTTTATCCAGAGGAATGCCGAGCATAATCGCCGCAGCGATGGAAGCAACCAGAAAGGCTAAAAAGGGATTGAGCTTTACGCCGGTAATTAACACCACCAGCAATAAAATTGCGATAACAACAGCAGCTATGGCCATGGGATCTCCTTTTATTTATTAATTATTTTTTTGATTTAATTTAGCGGCTAGAACGAGTTGAGCTCCTATTCAGTCTTTGAGACTCGCCGTGAATACATCCATGTAGGCTTGTCGTCGCCCGCAAGCGGACTAGCCAACGGATAAATCCGTTGTCGTTCAGCTGCGTACAAAACATGCTTTGTAAACACTTGCTTCACCCATGTCTCCGGCAGTCTCAAAGACTGAATAGAACCTCACCTCTTGCAGTCTCGATACAGACTGCATAAAACATTTTACTGATTAAAACCGGCGCGCGCGGAACTTACGCCCTTTCAATTTACCTTGACTCAAATGTTCAAGCGCTGCACGGGCAATGGATTTATCCACCGCCACGTAGGTAGCGTAATCAAACACATCGATCTTGCCGATTTTCTCAAAAGGTAATCCGGCATCTTTGGTTAGGGCGCCGATAATATCGCCGGGACGCAGTTTGTCTTTTTTTCCGCCGTCGATATTCAAAGTCACCATACTAACTTCTGGCAGTGCTTTTTTATCCGCAGTAGGTAGTGGCTCCAGCGTAATCGACTGTTTCATATAATCTTCAAGACGATTAATTTTGTGCACTTCTTTTTGTACCACCAAGTTCAACGCCAAACCCGACTCGCCCGCGCGGCCGGTACGTCCAATGCGGTGCACATGTACTTCACTGTCGCGCGCCAAGTCCACATTAATTACGGCATCCAAACCTTTGATATCAATACCGCGTGCAGCCACATCAGTCGCAATTAATACCGAGCAACTTTTATTGGAAAAACGTACCAATACTTGATCGCGTTCTTTCTGCTCCAAATCGCCGTGTAATGCCAAGGCATTTACACCTTGCTTACGCAAATAGTCCAACAGCTCATCGCAACTTTGTTTGGTATTGCAAAACGCAATAGAGCTTGAGGGTTGAAACGTAGCGAGCAAGGTTAATACTGCCGGGTAAACCTCATCGTCTCCGCGCAGCTCATAAAAATGCTGTTCGATTTGTGTTTCACTGTGAATAGATTCAACCGCGATCATTTGCGGGTCACGCTGGCAGCGCGCACTGATTTTTTTAATATCGTCAGGGTAAGTGGCAGAAAATAATAAGGTTTGACGCTCGGTATTGCAGGCAGCCAGTACCGCATCAATATCGTCAGAAAAACCCATTTCTAACATACGATCCGCCTCATCCAACACCAGCTGGTTAACGTTATCAAGTTTTAATGTGCCTTTAGCGATATGATCAACAATCCGCCCCGGTGTACCTACAACAATATGCGCACCACGCTCCAGTGAACCAATTTGCGGGCCAATGGAAACGCCACCGCACAGCGTGAGTACTTTTACATTGTGGGTTAAGCGCGCCAGGCGACGAATTTCTTTGGCGACCTGATCGGCTAATTCGCGGGTGGGACACAACACCAAAGCTTGCACACCAAAAAAACGCACGTTTAATTTTTCCAACAGCGCGATACCAAATGCGGCAGTTTTACCGCTGCCAGTTTTGGCTTTGGCAATCACGTCGCGCCCCGCCAGTACCAGCGGCAAGCTTTGCGCCTGAATTGGCGTCATTTCGCTGTAACCCAAGGATTCAAGGTTGGCCAGCATGTCCGCACTCAGCGGTAAAGTGGAAAAAGCAGTAGGATTCACAGATGACTCGTTGATTGTGCAATAAATGGATTAGTGCAGCAGAATACCAGTAAAATCGCAGCAAGTCGCCCTTGGGGCAATTACGGATACTCGCGAATAACGCCAATCAATCACTCGCTAGCGCAGGGTTTTTATGAAGATTTCTTTGTTTGAGCGCCACTTACCCCGTGTGCAATTACTTCTATTAATTCTGCTGCTGGCACCATTTGTTCAGGCCGATGAAGACAGCGATAAACCACAGCAAAAAAACTGGGAACTGGGTTTGGGATTGGGCGCTGTTGCCGGACCCGACTATCGCGGCTCTGACGAATATCGCAGTTTTATCAGCCCTATTCCCTATTTTATTTATCGCGGCAAATATATTCGCTCGGATCGCGAGGGGGTGCGCGGTAATTTTTTTCGTACCGATCAATACGAATTCACACTCAGTGCTAGCGCATCGATTACACCAGAAACGGATAAAAGCACATTGCGTGAAGGCATGCCGGAGCTGGGATCAACCTTTGAATTAGGGCCATCCTTTAATATTAATTTAAGTGGTGAAGATTTTAGTCGCGGCTGGCACCTGCAACTACCTTGGCGTGCAGTGTTTGCGCTTGGTGCGGAAGAGTCGGGTTACATAGGGTCGATTATTCAACCGCAGTTGGTGTATCGCACCCGATTCTCAGAGTGGACATTTAGTTATCGCGCCGGCATTACTTACGCCAGCAACGATTATCATAATTACTATTACAGCGTTGCACCGGAATATGTAACTGCAGAGCGCCCTGAATTTCGTGCAAAGGCCGGTTATAGCGGCTGGAACAATAATCTCTCCCTCAGCCGCAGCTTTTCACACCAGGGTTTTCAAACCCGTTTCGCTTTTTTTATTCGCTACGACAACATTGAACACACAGATATTACTCACAGCCCACTGGTGGTAGAGGATCACAGCGTGCGCGGTGGTATTGCGCTGATTTGGGTGATTAAATAATTTTCTGAAGTCGCTATTTCTATAAACGGCGCAACAAGCCAAGTGTTTTTATTAACGGCATGGCTTCAAACAAACCGGATTGCTGTGCGAGCTGCCAAATTTCAAACGGTGGGCGACCACCATCGGCGGGATCGGGAAATACATCGTGAATCGCCAACAAGCCACCACGCACCACATGCGGCGCCCAGCAGCGATAATCTGTCAACGCAGCTGCCATGCTGTGGCCACCATCAATAAAAACCATGCCCAAAGGGGTAGCCCAATGTCGCGCTGCTAATGCAGAGGGCGCAACAATTGGCACCACCACATCTTCCAATTGTGCGCGTGCTAGCGTGTGGCGAAACTCGCGAAAGCTATCCATTTTTTCGAACTGCACATCGTACAACTGCGGATCGTGATATTCCTCGCCTAACTGGTGCTCCTCCGAACCGCGATGATGATCAATCGCATAAAGAACAGCGCCAGAATTTTTACACGCCTGACCTAAATACACAGTGGATTTACCGCAGTAACTGCCGATCTCCAAACATGGACCCAAACGAGCGGTTTCAAGCGCGGCCGCATAAAGCGCGGCACCTTCGTCCGCATCCAAAAATCCTTTTACTGTTTCAATAGCGATTGGCAGCATAATGTTTCTCACTCATAATCAAAGTACGCATTCTAACAGACACTAATACTCAATAAACTCACGACGACAACCCTAGAAAATAAACCTATGCGCCGCAGTAATACACCTTACCTGATCAAATCCATTTACAAGCGCATCAACCATTGGTACGTCCGTCGTTTTATCGCCCCGCAATTTGATAGCCTGGGCACCATTCCTGAAATTGCCCACCCACGCAGCCTGGTGATTTTCGGGCGCAATATTCATCTTGGAAAATACGCGCAAATTATTTGCGCCAGCGATAATTGTATTCGTTTCACTACCTGGCCCAGCAAACAAGCGGATGCGGAAATTCGTATTGGCAATTACTGTTTAATTTCACCCGGTGTGCGCATTTCTGCAGCGCAATCTATCCAAATTGGCGACAACTGTATGTTGGCCGCCAATGTCACTATTAGCGATAGCGACTGGCACGGGATTTACAATCGCATTCGCCCATTTCGCTGTACCAAACCGGTGGTGATTGAAAATAATGTGTGGCTAGGTGAACGTGTTACCGTCACCAAAGGCGTCCGCATCGGTGAAAATTCCGTCGTGGGCACAGGTTCGGTAGTGACAAAAGACATTCCCGCCAACTCTGTTGCCGCTGGCAATCCCGCACGCATCATTAAAACTATTAATCCCAACCGCCGCATGCTAAAACGCGAATTGTTATTTAAAGACGCCGAACATTATTTTTATAATCAGGATCAGCTGGATAAGTTTATGCTGGGCAATAATGGCTGGTGGAATTGGCTGCGCTCACTGGTAAAACCGAATCACTACGATTAATCGCGTGGGACAATTGCCACTACAGGGGGCGACATGAATAAACTTATCACTCCTTCAAATACTGCCAGCCCGCCCGCAAACATATTGACCCACCTGGGTTTTCGCAGCTTTGCGCCACATGCCTATTTACACAACTGGATTCAATGTTATTGGACTGTACAACAACCGCAACTACCCGCGCAGGGGTTTAGCGAAAAACTTTACCCGGACGGTGGCACCAATATTAATTTTCGTTTTATTGCAAACCAAATTCCGCAAGTCAGTTTTAATGCAATACAAACCCTGCATACCATGCATTTTAGCGGGAGCGTGGATCTGCTCGGCATTCGCTTTCATCCGGGTGGCGCGTTTCAATTGTTTGGTTTGGATATGCCGGGTTTGATTGGCAATCACCTTGCGGCAGAGGAACTGGATACAGATTTAAATAATGCAGGCTTACGCGAATTGCGCGAGCGTTTGGCGGAAAGTGAGAGTACTAGCCGGAGGATAGGGTTGATAGATGATTGGCTGCTACAACAAGCGGCACAGCAACTCGCAAAACAAGGGCCAATACAAACCCTTCTGCCTCAGTTATCACACTCAACTGATTCAATCGAAACCCTGAGTGCCCAAGTCAATATGGGAAGGCGTCAATTAGAACGACGCTTTCAACAAGAAGTTGGTCTGACATTGGTTCACTTGAAACAATTACAACGCATCCGCCGCGCACGGCAATTAATCAGCCTCAACCCGAACTTACCCTTGGTGGATATAGCTCAGGAAGCAGGGTTTTACGATCAAGCTCACTTTATTCGCCAATTTCAAAAAGTGCATTTACTCACACCGGGCGAGTACCGCGAGAAAAAGCGCGATAAAGAACGCCGCTGATAACCAGAGGAAAAAGCTGATTAAACATTTCCCCAGGCATGTCGCAAAAATACAATTCCTTCTTGCTTACAGAGTTCATCATAGCTTCAACACCCCACCCCACGGAGCTTATGATGAAAGAACGTATCGCCTACCAACAAGTTTACAAACTACAACCCGCGCTGGCTCAATCACTGATTGGTTTAGGTGACGCGGCAGCAAGCAAGCTGGAACATTCACTAATCCATCTGGTAAAAATACGTGCATCACAATTAAACAACTGCGCTTTTTGCCAACATATGCACGCCAACGAAGCGCGCAAGGATGGCGAAAAACAAAGTCGATTGGATGTGTTGCCGGCATGGAAAGAAGTGCCCTTCTTTTCGGCGCGCGAACGCGCAGCACTCAGCTGGGCAGAAACGCTCACTCTTTTGGCGCAAAAGGATATTCACGATGAGGACTTTGCCTTGGTGCGCGAGCAATTTTCAGAAGAGGAAATCGTAAACCTGACTGCCGTCATAGTGGCGATTAACGCCTGGAATCGTATAGCAGTAGGTTTTCATTTTTTACCAAAAATTTAACTGAATTTTTATAAAAAAGGCCGCAAAAAAGCGGCCTTGATCAATTCACACAAAATGCTTAATGGAAACGACAATCCTTCAAGACCAATTTACTCGGACTACCTTGCCAGTAGTGATCGACTGTACCTGTTAATTTAGCAAACTCACCTTCCTGCAATTTTGCTGCCCGAGTGCGAGCTTCGGGCGCCATACGGCAGACAATCGGCGGCCAGAACATGGATTCTTTGGTATCGAGGGTTTCAAAAATACTATTGCGATCTATAGTCACTTTGTACCACAACTCGATAGTGCCATCATTTTCCAAAGGTGTTCCCACGGTACCATCCAACAGATAACGTTTGCCTTTGTAGTGCGCCGTAATCATTTCTGTTGTTTTACGTTTTGACATTCGATAAATATCTTTAGCTAACCAGCGTGGTTGGATTTCTACCAGCGGCTCGGGAACAATCGCCGCACGTGCCGCTGCAGCAATTTTTTCACCCTCGGCACCAGTCTTGATTCGTGCAATCATGCCGCACATACCACTGCGGATATCTTCCGGTTTCGCCACTGTGCGCCGATTCAGTCTAGTGCGAATGCTAACATCGGCGGCAGCGCCCTTATTGACCGAAGTAAGGTAAATTAGAAACGGGTGACGCCCATTTTTCTGCTCAATGGTCAGCGTTCCTTGCGTGGCTGTTGACTCTTCTCCCAACACTTTAAATCCGTCAGCGAGTGCAATCGCACGTAACTGTCCCAGTGCACTCGCCGAATTAAGACCAGAAATTGTGGTGGACGTAGAAAACTCGGCACCGTTACGTGGATCACCTTCGGCAAGAAAATTATTTTCGCAGGTGTTTGCGCTTGTCATTTTTGCAGCGCACAAAAGAATTAATAGCGTAACTATAGGGGTAATTTTCATTGGGATTTCCTTAATCAATTAAGCCTCAGGTAGCGCACGGATGCACTCTTCACATTAATCAGGATCTGGGCGACTATCTGTTAAAAAATGTAACCTGGATGGGCACTTTTACGCTGAGAATTTTATTTAATCTATCAATCAAATGTAGCTATATAAAAACGATCAACAATAGCTACCGGGCGTCAGTGCAACCCGCAGCAAAGCCGCCACCGAAATGCCATCGGTAATTTCACCACGCAACACCATATCTACCGCGTCGCGCAGCGGTAATTTTCTTACTTCAATATCCTCTGTTGCCTCCAGCTGTTGCTGACCCGCAAATAAATCCCGCGCAACAAATACTACACAGAATTCATCGGTGACAGAGTTGGATAAATGCATAGTCATTAATTGCTGCCAATCGCGTGCTTGCACACCAACTTCTTCCTCCAATTCACGCTTGGCGGCATTGAGTGGGCTTTCACCCTGCGGGCAACCGCCCTCGGGGATTTCCCACGTATATTGATTGAGGCTATAGCGACTTTGTTTTACCAACCAGGTATTGCCCTCATCATCGATAGGTATCACGCCGATAGCGATATTCTTAAAATGCACCACCCCGTAAATACCATCGGTTCCTTTAGGCGTTATCACCTCATTGTGCGACACACTGATCCAGGGATTTTCATACACCAGGGCGGTACTTTTGGTTTTCCATCCACCGACTTTTTCATTCAGATATTTTTCGCTCATGTGACAACACCCATTCATGAAATCGACAAATAATTAGTGTAAGCGATGCGCACCCAACTCAACCTGCGTAATGCGCGCGCCAAGCATAATTACTCGCCCAAAATAACGATCAGCACCACTGACCGTAAACTCAAAATAAAATGCGCGCCAGAGCGACAACTTGCCTTGGTCATTGCGCTTAAACCACAAGCGTCGCAGATAGACAGTTTCATCGAGCAATTGCACCTGCATTTCTTCACAGCGTTTTTGTGCAGCGGCATAGGCGCGATCTTTTACCAGCAACGCACCGCGCCAGTAATAAATTGCAAGAACAATCAGGGTGAGCCAGAGAATGGATTGCAAATCAAACATGAAAAAAGCCAGCGAACGCAACAGGAGCCCCGTTTGCGTGTGGAAAAGGAAGGAGGTTTGGCGCAAAAATGTTGCGCCAAAAACAGCAAAGGGTGATTGATTACTCAATCACCCTTTTTGAAAACTCACCCATCTTAGAGAGGAGTTACGTTTTCTGCTTGCGGACCTTTTTGACCTTGGGTCACTTCGAAAGTCACTTTCTGACCTTCTTTCAAGGTTTTACGGCCGTTGCCGTTAATTGCACGGAAGTGTACAAATACATCTGCACCACCTTCACGCTCAATAAAACCATAACCCTTGTCATCGTTGAACCACTTAACAACACCAGAGACTAGATCTGACATAGTTTCCTCATCTTGCATCTAAAACGTCAGCGTAGCTGACCGAACAAAAAAACCGACTTTACTAAAAGCCAGAGTGAAATAGCTTGAAATAAAGCTATTGCTCAGGTCGTGGTACGTCCAAGTGTCTTGAGCAAGCGGTTGTCTTACAAAAGCCTAGTCTTGGTGCGGATCTCAATCTGTAGCAATTCAAAATTAAAGCACTTGGACATAGAGAGTCAAGCGCTTATCGGCGAAATTAGCGATTATCGACACTTTTTGTAATGGTGTGTAACAGGCACACAATTAATCGGGCATTTTGCGATTTGTATCGTCATTTTTGCCATTATTTTGTGCAGATTTAGCGGCAGCTTTACCCAGAGTTTCGTGCAAAAACAGTGCAATAGGGATCAAACTAAAACCCAAAATCATTACCTGCCGTTTTATCGCTTGAAATTCATAACCTTGTTTGGATAACTGATAACACGCCAGCGCCCACGCGGCGGCAGCAAAGTAACCCCAGCGCTGGTGCTTATACACGCCCCACACAATCACCGCCGTCACTGCCGCTAAAAACAGCCCGTAAAGATTACCGAAGGAAATAAAACCCGCCACTGCTGCAATTAATATCAACAACAGAACCACATTTAATACGTTTGCAACAATCAGCATTTTTGACATAAAGGTATCCGCAATAGTGTTACTTTTTTACACTTATCAATCCGAGCTGGGCTTATCCTTACCGCGCCAGGTTTGATATTTTTTGTGTACGCCACGGGTAAAGGATTGGGAATAATCCTCCAGTAAGTCCACGCCTACCAACACCGCAATCACCACTAAGGATAATTTGATCGCCACCAGGTTGTAGCCGATGGCAATCACCACACCGATTGAGGCCAACGCCCAAATAGTTGCCGCCGAGGTTACACCAAGCACAAATCCGTCCCGCGCCAACATCACGCCCGCACCTAAAAAGCCAATACCGGTAATCACTTGGCCAATAATACGCGATGGATCGGTGACAACTTTTTCCGGCCCCGAAAAATGGGAGGATGCAAAAAGTGACGCGGCGATAAATAAATAAGTACCGAGAGTAATTAATGAGGAGGTGCGAATGCCCACGGGTTTACCGCGCAACTGGCGCTCTATTCCAATAATGGTGCCACACAAAATAGCAGTGCCAATGGACGTCCATTCAAACGGCGCCACGGTAAAAATCTCATTCCAATTTACAGCCATAACAACGAATTCCCATCAATACCAATGACAGCCAGCTTAGGACACACCCAAGGCAGCATTGATAATCATTTTTTTGATTGCCGGTACTGAGTTTAACTGACGCATACCAGTATTGCGCAGCCAATTCACCGCCAATGCGCGACTGCCGAACAAACGTTTGAAGGCTTCCATGGCCGACATCATGCCGAGATTGCTGGCCAGACGTTGGCGTTGGTAACGACGCAGAATGGAATAATCGGCGAGCGGAATATTGCGCTGCAATGCACGCTCTATTTCCTGCGCAAGCGCGATCACATCCAACAAACCCAGGTTAACGCCCTGCCCTGCGAGCGGATGGATATTATGGGCAGCATCGCCCACCAAGGCGATGCCCGGTTGAATATAGCTAGTCGCATGGCACTGACGCAGAGGCACGGCGTAGCGTTTATCGCACGCAATTACCGGCCCGAGGCGCGCTTCAAATGCGCTGGTCAGGCGCGCGCAAAACGTGACGTCATCCAACGCCATTAATTCCTGTGCAACCGCGTCTTCCGCCGACCACACAATCGAACACTGGTGAGCATCGCCATTATTCTGCAAAGGTAAAAATGCAAGCGGGCCAGTGTGCATAAACCGTTGCCACGCGGTGAATTGATGCGACCGCTCAGTGCGCACAGTGGTAATAATGGCCTGCTGGCCGTAATCCCATTCGCGCGTGGAAAACCCTACCAAGTCGCGCACATTTGATTTGGCGCCGTCGGCAGCAATTAATAAGGGCGCGGTGATTTCGCTACCATTATCTAGTTGCACCCGCACTCGCGGAAATTCAGGCTGCGCCGGAATAACATCCATCACCGTTACGGGTTGAATCAACTGGATATTCGACAACTGCGCCATGCGTTCACGCAGTTGATTAACAATTACTGAATTTTCTACGATATGCCCAAGATGATTTTTTTGCACTTCGGCGCAATCAAATTCGATTGCTGCCGTGCCTTCACCATCCCACACTTTCATTTCGCGGTAAGCACACACTCGCTGCGCGACAATGTCATGCCAACAACCAATATCGGTTAATAATTGTTGCGATGCGTGTGTGAGCGCAACCACCCGCGGATCAAAATTTTCACCGGAAAAATGTTGCACTTCACTACTCGCCTCAATCACGGCGATACGCAAATTCTGCGCGGCATCCGTTTGGGCAATCGCACAGGCGAGTGATGCTCCCACCAAACCAGCACCGACGATAATTAAATCGTAATCGGTGCTATTGATTGACGTATCGACATTCCCGCGCACGCGGGAATCCAGATTTTTTGTATCGCTCGATTCTGCACGACTCACATCATCCAACTTCCAGCGAAATTGGCGACCTGCAGTGCCCATAGTCTGCGCGATAAATTGATTTTTAATGAGCGGGATAGATTCAAGACTTAACAAGCCGAGATGGCGCATGGCAATTAATGGCAACTGATCACTGGAAAACAAGCGCACCAATTTATCGCTAAACTCTATGGTGATTTGCTGATCCAGCGATTGTTTATCCAGATAAGTTTGCAGAACTGCCAAATCGCCCACGGCTTGATTATTTGCAATCGCCTCGCGCAGGGTTTCCACTAAACAAACACAATCGCGCAGCGCCAAATTGAAACCCTGCCCTGCGACTGGATGTAAAAAATGCGCAGCATTACCAAGCAATACCAGATGCGAGCGAATTTGTTCTTCGGCTAAAACCAGCTGCAGTGGATAAGCAAAACGTTTGGCGACCCGTGTAAAACGCCCCACGCGAAAACCAAAACGCTCCTGCAAGCGCACCAGAAATTCAGCATCGTTTAATTTAAGAATTTCATCGGCCTGCGCTGCTGGCAAAGTCCAAACTAATGCAGATTGCTGCGCATTATTGGATTCACCCAGAGGTAATAATGCAACCGGACCATCGGCAGTAAAACGCTCATAGGCCACGCCACAATGCGGCTCGGAGAATTCGACATTGGTGATAATGGCGGTTTGCCCATACGCCCGTGTTTGCGTGCCTATGCCCAGCGCGGCACGCAGTGGTGAATCACCGCCATCAGCAATAACTGCCAGTGAGGTTTTAATTAAAAACTCTTGCGCGTCGGTTTTAATACTCAGCAGCGCACAATCCTGTTGCGGTGTTAGTGATGTCACTGCGGATGAAGCAAAACACTGAATATTATTTTGCGCCTGCACATGCCCGAGCAACACATTACCCAGCCACGCATTTTCAATCACATAACCGACGGCATCGAGATTATTTTCTTTTGCATCAATCACACCACCAAGAAAATGCCCGCGATCCGACACATGCACCTGCGCAATCGGCGTGATGTGTTGCTGCAATAAATCCCACAAGCCCAGCTCGCGTAAAATATTCGCAGTGCCGTAGGACAAGGCGGTAGAGCGCGCATCAAAACTGGGTTGAAAATGCATTTCATCTGCCCGCGCAAATGGCTGGGCTTCGATCAGAGCAATACGCAATTGCGGCTGGCTAGCAGCAAGTAAACTGGCGAGACTGGTGCCCACCATGCCGCCGCCGATAATGGCGATATCAAATTCGAGGGTATGGGTCATGAGGTTGACCTGCGTTGAGCGCACCCAGGCAACGCTTGGGTGCGAGAATGTTTTTACACGGCCATTAACGCTTCAATTTCAGCAACGGTTTTGGGTACATCTTTAGTGAGTACTTCATTGCCATCTTTGGTGATCACCACATCGTCTTCAATGCGGATGCCGATGCCGCGCCATTTTTTAGCGACGCGTTCGTTATCGGGGGCGACGTAAATACCTGGCTCTACGGTGAGTACCATGCCCGGCTCGAGCACACGCCATTCGCCACCAACTTTGTAATCGCCCACGTCGTGCACATCCATACCCAACCAGTGACCGGCGCGATGCATATAGAATTCTTTGTAGGCTTCGCTTTTAATTAATTCGTTCACATCGCCTTCCAGCAAACCAATTTTCACCAAACCTTCGGTAATTACCCGCACTGTAGCCTCGTGTGGATCATTCCAGTGGTTACCCGGTTTGCACATGGCGATGGCATCAAGCTGGGCTTGCAGGCAAATTTCATACAGGGCTTTTTGTTCGGGAGAAAATTTTCCATTGACTGGAAAGGTACGGGTGATATCAGCGGCGTAATAATCCAATTCACAGCCAGCGTCGATCAATACCAAATCGCCATTTTTAAGCGGTGCGGAATTTTCAATGTAATGCAAAATACAGCCGTTTTTTCCACCGCCCACGATAGTGTTGTACGCCGGAAAACGCGCGCCGCTCATTTGGAATTCGTGCAGGATTTCGGCTTCCAATTGATATTCCATCACCCCGGCTTTACTCGCTTTCATTGCACGCACATGGGCGCGCGCGGAAATTTCGCCGGCCTCTTTCATCACGCGCAATTCAGCAGCACTTTTAAATAGACGCAATTCATTGAGGAAGTGACTTAAATCCAAAAACTCACCGGGTGGTGTCGCGCCGGAGCGAACTTTCGCACGAATGGTATTTACCCAATCCATCACATGTTTATCGAATTCGCTGTCTTTACCCATGGCGTAATACACGCGCTGTTTACCTTCCAGTAAACCCGGCAAAATATCGTCTATATCATCGATGGGGAATGCATCGTCGGCATCGAATTCGCTGCACGCACCTTCAGGGCCAGCGCGATAACCGTCCCAAATTTCGCGCTCCCGATTGCGCTCGCGGACAAACAATACAAACTCACCGTGTTCGCGCCCGGGAATTAGTACCAGTACTGCGCTCGGCTCTTCAAAACCGGAGAGATATAAAAAGTCGCTGTCCTGCCGGTAGTGATGCTCTGTATCACGGCTGCGCGTGCGCTCAGGCGCGGCGGGCACTATGGCGATGGAATTGGGTTCCATCATCGCCATCAGTTGTTTGCGGCGGCGGGCGAATTCGGTTTTACTAATTCTCATGGACGTTCTCGCAAAAAATGAAAGTTCTCGCAAAAAGCAATTTTTGTATAAAACAATTTTGGTAAAAAAGCGGTTCGCCTAAAAAAACGTTCCTGTAAAAATCCGCTCTTATAAAAAGCTTAGTGCAATGTATCTGAAGCAGGCGCGCTGACAGTAGGCGCGGCTAATTCCTTGGCGGCAAATTCCAGATACAAACTACTGACCACCACGCGCACATATTCGGTCACTTCCATATAGTCGGCTTCTGCGCTAGGTTCGTCCTCTTCATCATCCACCTGGATTTGAACTATATTGGCGATGTCTTGCAACATTTCGGCGGATTCTTCGTCAATCGTGCGCTTACCCTGATGATCCACACTGCCAAAACCAGTAAGGAAACCGTGACACCATTCACCCAAGGCACGGACGCGCTCACCCAGCAGTGAATCATCTTCCGGCAACATCAGCTTGAGGCTGAACTCACCCTGCAATTCGCTGCAGGTGTTGTGATACAACTTACTCAAGGCAATACGTACCGACTCGTCAGGCGCAGCAACAAAATCCAAAAATTCTACGGCATCCAACAGCCAGTTAATTTCGCTCAACTGGGCCCCGCCAGCTAATTTTCCACACAGCAGACCGTGCAATTCAGAAGGGCTATTGAGGGTTCCAAGGGGTGCCAGCAGGTTGGCGAGATCGTCAAAATTCAGGGGGCTAAGCAGTTGTTCGGGGGATGTGTGTTCGGTCATATCGGCCTCTCGTAGACAGTGATGGAATGCTATCACGATTGCCCATGACGCCTGCGCAAACTTTTTATAGAGCAAATCCTGCTATTGATTCAGCTCAAGTAAAACTTATTGGTTAATCATTTAATAACAACCAACTTCTCGAATTTACATTAACTTGCGCACCATGATTGACCCCATGCCGGACGCACAATATAGTGGGCGACCTGCGCTATTTATTGGTTAATTATTATCATGTCTGACGATCTTTTACTCGCCCTTGAAACCAAGCTGGACAAGCTGATTCTGCAATGCAATCGCCTGCAGCAAGAAAACGCCGAGCTTAAAGCGCGCGAAAGTGAATGGCAGCGCGAGCGCGTGCGCCTGATCGAGAAGAATGAACTGGCGCGCAGCCGTGTGGAAGCCATGATCACCCATTTACGTAACCTGGACGCTGAGTAATCGAGGCATCAATGAGCAACGAAACTGTTTTTGTGAAAATCCTCGATAAAGAATATCAAGTTGCCTGCCCCCGCGAGGAGCGCCAGGCGCTGCTGGAATCCGCCCAGCTGCTGGACGAGCGTATGAAGGCCATCCGTGGCACTGGGGCCGTGATCGGCCTTGAGCGGATTGCGGTAATGGCCGCGCTCAACCTGAGCCACGAATTACTGCAAGCAAAAACCGCGGGTAATACTGTGGGCGGAGCGGCAAGTCACAGCGATTTACTGCGATTGAATGGCAAGTTGGATCGCGCACTGAGCAACACTGGCGATTAAAAATCCAAGCTGATTTAAATTTAAACCAATGCCTATTTTTGGTGGATTTACCAGCTGCTTTTAAGACGAATATTTCCTAACACTATTAGCAACCCAAGCATAATTTCATTTGCGGAAGGCCAGCCACTCTGGGTTATACTGGCGCCACGCCCTGGAATGTTTGCAAACCGACAAGTCCTTGAGCCGATTTCCACAAAACTGGTGGTACCTCGTTGTGTTTGGTGTGCATGTCCGCCTGACGGAAAGCCTTAAAAACCACAGGTGCTACCTCCTTGAACCTATGGGTTCAAGGCCAGCTTGGTAGCGGCATTTCGGGGTCTCTTATTTCTCTTCTGCAATAGCTCAATTTATTGCTTATGTTAAGGCTGGTTATGGCCGACACGTTAATCTCCACTTCTGCTGATCATCGTGAATACAAACAACAACTGCGCAATGAATTGCGTGCGCAGCGCCGTGCATTAACCCCCGCACAACAACAGCAAGCTTCGCTCTTATTGTTACGCCAACTGATGAAACTGCCGCAGTTTATGCGCGCGCAGCATATTGCACTCTATATTGCCAACGATGGCGAAATTGACCCTGCGTTAATTGCGCAACAGCTGTGGAAGATGGAAAAACATACCTACCTGCCCGTATTGCGCCCCGGTAAAAGTAAGGATTTGTGGTTCGTGGAATTTTCGGCAAACACAGCTCTAAGTCCGAACCGCTATGGCATCGCCGAGCCGGATCATCGCCGCGAACATCGCCTGCCCGCCAATTTATTGGATGTGGTGCTGATGCCGCTGGTTGGTTTTGATTCCAGCGGGGCACGTTTGGGCATGGGCGGCGGTTTTTACGACACCACCTTTGCGTTCAAACATAAAAAGCCCGCCGGCAGACCCTATTTGATTGGCCTGGCGCACAGCTGCCAACAGGTTGATGCACTGCCCAAGGATAGCTGGGATATTCCCCTGTTTGCGATAGCGACGGAAACGGGGATGTTAGCGGTCAAACCCTAAGTCTTCCAATCTACGGAGACACCATTTTCACTTCCCCATAAAGCACTACTCCCGCCGAAGCGGGAGTAGTGGGTACAAATCCTTCTCGCCCTTATGGGCTTGAGCAATTACTCAGACACAGATTCAACAGCCGCTTCAGCAAAAGAAACTAAAGCACCTAAATCCAACAGGGTAATGCACACTCCTACGCAAAAAATCACGGTTACGGCGGAGAGAACATCAACTTTCATGGTGGTAGCCTTGCGCGTTATTGTCTTCAATGGAACACGAAATTAAAACAGCAGTTTTTATGCCAACCACATTACAGCTAAAAAGCTATGGCGCGATCAAATAATAGGCAATTTTTTAGAATAATCAAACTGTCCGAACCTTCAAAAACGCCATAACGCGCACATATTTGAATATTTACTGCAAAAAATACTGGAAAATCGCCCATCAAGCGTGAACACGCGCACAAAAAGCTGGAATGAGCGACTTTGTTGCGCGTCCCAGCACTCATTGTAAATGGTCAATAAATGTCAGTTATTGCCTTTATGGGCTGACGCTAACCACACGGCTGGCAGTATCGCCCAAACGGCTGCGCACCAATACAGACCCGTTTGTGACTGCCAATGCACCAGTGAATGCAACCCAGCTCTCGCCTTGATCCAGACTGACTTCAAGCGCCAAACCGGGCAGCGAACTATTCGCCAATAGCTGGCCGTTTTCGATTACAGCACCGGGTGGTGGCAAGTAGAAGTCGGCACCGGTCGCCGCCAATTTGGGCAGCTCTTTGCGACTGAGCTGGAGCGCAAAATCAGCCCAATCCTGTTGGCGGGCGCGGGCATCCGGTTTATCCCCCTCCCAACTGGCTTTATGCCAGGCGCGTTCAGCCAAGCTCATCACCCGCGGGTAGATCATCTGCTCAAATTGCGCGCCGGTGCGCACGGTTTCACTCCACAACTGGCCTTGAATACCGCGCAGATTTTCCGGTTTTTCCAACCCCGGCAGGGCGCGACCAACGAGCGCTTCCATGTTTTCGATAGGTTCGCCCATGCGGGTTTTGTCGGCGTTGGCGTAAAGATTATCCGGCATAAACCCAAACACTTTTTCGGTGCTGCTGTAACGGGTCGCCCAGTAGTAACCTCGCTCTTCGGGGTTGGCTTCGTAGGGGTGATCAAAATACAGGTGGGTGCCGGGTGACAAAATCACTTCGTAACCCGCATTTGCCAAGCGATAGGCGCGATCAGCCACACCCCACTCCCAAATATTGTCCCAGGCATTTGCCATCACGGTTTTATTAGCAAACTGGCTGCGATTGAAGGTATTGGTGGCGTCGTACATCAAACCATCTTCCCAGCCCGCCAGTGCCAGACCGCGAGCATTGGTAATCGCTGCCAGCTTGCTGACAAAGTAGGGTTTGAGGTCAGCAACGCCGGCCACCCCCTGCTCGCCCTTGGCAAACAGCGCGGCGCAAGCCGGTGATGCCGTCCAGGAACCGGCGCCTACTTCATCGCCCCCCATATGGAAGGTCACCAGTTTGGTTCCAGCTTTGCGGTACATCTGTTGCAGCTCGTAAACCACCTTATCAACAAACGCATAAGTAGATGGCAGGCATACATTGATGGAGTTGTCGGTGTAGTTTTGCACTGTCATGTATTGGGATTTATCCAGCGGATCGGATAACAAATACTGCTCGGCGGCGGATTTGTCGCCCGCTTTTAACAGTTTGTGATAGCGCGCTTCCATCGCTTTCACCGCCGCGCGGGCGTGACCGGGCATATCAATTTCGGGGATCACTTCAATATGACGCGCGCTGGCAAACTTAAGGATTTCGATAAAGTCCTCGGTGGTGTAGTAACCGTTACCCGAACCGCTGGTGTGCGGGCCAGTGCCCAATTGGGTGAGTAAACAGGACTGCTCGGTGAGATCGAAACAGCGCTTACCGCCGATATCCGTCAACTCCGGCAGACCGGGGATTTGCAAACGCCAACCCTCATCCTCCGTTAAATGCAGGTGCAACTTGTTCAGTTTGTAGCGCGCCATCTGCTCGATTAAACGCAGCGTGACCTCCTTACCGTGAAAGTTGCGCGCCATGTCGTAGTGCATACCGCGCCAGTTAAACCGTGGCGCGTCGCTCGCACTGAGCTGCGGCAGCGCATAGCTGCTGGCCGTTTGCGCGGGCAGTAAACTCAACACACTTTGAATGCCATAAAAGGCACCGGCATTGTCACCGCCGACGATGGTGATTTTGTCGGCCGCGATAGTCAGGTTGTAGCCCTCGGGTTTTGCCGTTGTTGCATCAACACGCAGCTCGATCAACTTGCCGCTGAGTTTGATGTGATCGGCGCTGGCATTCAGCGTCAATCCATAAGCTTTGAGTTGGTCGGCCAAATACTTGGCCTCGCCCGCCAATCGCCCGGCAAAACTAATTTGCCAACTGCCATCAAGTATTGCAGTGCTGCTGCGATACTTAATTTGCGCGGGTGTAGGAATTATTTTCGCGCCAGCATCCAGTGTGGCAATGCGGTTAACCGCCAAATTGTCCTGATAGCGGCTCGCCGCCGTCGCAATCGCATACTGATCATTAGCACTGCGCAACTGCTGCTCGCGAGTCGCAAAAGGGGCAACAAATTCACTCAGGTTTTCGGTATCGGTATTGGCAAACACTTCCGCCTTCAAGCCAGGCTGGGCGATAAACGCACGCGGCATAAAATCGCTGTAGCTCACCAAATGCGCGCTGGCGGTATAGGGAATGGCAATAGATGCGCCCGTCGCCAAACCTTTAAACGCCGCCGTGGGTGCGATTTCATGCACATCGCCCTGCACGTGACGCAGACTCAAACCCTCTACTTGAATGCTATCGAGTTTACGCACCGAATGGATATAAATACGCCAATCACCAGCACCGGCAGGCAGCACCACCGACGAGTCATTGGTGAGAGTCATCCGCGCTTCCGGTTTGGCGCCCAAATTGGATACTGCCGCAAACTCCAATTTTGCATCGCTGGCAAAGCCAGTTAGCTGTTGCTGACTCAAATTCGCCGCTTGCGCCAAGGGCACAAACCCTGCTGCCATCACCAGGGCCACAAGGCCCGACCGCCACACTTGACCGGATACACTCATTATTGGAACTCCCACCTACTGGAAATGAAATTGGGCTTTTAGGATTGTTGGCGTTTACTGTTTATTGGCGACCACTGATTATTTGCAATCAACAATTATTTTAACCCGCCACCTGACAACGTTGTCCAGCTTACACCAAAATCCGCCACGCGCCACTTTATGAACATAAATTAACCCTGTGGGCGATTAATTAAGCTTTTGGCGGGGACAAAGATCAAACAGCGAAAGATCAAAAGGCAGAAATAACAAAGGGCGCCGAAGCGCCCTTTGCAGACGAGCAAGGAGGAAAATCACCCCAAAAAGAACTTGTAAGCTTCGTTTTTGGTTTCATCCCAATAGGGATAGTTGAGTTCATTCAAAAACACTTTCAGTTCGGCGTAGTCTTTTTTCGGCACTTGCATGCCCACCAATACCCGCGCGGAGGCGGAGCCGTGGTTGCGGTAGTGGAACAGGGAAATATTCCAGCGACCGGCGACTTTGTTTAAGAATGTCATAAGCGCACCTGGGCGTTCCGGGAATTCAAAGCGGTAGAGCACTTCGTCGGTGGCTTGTGGTGCGTGGCCGCCAACCAAGTGGCGAATATGCAGTTTCGCCAATTCGTTTTCGGTCATATCTACCAAATCGTAACCCTGGTTTTTTAATTCAGTGACCAGATCCGCACGATCCTTACCACCCGCCGCCACTTGCACCCCCACAAAAATGCGCGCGGCTTGGGCATCGGCGTAGCGGTAGTTAAATTCGGTGATATTGCGTTTGCCGAGTGCCTTGCAGAACTCTTTGTAAGCACCCGGGCGCTCGGGAATAGTCACCGCCAGAATCGCTTCGCGCTGTTCGCCAATTTCGGTGCGCTCGCTGATATAACGCAGGCGATCAAAATTGATATTGGCGCCGCAGTCGATGGCAATAAGGGTTTGACCAGTAATGCCGTGCTCGGCCACATACTTTTTCAGCCCGGCAATACCGGTTGCGCCCGCCGGCTCGGCGATGGAGCGGGTATCCTCAAAAATATCTTTGATGCCTGCGCAGATTTCGTCGTTATTCACGGTAATGCATTCATCGACTGTTTTGCGCAGTACCCGGAAGGTCTCCTCGCCGATTTGTGCCACAGCGATGCCATCAGCAAAAATGCCCACTTGCGGCAGTACCACACGTTTTTTCTTTTCCAGCGCGGCTTTTAAACAGGCGGACTCTTCCGATTCCACCGCGATGATCTTGATCTCCGGGCGCACATATTTCACATAAGCGGAAATGCCAGCCGCCAAACCGCCACCGCCGACGGCAATAAATATCGCATCGATTTTACCGGGATACTGACGCAGGATTTCCATCGCAATGGTGCCTTGACCGGCGATCACATCCGGGTCATCAAAGGGGTGCACGTAGGTCAGGCCTTTTTCTTCCACCAGCTTTTTGGCGTGGGCCGAGGCTTCGTCATAACTGTCGCCGTGCAATACGACTTTGGCGCCGCGCGCACGCACGGCATCTACCTTAATCGCCGGCGTGGTACGCGGCATCACAATCGTGGCTTTGATGCCGAGGTGTTGTGAACCGAGCGCTACACCTTGGGCGTGGTTACCGGCCGAGGCGCAAATCACACCGCGATTGCGCTCTTCTTCGGTGAGTTGCAGCAACTTGTTATAAGCGCCGCGCAACTTGAATGAAAATACGGGCTGCAAATCTTCGCGTTTCAGCAGCACTTTATTGCCGGTGCGCGCGGAGAGCAGGCGCGCTTCATCGAGCGGCGTTTCCACTGCAAGGTCGTAGATGCGGGCGTTGAGAATACGTTTTATATAGGTTTCAGGCATGGGAATTCTGGCGTTCGCGAGTGAGTGGACTGATAAGCCGACGAATAAAAAAAGTCGCCGCAGTGTAAACAATTTAGCCGCCGCTGGCACGGCGAAAATCCGTATAATGTGGCAAGTTTTTGACTCACACTCCCGAATTTCACGACTAGCCTGACCCCAGATAGAGATCACCATGACCCAAGACCAACTCAAACAAGCCGTGGCGCGTGCCGCAATTGAATACATCAAACCCAAATTATTCAGCGATTCGATTATTGGTGTCGGCACTGGCTCTACCGCCAATTTTTTTATCGATTTTCTGGGTGATATTCGCGATCAATTTGCCGGTGCCGTTGCCAGCTCCGACGCTTCAGCCGCACGCCTGAAAAAACTCGGCATTGAGGTATTGGATTGCAATTCCGTGAGCGAGCTGGTGGTGTATGTGGATGGTGCAGACGAAAGCAACGCCTATTTGCATTTGATCAAAGGCGGCGGTGCTGCGCTCACCCGTGAAAAAATTGTGCGCGCTATATCCAAAGAGTTTGTGTGTATCGCCGACGAGAGTAAATGGGTGGATGTGCTGGGCAAGTTTCCACTACCGGTGGAAGTCATCCCCATGGCGCGCTCTTACGTCGCGCGCGAACTGCTCAAATTGGGTGGCGCACCGGTTTACCGCGAAGGTGTAGTCACCGACAACGGTAATGTCATTTTAGATGTGTACAACCTGCAGATTATCGATCCGGTCGGGCTGGAAACAACCATCAACCAGATTACCGGCGTTGTCACCAACGGCCTGTTTGCCGCCAAGGGCGCCGATGTGTTGCTGCTGGGCACCAACGACGGCGTAAAAACCATCCTGCCACGCTAAGTATTGCCTCCCCAAACGCGCCTCGTCTCGCTGGCGCGTTTTATCTCTTGCTCTTCAAGTTCCATCTATACTTCAAGCTCAATTGCTCTCGAAGGATTCAACCATGTTCTCCCTCTCCAGTATCAAGGGCGGCTGCTCGTTGCAGTCAGCGCCGGTGTTTTGCTGTTTATGATCATCAGCGGCATCGCCATTGCCCTGCTCAGCAATACCATCGCCAATTACAACCAGCTGATTGCCAATTCCGTCGCCCATGAGCGGGCAATCAGCAGCATGAACTACCATTTCAAAACCCAGGTGCAAGAGTGGAAAAACGTACTGTTACGCGGTAAAAATCCGGACAAACTCCAACAGTACTGGAGCCAGTTTGAAACCCTGCAACGGAGCATTCAGGCTGAAGGGAAAACCCTTAGCGCAGAACTCAACGGCACAAGCCGGGAGCAGGTGGAGGCTTTTTTGCGCGCCCATGAAACTGCCTTTGGCCGCTATCAAACAGGCTTGGATGCGTTTAAAGCGGCGGATTTTGATTCAGCAGCGGGCGATGCAGCCGTCGCGGGTATCGACCGTGAACCCAGCAAGCTGCTGGAGGAATCAGCCGCGCTGATTAGCGCCAAAGTCAGCACCGAGACCCAAGCCAACCTGGAGGCCAGCGCCAGTGTCTCCTTCTGGGCAAGCGCTCTGATCCTCTGCGGTGGATTTGTGGTGGTGTTTTTGGTGTTAATTATTTTGCGCAAGAATCTGCTGCGGCCGCTGGGCCTGATTAATGAACACCTCAGCAAACTGGCGGCGGGCAACTTCCGCGAGCCACTTAACTTCCGCGATAACAGCGAGCTGGGCAAATTGGGCGCCAGTATCCAGCAGGTACAACAAAGTATTGTGAGTGTGGTTGCCGCCGTACAGGGGTCGATGCAGAGCTTGAATCAGGCCTCCAGCCAGATCACCGAGACCGCCTCCACCCTCGCGCGTTATACCGATCAAACCCACCACGCTACCGATCAGGTATCCGCCGCCATTACCGAGATGACAGCCACCGTACAAGAAGTGGCAAGCAATGCAGGTGGCGCCGCCAATGCCGCGCAAAATGCCGACAACAACGCCAATCAGGGGCTGAAAATTATGGAAAGTACCCTTGGTGCGATTGACCAGCTCAGCCGTGAAGTCAATCACGTAGGCCAGGTGATGACCCAGCTGGAGGGCGATACCAACCGTATTGGCGGGGTGCTGGATGTGATAAAAAACGTGGCCGAACAGACCAACTTGCTGGCGTTGAACGCCGCGATTGAAGCCGCGCGCGCCGGTGAACAGGGGCGCGGTTTTGCGGTAGTGGCCGACGAGGTGCGCTCGCTGGCCAAACGCACCCAGGATTCCACTGCTGAAATCCAACAGATTATTCACGCGGTGCAACAAGGCGCGAGCAATGCCATGAGCGCCATGCAAACCAGCTTGGCAAAAACCGGCGCCACCATGGAAATGGCCGGTCAGGCGGGCAACTCCATTAACGAGATCAGCCAGTCAGTGAACCGGATTCTGGGCATGAATATGCAAATCGCCACCGCCGCTGAAGAGCAAAGCTACACCGCGGAGGAGATCAACAAAAATATTATCCAGGTGGTGAGTTTGATCGATAACGTCAATCAGGATGCACAAAAGTCGGTGCAGATCGCCCAGCGTTTGGATAACACCGCTAAAAACCTGCAAAGTCAGATCGCTCACTTTGCGATTTAAAAAAGTGCAGGCATAAAAAAACCGGGCTAAGTCCCGGTTTTTTATTGTGGCGCAGCGAAGAATTTAGCGGCGACGCAACCGACCTAAACCAATCAAACCGATACCAGTTAACAACAGGATAAAAATCGATGGTTCGGTCACTTCGGTAACGGGTGGGGTGTAATCCCAACTACCTTTATGGATTTCACCATTGCCCACGTAAGACTTGGCGGCGACGGCACCATCCAGATTGGAATTGGTGGCAATAGTCGCGTTTAACGCTAGTACCGAGCCAAACCAGGAGTCGCCAAAGTTCAGGTTGGTCGCCTCGTAGAAATTCCACAGCACATTGTTGAAATTATCGCGGAAGCTCTGGGTGCCGTTTTTGGTATTACCAGCGTTAAAGCTGCTGCCAGACACGTTGATCACCACATTCAGGGCGGTCGCAAAATCCATATTCAGACTCCACTGCGGCCCGGTCAGCTCCTCGGCGGTAATGTTAAACACCACCAAATCCGTCGCGGCTCCGCTGTAGGTGAAGGCTTTATTGTTCATATCGCCAACCAGATCGGTGTTAGCCGACGCAGCCAGGTTTTTGTAGTAGGCAGACTCGGCCTGCAACTGCGCAAACAGGCTGGTTTTTTCCGCCGTCAATGAACCGTCGGTCACTTGCTTCAAGCAGCCATTGGGCACCAAACCACTACCGTTACAAATATTTGTCGGGCCGGAAAAGTTGCCTTGGTAGGCAAGGTAGCCGCGATCGATATGGGTGCCATTGTTACTGGCAAAGTTGCCCACAACCTTGACGGTATCGGCGGTGGAATTTTGCGGCTCCTTCTGCGCAAACACCGAAGCGTTTACTACGTTGCCACCAATGAAGGCTTTGCCTTCAATATGACCGCTACCGCCAGACACATTTAAATCACCAAACAAAATCAGGTTGTAATCATTCAATGGGCCTGCGCTGGTAACGGATGAAAGGCCCAATAACGCGGCGGCAGCGAGCAGGTTGCGGTAAGTTATGCGATGAAAAGTCATAAAAAAACCTGTGGTAGTAATATCGACTTCTAAAGTTGATCGCAGTAAAGCAGATTTCATGCCCGTTTTACTTTTTCCTTTGGGATCAATAATACACACCACAACCCGTGATGCACATCACACAAAACTGTAAATTTTGCCGACAATCATAAATTGACAGCGAAAGACAAACCAAAGCCGATAAACCCTGGCAATTGCCAGGGCTGCAAAATTTAAGCGATAGAACCTAGGGGGCGGGCTTTTCGTAAAGCCTGGGCAATTCGTTTTCAAACAGCACATAAGGGCTTTGGTAAAAACGGATAAAGTCTTCCGCCGTTGCCTGCCCCGGATAGGGGGCAAAAAACTGCTCGGATTTCTCCCGCGCCATATTGGCATTGCGCCACACCATCACATAAGCAATTTGACTGGCCTGGGCATCAGCCAGGGTTGGCGCCAGAATCCGCTCAGTCCAGAAGTTGGGAATGGTCAATGTGTTGTTGCCGGTTTCGGTGAGCGCAGCGATTTTATGGCGCGCAGTGGCAATGCCCGCTATCTGTTTGAGCGCGGCGGTGAAGTTCGCAATTTGCTCATCGGCACTGGCGTCATTGGCGCTGTGGCCGACATCCCAATAGTTATCCAAACCGATCACGTCCACATAGTCGTCACCGGGGTAGCCGTACAAATAATCGCGCTCAAAGTTAGCCATATCGATGCGGCTGCGGTCGGGTGAGTAGGCGTAAATCAGGTTGCGCAGACCTTTTTCATCACGCAGATACTTGACCGTGAACTGCCACAGGGCGATGTAATCCGCTTCGCTTGCATGACCCTTACCCCACCAGAACCAGTCGCCATTGTGCTCATGCCAGGGGCGGAAAATAACAGGGATGTAAGTTTCTACACCCGCGCCATCGGTCACTTTTAGCGCTTCATTAAAGGCGACAAAGCTGTCGAGATAGGCTTTTAGTTCGTCGTGTTTGGCGCCGCCGGGAATCAGCTCGTGCACTGTAGGGGTTTTATCCCAGGAATTGCCGCCGGAAACGGGGCTGTACATATGCCAGCTGATGGTTATCACACCGCCACGGCTGTAGCCCGCTTTAATCCACTGCTGCATTTGTTTGAAGTTAACGCCATCCAGATTCTGTTCATGCCCCAATTCCAAACCGCCCAGCTCCCAGCCGTAGAGTGCAGGATTGCTGCCGGTGACATCACGCACATCGGAGCGGTCCAAATCCCCCTCCCAATGCACACCGTAGGCGAGGCTATCTTCATGGCCAAACAACAGGTGTTTACCGCGCAGTGCGGCGAGGCTGTGGTAGAGCGCGCGGGTTTGTGCCGTGGCCTGGGTATCGATCAAGGCAAGCGTGTGGGACTCAACCGCTGCTGCTGAGCTACCACTACTGGAACTGTCAATGTTGGAACTGCCAACACTGCTGCTGGATGGATTATCGCAACCGAATAATAGGCTGGCGCACACCAGCACTAATGAGAGGCTAAAACGGGATTGAATGGGCATAACATTTCCTCGGAACTGGCCAAAACAAGGCAGGATCTTATCGTTTTTAATAATGTAACCGTTTACAAATGCAAATACTAACAGTCAAAACACAAAAAGAAGCCCTTGGCGATGTAAATAAAGGTTGAGCTGCCCGATGCTTTTGCCTAGCCTTGGCGGCTTGTTTCCCACCTGTGCCTCCTTATGGATTTCACCTTCCCCGCCATAGGTATTGTCCACTCCTGTTTTAAGGAGAAATTTGGCATACCGCGCCAGCCCGGTTTGGCACCACTGGCCACCGCCGAGATCGAACTGCTGCCGCCCTACAACGATCCGGCAGCGTTTGAGGGACTGGAAGGCACCAGCCATCTGTGGGTGCAGTTTGTCTTCCATGCAAATAGCCGCGAGGAGTGGAAGCCCAAGGTCAAACCACCGCGCCTGGGTGGCAATAAAAGCCTGGGCGTCTTTGCGACCCGCTCACCCACGCGCCCGGCGCCGATCGGTCTGTCGGTGGTGCGTTTTGCCGGGCTGCGCGAGCGCAATGGGAAATTACTACTGGGCATTAGCGGCGTGGATTTGCTCGATGGCACCCCGGTTCTGGATATCAAACCCTATGTGCCCTATGTGGACGCGGTGGCCGATGCCTACAACCACTTTGCCCCCCAGCCGCCAGCGGTCATTGAAGTGGAAATACCCACCGATCTTGCGGTAATTTGTCGCGATTACCAGCAAAAAATGGGAGTTGACCTCGCAGGATTAATCACCCAGGTGCTGCAGCAAGACCCGCGCCCCCAATACCAGCAGCCCGATCCCGAGCGGATTTACGGTATGAAACTACTGGATTTGAATGTACGTTGGCGCTATCAGACTGACCGCCAGCCCCATCGCATTCTTTTACACGCCCTGACACCGGGCGACACCTTTTAACTCACCGAGGAAAGATTATGAAATTTGCCCGCACTTGCCTGTTACTGATGCCACTGAGCTTGGTCGCCTGTAATGCCACCCTGCCACAAATGGCAGAAACCGGCGCTGCCGTTGCCAGTGCCGCTGGTTATAACAATCAGGCACAGCTGATTCGCGGCATTAAAGAAGCCTTGGAACTGGGCAGTAACCGCGCCGCCACCAGCCTTTCCGCCCCCGGCGGTTACGCCAATAGCTCGCTCTACCGCATTGAATTACCCGCGAACCTGCAGCCAATTGCTGGCACTTTGCGCCAAATGGGACTGGGCAGCCAACTGGATCGCGTAGAAGGCTTGATGAATCAGGGCGCGGAAAAAGCGGCCGTGGAAGCCCAAGCAGTGTTTGTGGATGCCGTGCGCAATATGAGCGTGACCGATGCCTTGGGCATAGTACGCGGCAACAGCACCGCCGCGACCGACTACTTCCGTGGCCAGACCGAAGCCAGTTTGCGCCAGCGTTATATGCCGATCATCAAACAAAACCTGCAGCAAATCGGTTTCTACAACCAATATCAACAGCTGCTCGGCACCTACAATATGCTGCCGCTGGCCAACAAACCCAGCTTGGATTTGGAGCAACACGTGCTGAACATGGCGCTGGATGGCCTGTTTAAACAAGTCGCGGTGGAAGAACAACTGATCCGCAAAGACCCGGTAGGACGCGGCAGCCAGATCATTGGTTCAGTATTTGGCGCAACCAAACAATAAAGCCTCCCGCTATTTTTCACCCTGATCAACCCACCAAAAAAACCGAAGGCGGCACCCGTGCCACCTTCGGTTTTGGCGCTTGCAGTGGTATGATGCGCGCCTTTTTCAGCCAGCCGATACGCCTTTTTTAGCCTGCGGGCGCCTGAATACCGGCCCTTTCCGTCTCCTGTTTGATGCCCTTACTCGCAGAGACGCGCTGTACGCTTTTCTCACTTTAAGACTTTAGGAGTTGTTCCCATGAGCAAGACCTCGTTAGACAAAAGCAAAATCAAATTTCTGCTGCTGGAAGGCGTTCACCAATCGGCGGTGGATACCCTGCATGAACAGGGTTACACCAATATTGAATATTTAAAAACCGCGCTGGGCGAAGACGAGCTGATCGCCAAAATTCAGGACGCTCACTTTGTCGGCCTGCGCTCGCGCACCCAGTTGACCCGCCGTGTATTTGAAAATGCACCCAAGCTGATCGCCGCTGGTTGCTTCTGCATAGGCACCAATCAGGTGGATTTAAAAGCGGCGCAGGAACACGGTGTAGCGGTATTTAACGCGCCCTATTCCAATACCCGCTCGGTAGCCGAACTGGTGATTGCCGAGGCGATTTTGCTGCTGCGCAATGTGCCGCAGAAAAACGCTGTGTGCCATCGCGGTGGCTGGGACAAATCTGCCGTAGGCTCCTTTGAGATTCGCGGCAAAACCCTCGGCTTGATCGGTTATGGTTCTATCGGCAGCCAAACCTCAGTGCTGGCGGAATCGCTCGGTATGAAAGTGCAATTTGTCGATGTGATTACCAAATTGCCGCTGGGCAATGCCACCCAGGTGCGCAGCCTGGATGAACTGCTGGCCACCTCGGACATCATCAGCCTGCACGTCCCGGAAAACCAATCGACGCAAATGATGATTGGCGCACGCGAAATTGGCCTGATGAAAAAAGGCGCAATCCTGATTAACGCCTCACGCGGCACAGTGGTGGACATAGATGCGCTGGCCGCCGCGATTAAAGCCGGCAACCTGTCGGGTGCGGCTATCGACGTATTCCCCGAAGAACCCAAAGCTAACGACGACGAATTTGTGAGCCCGCTGCGCGGCTTGGACAATGTGATCCTGACCCCGCACATCGGCGGCTCCACCATGGAAGCGCAAGCCAACATTGGTATCGAAGTGGCCGAGAAGCTGATCAAGTACTCCGACAATGGCACCACCACCAGCTCGGTCAACTTCCCCGAAGTGGCCCTGCCCGGTCACCCGGATGCGCACCGCTTGCTACACGTACACGCTAACGTTCCCGGTGTCCTGTCCAAGATCAACAAAATCTTCTCCGACAACCAAATCAACATCGCCTCACAGTACCTGCAAACCAATGACAAGGTGGGCTACGTGGTAGTGGACATCAACTCCCCGTACGATGAAATCGCGCTGGAGCAGTTGAAGAATATTGAAGGGACTATCCGCTGCAGAGTCTTGTTCTAGTCGCTGCAGAATGTTGCTCTAAACGATTAATACCAGCTCCAACAAAAACGCCGCGTCCAGCAATGGACGCGGCGTTTTTGTTTGGGGTTTAGCAGGGAGGGCTTAGGGAGATTTAACTCTCTAGCGCCACCGCACTGCGGCGTTTGATCCAGAGCGCCACCAATTCCACACCCAGTACCAGCGCAACACCAAGGAATGCCCAGAGTATCGCTAGGCCGATGGTAGGTTCGCTGCCAGTGACGGCAAGGAAATTGAAGGGGCTGAGGTTTTCCTGCTGCAATACCACGGTGCGACCGTGACTATCGGTAGTGGTGAGCAGGGCGTTTTTCCACGGCCAGGTGACATAGAGCGAGCCGACTAAGAAGCCGATCAGCACCGACAGGGTTTGGTTGTGATAGGACTTGAGCAGCCAGAGCAGGAAGCGTGAAAAAACAACCAGACCGCAGATACAACCGGCGCCAAACCATAGCAGCTTGCCAATTTCCAGATTGTGTATCGCCTGCAAAAACACCGGATAGAGCCCTACCAACAGCAGGATAAAACTGCCAGAAATACCGGGCAGGATCATGGCGCAAATCGCCACAAACCCGCCGAGGAATAGAATCCAGCCATGTCCGGGCAGTTGCGCCGGCGCCATAAACGAGATGGCGAGGATAAAGGCTATGCCGAACAGCAGACCAAAGGCCTCTGTAATACCCCAGCCGCGCTGCTCGCGCACCAGGTGATAAATAGACGCGGCGACCAAGCCAGAAAAAAATGCCCACACCAAAATCGGGTAGCTATCCATCGCCAGTAATACCACCGCCGCAAAGGTTTTCAGGCTAATCAAAATGCCACCAAACAGCGCCACCAGAAAGTTGCCATTAATGTACTGCCAGGTTTTAACCAGCCCCTCGCGCTTTAAGCGCAGCAATACCGCCGGGGTACAGCGCTTGAGGGAGCTGAGCCACTCATCGTAAATGCCGGTAATAAACGCAATAGTGCCGCCCGATACCCCGGGCACTACATCGGCAGCGCCCATGCACAGGCCTTTGAGCAAAATAAAGAGGTAGTCCTTGAGGCTGCGCTGAGGTTGGTGCAAGGTCATGTCCTGTTGATCGGGAGTTGCCATAACTAAAGTCTCGCCTGGGGCCAGTGATAGCCGGGTTAAGATTCAGGATTCAATATCCAGTAAAAAAGTGACGCGAGTGTGCCTGAAAGCGTGCGCGGGCAACAGGTTAATCGCTAAAAAAGTGGCGCTGGATCTCATCAAAAACCACGTCGCGATACGCGGCGATTTCATTCACCAGCTGGTGCCCGGCCGCCGGGATAAACACCAGTTTTGCCTGGGGTAATTTGCGCTGGAGTAAACGCGTATTGTAGCGCCAGGCCACAGTTTTATCGGCGGTGCCCTGAACCACCAGCAGCGGTGTCGCGCGCGGGGAAAAGTGTAAAAACTGACGATGCCAGGCTTTCATCGCCCCCACCCAGCGCACCGACAAGGTTTTTGATTGCAGGCAGTCGCGCTCATCAATGAAGTTAATAAATGATGCATCTTGCGAACTGCGCGAACGGCCGCGCGGCAGGCGTTTGACCCAGTGGTGCAGCAGCCAATAAAACACTCGCCCGGTGCCCCAACCGCGCGGCAAAATCAGCGGCGCACAAAGGGCGATACGTGCAAACTGCGCCGGATAACGCCACAGGTGATTCAGCAACACCGCACCGCCAGTGCTCTGCCCCAGCGCGTAGAAAGGCGCCGGTAACAGTGCTTGCGCGCGCGCCATGACCTGCTGCAATACGTCGGCGTATTGATCAAAAGAATCTATCGCCGCACGCTCGCCACTGCTCAAACCGTGGCCGGGCAAATCAAACGCCAGCACCGCCAAGCCCTGCGCCAAACCGAAGGCGATGGCATGGTCAAAAATCCCCAGGTGATCGTAGTAACCGTGAATAATCACCAGCGTGCCGCGCGGCGTGGGCGGCAGCCAATAGTGGGTGGCGATATCAAACCCGGCAGCGCTGATGCGGCCAAAACCGTGGTGGATGGATTCGTCCTGCGCGGCAAAATTAATCCGGTAATAGTTGAGGTACTGCTGCGCGGCATCACCCAACACCCAGCGGCAATCGACGGAGGGATCAAATTGCAACGCAGGTAGCTGCTGCATCAAGAGATGAGCATCGGTGAGGCTAAACATCGGCGGCAAATCAGCTGGCATAAACAACGGAACCTTGACAGGGAAGCAACAAGAATTGCCACTGTAACAAAATGCGACAATTAAACCGCGCCGAATAAGGGAAATGGCCGCAACACTGGCGTCAAAGTTCAACTATAATTCAGCTCCCGATGGGACATAAACCCAATCAACCTTAAAAAACTTATAACAAACACAACCCCGGGCTAAGACTCTATGCAGAATTATATTTTTAACATCCACGACGTAGTGTTGTTTATGACCGTCGCGGAATGTTTCCTGCTTGTTATTTTCCAGGCAATACTTCCGGTCAAAAACCAACTCGCCAATCGTTTGCTGAGCGTATTCCTGCTCTCTATCGCTGTTAGTTCCGCCTGTATTTTGGTGCTGTGGAACGAGAACGTGCGCCTGTTTACCCTGTTCGATGAAACCCTGCTGCCCTACTTTTTGGTGACGGCGCAATTGCTCAAAGGGCCGATGCTACTGCTGTATGTTGTGGCGCTCACCCAGGATGCGTTTAACCTCAACCGGCGCCATCTGCTACACGCTATTCCCATTGTTATTGCGCTGGGCTGGCTCCTGGTGTTTGGTATTAACGGCTCGGACTTGAGTTTTAAAACCCTCGATCAACAGCAATTGGCCAATGCGGTGTGGCACTTCATCAAGGTGATGCCATTCTTTTACGGGCTAATGGCGTTTAACAAAGTGCGTTTGTATTTGATTAGCCTGCAAGATCAATACTCGACCTTCTCGTCCACCGAACCCAGCTGGCTCAAAACACTCAGCCTGGGCTTTTTAATTACCTGGAGTTTTTCGATTGTGGTGCACGTGGTCGCCAATACCATTGAATCACCGCGCATTTCCGACGTCATTGGCATCACTGAAAACTACATAGTCTTTATTTTAATTAACGCGCTGTTTATCAACAGTGTGGTGCATACCCACAAGCTACTCACCACCAAACCGGAGCTGGCCAAAGACATAAAAGTCGATGAAAAACTCACCGACTCGGCGATTCAAAAAGTGCAGCAAGGTATGGAAAGCCAGAAGTTGTTTTTGAAACAAAACCTGAACATTGAAGAGTTTTCCAAACGCATTAATCTGCCGGTCAAAGAAGTCTCCGCCGTAATCAACAAACACTACGGCACCAACTTTTTTGAGTTTATGAACAGCTATCGCGTGGAAGAGGCAAAACGCTTATTGGGCGATAGCCAACACGCCGAAATGACCGTGATGGATGTATTGCTGCACGCCGGTTTTAACAGCAAGTCAGCCTTCCACCGTTTTTTCAATCGCCTGGTTGGCATGTCGCCTACCGAGTATCGCAAACAGCAATTGCATAAAGAGGCGAAGGTCAGTTAATTGGTCTCATGGGTAAACTCAAGGCAATGCCTGAATCTGGCCCCTATCCAACTCCAGTAAAAAATGATCGCTTGGCGCATCGCCAGCAAATTGCACAAGGATGTGCAGCAGTTGTGCGAGCCTCGTTTGATAGCGGGCACGCAATGAGCTTTCCTCTACTGGCGATAAAAATGCTTGTGCCAGCAACCGGTAGTGCGCAAAACGCTGGGCATCAATATCCTTTAGCGCAAGCTGATCCGCATTCCACAGGCGATAAAAATCCACACCCATATCCAGCCCATTCCACGCGGCAAAACTCTTCGTTGTTAACCCCTGGCGATGCGCCATATTTGCAGCCTGTTGGCTCGCCTGCTGCCATTTCTGCTCCACCAACCTGTCCTGATTGGTATTGCCAATCACTGCAACAATTTGTTCAAGAGTAACATCGGCATTTAATTGCGACATAACCAACAGCTGCTCACCATTGATGTTAAGCAGTAAGTCCCGTAGGTCCGCTGGCCATTCCTGCGGCAGAAAACGCAAGCGCGCCAACTCACGCAAATGCCACTGGGTAAACTGCCGGTAATTTTTTGCCTGCAGAATATTTTTATCCCAAATATCCGCCGCATTCATTCGCTGCAAATAATCCCATTCGGTACGGTAGTGCGCAAAAAGCTCATCAAAACGCGGCACGTCATTTAATACCACGGTTTCGACTTCAATCTGTTGCGCCGTTTTAATCGTCAATACTTTGTAAGCTGGCACGTAGGCCGCAAGCGACGGCGCCTGAATATTAAATAGCACCTTGCCATTCTCGCTGCGATAAACACCGGTATCGTTAATGTGCATATGACCGGCGACGTGAACTTTCAGGCCGGTATCTGCCAGTAGCTTGCTGGTGTGCGCACTGGGGTTGCGGTTCAACTGGAATTTTCCATCGCCCATCAAGTGCGCTATGTCTTCAGCGGCACCATCATAAAATTCACTCATCGGAAAATGCGAGAATGCAATCAGGGTTTTACCTTGGGCTTGCGCACGTTGCACAAGGTCGCGTATCCATTCCAATAAATGCGGCTTATGACTGATAACTTTGTTGTAGCCCGCATCACTGGAGCCCAAAAAATTATCCGCATCCAGCGCGTTACCATTGCCACCCAGCTTGGGCTGATAAACATTGGCATCAATCGCCAACAACCAAAGCCCCGGTGTGGGTTCAACGAGATAGCTGGTATCTGCCACCCAATAACAATCGCTGTAATGCGGCTGTTTGTATTTCCCCCCGGCGCCCTGATGACAAATTTCGTATTGGCGCTTATCAAACTGCGCTGCCTCCTGTGCAACTGCATGGTGATAAGTCGCGGCGCCATAAACGGAATTATTAGAGGCGGCGGTGAGATCAACAGGTTTGCGGTAAGGGGTTTCATAATAAACATAATGGGAACGCGGAAAAAAACCTTGCTCACTGAATAAATTCATAATGGGTTGATAACCCAGCTCCTGAACCTCATCCGAACAAATAACCGCATCAGTTTGCTGAGATTTTTTTTCGGCACACAAAGGATGTTGCAGGCTAAAAATAGGTTGTTCTTTTCCATCCTGCCCCAAAAAATCCATTTTTCCCGCCGGATGAGAGACGGGGCGCGTTGGGTCGTGATTACCCGGTGCCATAAAAAATTCAATGCCGTGTTCACGCTGATATTTTTCCAGAATTGTTTTTAACCCGCGCAGGTGCAGTGGTTGGCCGTCATCACTAAAATCGCCCGGTAGGGCTACATATTTTATTTCCCGCTTGACTATGTCATCCAGCGCGGCGAGTAGTGCAAAATAATTTTCGTTAAACAAGCGAGTGGAATGCAATTGTGCGCGCATCGAACGAATACTGGCGTGTTGTACACCCTGTTCGGTATGGGTTGGCAAGCCCTTGAATGAGCCATCAGTAAACTCACCATAAATATCGTGAAAGTGAATGTCCGGCATAAATGCGACACGCACAAACTCAGCGTTGTTGGGGATTTTTTCACTGGGCGACTCACAGCCGGATAACAATATCACCAGATTTACTAACGCGAGGACAAAAAATAATTTCATGGTCACAGCAAATTCAACCGGAAAATAACCCGCGCAACAGATCACAGGCGAGCATAGAGAAGGGACTTTTTGCAAAAAATGAATTCTATGAAGCAATAACGACAGATTGATGACAGAAAAATATTTTTTACTGCTCACCGCACAACAAATTGTTAATTACTGTTAATAGTACAAATAACAACAATGCCGCAATAAAACTGAAACGCTGCGACATTACCGTGCCCTCGCGTTTCTAATTCCTGTTGAGGACTCTAAATCTGCATGGGAAGTAAGATGGAATTTTCTCTTTTTATGAGAGCTAGAAATGGTTGACCGTTGTTTTTCTAACTGTGATAGATAAGAGGAAATTAAAGTGAAAAAGAGCAAAAAAATCTCCCCGCTAGCAACCCAATCACCCTTAAGTCACGCCTTGGGGCACATCATTATGGGTACCGCATTAGCAACAGCCGCATTACCTGGCTGGGCGCAAGATGCCGACCTGATGGAAGAAATTGTAGTGACCGGCAGCTACTCCAAAAGTTTGGAAAAAGCGATTGATATTAAACGCAATACGGTTGGCTTTTCTGACTCCATTGTCGCCACCGACATTGCCGATTTCCCGGAACAAAACCTCGCCGAAGCATTGCAGCGTATGCCCGGTGTTACGATTGAGCGCAACAAAGGTTTGGGCAGTAAAGTAAACGTGCGCAGCCTGCCCAGTGAATTTACCCACGTCTCCATCAACAACCTGTCCACCGCTTCTGGCAGTGGCGGCCGTGATGTTGAGTTCGATATTTTTGCTTCCGAAATTATTCAAAGTGTGACCGTAAAAAAATCACCTACTGCCGCTGACGAAGAAGGTGGCATTGCCGGTTCAGTGGCAATTTCAACGGCACGCCCTTTTGACTACAGCGATGCAAAATTTGTGGTGTCCGCCGAAGGCGCACACAACTCTATTTCTGAAGAAATAGACCCCAAAGTTTCCTTCCTCGCCAGCGACACCTTCGGTGATTTTGGTGCGCTGGTTTCTGTTTCGGTGGCAGAGCGCACTAATAGAACAGATTCCAATTCCGGCATTAACTTTCGTCCGCTTTCACGCTGGACCGAAAAAACCGGTTCGTCACAATGGCAAGCGACTCAAACCCTTGAGGTACTGGAACGCGATACCGGTATAGTGATTAATGATCGCTTTGACAAAGAAGAAACCAATCGCATTGTGTTTCATGACAAGATTGGCGATCGCGCTTATTTAAATGAACAGGAAAAGTGGGGCGCAACAGCTGCATTCCAGTATCAACCCAGCGACGTATTTAGTTTGACGCTCGATGCCATGCTCGGTGGTTACGACAATACCGAAGACGAATACGATGCAGCGGCCTATACCGCATCCAGTATTAGTGCGCTGGAAACGGTTCATGAATACGACAGTACCACCCTAGCTCAACACGGCATAGTGGTGTTGCGCGATGTGTCTTACGCCGCTACCCAGCACGAATTTCTCAGCAAAGAAAATGTTCATGAAACTGATTTTTCCCAATACAGTTTAAATTTGGATTGGGAGATTGGCGGTTGGTATGTTGAAGGTTTGGTGGGTTATTCCGGTGCGGAAAAAACCTCTGACACCAGCAATTTGAAACACGTTGCCTTTGCGCCGTCACGCAGCCGCTACACCAGCAATGGTGGTGAAACACTCGTGAGCGCTAATCCGGCAAGTTTTGATATGTACAATTCGCCGGAAAAATATTTATTCGATTCCTATGAAGTGAATTTGGAAAAAATTCAGGATGACAAATATGCCGCGCAGTTAGATTTTATCAAACCACTGGAATTGGATTTCCTACCGGCATTAAGCCAAGTGCAATTTGGCTCACGCTATACCGACAAATCCAAAGAGCGCAACCGCGGTACCAATACTGTGCGCGGGCCAGAAGCGGGCGACAATTCCTGGCGCAACGTGCGCACCCTGCAAGACAGTGAATTGACCTTGGTGTCTGACATAGTGCCGGGCGGAAAATATTTATCGCAATCATCCAACAGTCCGCAGTGGGCACAAGTTGCCAACAGCTATGCACGCGAAACCTTCCGCTATGATGGCTTTGCAGTGGACTTTGCCGATAGCGAATATTATCGCGTGGATGAAGAAGTGCTGAGCCTGTACGCCATGGCAGATTTCAAATTCGATGTCGCCACTATGCCGGTTACACTCAATGCCGGTGTACGTTCAATTTATACCGACGTATTGTCATTTGGTTATCACCAAGTGCAAAACTCTGATGGCTCTACCGGCTACACACCGGCACCGATTTCCAAACAAGGTAATTACAGCGACGTATTACCCAGCCTGAATATGAGCATGGAATTGCGCGATGGTTTGTTGTTGCGCGCCGCCGCATCGGAAACCTTAATTCGCCCCGCACTAGACGATATCGCCTACAAACGCACCGTGAGCCTGAATGATTTTAAATATCGCGACGGCAACCCGGATCTGAAACCTACTTATGCCGATCAATGGGAGTTGGGTTTGGAATGGTATGTCGGCGAAGGCGCACTGTTTGCAGCATCCTATTTCGAGAAAAAAATTGAAGGTGTAGTGCGTGAATCACTGACCGGTGTGGTGCAGGACGTTGTTAAATACAATGCCAACGGCACTGTCGATGGTGTGTATGATTTTGAAATTTATCAAAAGGTTAATGCTGAAGGTGATTACGATGTATCCGGGGTGGAATTAATTGCGCAATTCCCACTGAATATGTTGCACCCATCGCTGGAAGGTTTTGGTGTTAATGCCAACTTCACCATGCTCGACAATTCACTGACCGGTGAATCCGATTTAGGCATTCCCACCCCACCCGAAGGTTTGGCAGACGAAACTTACAACTTGACCTTCTATTACGAAAATCAAAAATTTGATGCACGTATCGCCTACAACTACAAAGACAAATATGTGGAATATATCGCCAGCGATATGTACCCGGTGTACCGCAAAGCCTACGGCCAAACGGATCTGTCACTGGGCTACCAGCTGACGGACTTCATCAAATTCACACTGGAAGGTATTAACATCACCGACGAAGAGACCAGTGCTTACACCATCGACCCGTCATTCCCCTCCATGTACGAATTTTCTGGTCGTCGTATTAGTTTGGGGGTAAGAGCAGATTTTTAAGTTGTAAAAAATTATTGCTTGAGCCTGTTGCAAAAAAGGATGCTCTACACAGAGCATCCTTTTTTGTTGGAGTTTACTTATTATTTGATTGGAATCATCCAGCGATCATTTTCCATATCCACACGTCCGCCCATCAGTTCAACCACTACTTTATCCACTACAGCAACACCGGTGTTCGCCATCTTGTCGAAAGTATCTATACCGTTGTTAGGAAAATTTTTTCGTGTTCTGTGAATATTGAATTGATTTGAAAACTGCTGATTAAACGTTCTTTCTATTTCTTTCTTACCATACATAAAACCTAATAGGCCGCCCCAGGTCGCCGTTGGATTATCCGAATCCCACCCCATTAGCGCTCCGATTTTAATAGTTTCTTTTAAATCGCCTTCGCCATAAAACAAGCTGACCAAACTGGCAGCGAAATTAATACCGGCAGCAAAACAACCGTTGCAGTATAAATTTCTATTGGTGAGGTCATAACCATCGCGTTGATGTTGCTGGTAGCGAATATAAAGCGTATCGCGGGCTTTTTCCCAGGGAACATCGGCGAGGTACATGTCTTTTACTAAATCGTACATGGCCGCTGGGTACTGCTGCGCCGGCATTTTTTCGCGTGCCTGCTCTGCCATCCACATAATTTGTGCTTTCAGTGGCAGAGTTTCATCGACAGCAGGGGCCAGTGAATAGAGCGTGATATAAAAATTGGCGATATCGACTGCCTCTTTATCTGCAACTGTTCGCACCGGCAGTTCACTTATTTTTAATGCGATGTCCGGGCGTGTGGGTGCAAAAAAACCAAAGATTTCCGTAGTGAGTTGCGCATCGATCATATCGTAGTGGGGATTCAAGGTTTTGCTTCCGGTTAAGGGTGGCAAAGTACCCGCTTGCATTAAATCAAACGCTTTTTGATTGGATACCCACAGAAAATTTTCGTAATTTCCCTCGGGGTCACGACCGAAAGGTGTCGGCTCTTGCGAGGAATAGATATGTTTGAGCCAACCATCGCGTATCTGTTCAGGTGTTAGTATGACCGACGGACTTTTGTTTAATAGCTCCTGGTAGATATATTCAATATCGGTGTCGTCATCCGCGCCCCAAATGCCTTCAGGTCCCACAGTCACAAAATCAATGGTCGACGATAAATCACTCGGAACACCTTGCCCCCAAATACTTGGCTGATCGGGTTTACCCCAATCATGGCGCGTATAAAATTTGCCTGTTTTTAATTCCCCGATATTGCCGATCTTATCCATTTCCGTGACCAATCCGGTCCAGTTGGCAATACACTGCCCCAACCAAAAACCATAAAGTGAATCGCGATAGGCACTACGCGATATCGTAATAACTTCAGCAGATTTGATTGCATGATTGTCATGCAGACCAGTTTCTATCGCGGTATGCGATGCGCACCCCACCAGTACGTTTACAAACAGAACGATACTTATCGTGGGGTAGCGCATCAACATAATTTCTTCCACGAACAAAAAATTTATTGTTATCGCAGCATTAAAAACACGTTTTTAATGCTGCGTTTTATTGGCTGCACTTTTTATCGAGTACAACCAAATTACTCCGGTACAACCAACCGCACATTATCAAACGATACGTTCATCGCTGCGTTGGGTTCAAC
Organism: Cellvibrio sp. KY-YJ-3; assembly: GCF_008806955.1. NCBI lineage: Bacteria > Pseudomonadati > Pseudomonadota > Gammaproteobacteria > Cellvibrionales > Cellvibrionaceae > Cellvibrio > Cellvibrio sp. KY-YJ-3. The sequence goes on along the minus strand of NZ_CP031727.1, from coordinate 1,270,539 downwards.
CACAAACACATTGGAGATTTTTGCCAGGTTGGCGCTGCCCGGTTCAATGGAGTTGCCGCGCGCGATCAGGTTAGCAACCGAAATACGGTATTCACCCCAAGTGCCGGTGGCGGGTAAGGTTGCCTCTACGTCGCTCACACTCGGCCAGCCACTGTCCATTTTGATCAGTAGTTTGGCACCGGCCGCCATGGAGTTAACCTTGAGGTCAAATACCAGTTCACCCGCCGTGGCCCAGCCGGTTAAATCGGCGGTGCCGGCGGGGATATTAAAATACACATTGCCGGTTGCGCCGGTTTTGATCACGTTGAGCACCTTGCCGCGGCCTTCTTCATCCAACTGTGAATAGCTGATTTGGCCCTGTGGGTTGTAGGACTCAAACTTCAAGCCAGTCGCCAGCGCGTCGCTGTACATAGTGAACAGCGGCGGCTCCGCAAAGTCGCCCGACACTTGTGGATGGCCGGTTAAGGGCACAATGGCCGGGTCGACATTGGTCGCACAGCCTTTGCCAGTTTCAGGGTTGGTTGCGCAGCGATAGACTTTTACCGATTCAACCTGCATTTCCTGCGGGAAGCTGGTGGCGTTGTTGGGCACACCCGGCCAGTTGCCACCCACGGCGACGTTCATAATCATGTGGAAGGATTCATCAAACGGCGCATTTTCGGCGGTTGACGCAGAGGTGTACCAACCCGCCTTGGTTTGGGTGGCATAGTGTTTGTCGTTGATGTACCAGCGAATTTCACCCTCTTCCCACTCAACGGCGTAAGTATGAAATTCTTCCCAGGTATTGGCGGTGGGTGTAGTGCTGGTGCCGGTGTATTTGTTGTTGGGCCAGACATCACCATAGTGCAAGGTGCCGTGAATAGCGTTGCCACCATTGGTGGTGTTGAGGTTTACTGCTTCTACGATATCGATCTCGCCACTGAGCGGCCAACCGCCATATTTCCATTCGGTCGGCAGCATCCAGATCGCCGGCCATACCCCTTGCCCTTGTGGCAATTTGGCGCGAATTTCCATACGTCCGTATTTCCAATCCCCTTTATTTTTGGAGCGCAGGCGCGCAGAGGTGTAGTCGCGGGTGACGGATTTGTCATCCACATTGTAAGTGGGGTCATCATCGCCCTTGGCTTGACCGGCGAAGGTTTCCTTTTTGGCAACTATGTGCAATTTGCCTTCGGCAACAAAGGCGTTATCGGCACGGTCGGTGTAGCACTGCAATTCGTTATTGCCGCCACCCATGCAATTTTTTTCAAACGACCATTTAGTGCTGTCGATGGTCTCGCCATCAAACTCATCGCTCCAGACCAACTCCCAGCCAACCGCGGCGGATGAACTGGATGCAGCCAAAGAGCTTGCTTCGACACTGCTCGAGCTGGCCTCAAGACTGCTCGAACTCGCCTCTACGCTCACTGCACTGCTGGATGCTTCCGCTACCACGCTCGATGGCGCGCTTGAGGAGCTGGCCGGCGAGCTGCCGCCGCCCGAACCGCCACAGCCAATCAAACTGAGCAATGCCAGGGTCAGGGATGCTTGAACCAGTGGTTGGCTCATACCTCGTTGTTGAATTCTCATACTTCTTACCTCGGTGCTGTTTTATTAGGTTTTATTATCGAAAGCGCTTGGTGGAACACTGCTAGCTACCGGCGCTGCGCGCTTGAACAACGCCGGCATTCACAGATGGGTTACTCGGGGCAGGCAGGTGCCTGGGTATTTTTCTCGATGCGCAGGTTGTACAGGCTGATGTCCGCGGTACCGCTGGTGCTGAGCGCAAAGGGGGTTAATACCATGTCCAGTTTCGTGCGTTTTTGCGCAAAACAGTCGAGCGCGATACTCACACTGGTCCATTCACCTGCGGGCGCATTATTTAGCTGCTGGGTGATGGGAATGGCGCCGCCACAATCGCTACCGCAGAAAATTCCCACATTGATCTCGGCGCTGGGTTTGGCGTCCACTTTGATATCAAACACCAAGGCGCCACCGGCATATGCACTCAGGTCGCTGCGCTCGGTGGAAGCAAAGTTCACACTCGCCAGTGCGGAGCCGTCCCACTGCAGGCGACGTGCATCTTCCTGCACTTTGTAGTCGATGGAGGACACAGTCACCGCACCCAGAGTGCCGCTGCTGGTGGTCACTGGCTGCATATTATTGAGATGATCGAGCAGCACTAATTGCCAGGGGTTCATTACCCGCTGATTGAAAATAGGCAGGCTGTCAGGCGTGACGCTCGCGGCGATTTGACCGGCAGTTTCATCCAGCAAACCGGTCTCCGTGTTGTCGGCATAAGTCAGCCCAAAACCGTAGGCGAACTGGGGCTGATAATCCGCATCACCCACATTGAGTGGCGACTGGACGGGCGATGCCGGCCAGGAGAAGGGCAGTTTGCCTTTGACCGCGGCATTCACCGAACCATCGGCCTTGGCGAGCACCACATCGGCCACACCCGCCCCTTCGGAACCGGGCAGCCAGACCACCGCAAAAGCGTCGGCAGCGTTGATAAATTCATTGGCCCAGAGCGGACGACCGGTGATAAACAGCGCAACCACCTTGATGCCATCGGCATTTAATTTTTTCAGCAAGGCCAGATGGGTTGGGTCTTTATAGGCCAGTTGGTTTACATCGCCCTGCATTTCCGCATAGGGGTCTTCACCAAACACCACAAAGGCAACATCAGGTTTTTGTTGATAATTACCATCCACACTCAACTCCACCGAGCCACCGGCAGCGGTTACTGCGCTGGCGATGCCTTGATAAACAGACGTACCGCCGGGGAAATCCGCATTGGTATTGCCTGTGCCCTGCCAGGTAATACTCCAACCACCGGCTTGTTTTCCAATATTGTCGGCACCATCACCCGCCACCAATATTTTGGCAGTGGGTTTAACCGGTAATACTTGCTGATTGTTTTTCAATAACACGATGGATTCACGCACCGCCTGACGAGCGATAGCGCGATGCTCCGGCGAACCAATCACCTCGCGTTTGCCGGCCAATTCGCGCGTAGAGGGAGCACCTTTTTCAAACAGCCCCGCACGCAATTTCACCCGCAAAATCCGCGCGACTGCATCATCCAAGCGCGCCATGGGAATTTCGCCGCTTTTCACTTGCGCCAAGGTGTTGTGATACAGCTCTTTCCAGTTGGCATCGGGCGCCATAAAAATATCCAGCCCGGCATTAATGGATGCCGCACAACTGACTGGCGTACAGCCAGGCACAAACGCATGCCCGTTCCAATCGCCCACCACCAAACCGTCAAAACCCATTTTGTTTTTTAGCTGATCGGTAAGCAGGTATTTATGGCCATGCATTTTTACATCCTGCCAACTGCTGAAGGAGGCCATGACCGTTTGCGCGCCGGCGGCCAGTGCGGTCTCGTACCCAGCGTTGTGGATACGCACTAATTCCGCTTCGCTGATTGCCGCATTGCCGCGATCAACACCACCCAGGGTGCCGCCATCGGCGAGAAAATGTTTGGCAGTGGCGATCACATGGCGCTCACTCAAAAAATTATTGCCTGCCGTGCCCTGCAAGCCCTCTACCATCATGCCGCCGTAGGCGCGCACCACCTCCGGATCTTCCGCGTAGGATTCATAAGTGCGTCCCCAGCGATCATCGCGCACTACTGCGAGCGTCGGTGCAAAGCTCCAGTCGATGCCAGTCACTGCAATTTCCGCCGCCGTCGCCGCGCCGATTTGACGAATTAATTCCGGGTTGCGCATCGCACCCAAACCGATGTTGTGGGGAAAAAGTGTTGCACCAATAATATTGTTGTGACCATGTACGGCGTCGGTTCCCCAGATCACCGGGATCGCAACGCGCCCGCCGTCGGTACTCATGGAAGCGTGATAAAAACCATCCGCCAATGCCAGCCAATCATCAACCTTCGCGTGTTTGTTTTCGCCGGGGAACGAACCACCACCATTTAAAATCGCACCGACGGAATATTCTTTAACATCTTGCGGGGTGACATGGCGCAATTCTGGTTGCATCAGTTGTCCCACTTTCTGCTCCAGCGACAACTGAGCCAATAATTCAGTAATTTTTGCCTCTAGCGCCGGGTCTTTTTTAACCGCGCTCTCAATACTGGGCCACAGGGATTTTTCAACAGCAACTGGCCCATCACCACTATTGCTTGCGCTGTCTTTCTCGTTGATATTTTTATCGCAACCGCTCAGCGCGGCCACTACAGCGAAACTGCACGCAGCGGCCATTAATGGTTTGAAAAAACTGGGCATAACCTACCTCATTGAAAAATCACTGTTCTTGTCTATGTACATTGCTGCCATGGGTTGATTGATAAAATGCTCGCCACCAAGAAAAAAGCCCCCGCTTTCTGCAAGACTGGAGAACGCGGGGGCTAAGCAAGGAGAGCTAACAATAGTAGAAGGATGACAGTGCATACTCACCACTCTTGCTAACACCCAAGGGGACCTGACATCACCCAGGGGTTCAACAGCTAATGAAAAAATCACATCAGCAAAAACACGCACGCGGCTCAACCACGGGCACATCGTTTGTGTTTACCAATTCAGAGTGACAGGAAATAAAAAGAGTGTCGTCCCACTTTCGCGGTATGCCGAACATGGGGCGGGTAGCACCTGCGGATGAATAAAAGAGGGAAGTTCGTTCGTGTAAAACACGGCAAAACAATATTACTCGAACAATAAAACGTCTCACTTTCGGTAAAGCACCGCAACTCAAACCAATCCACCCCACGACCAGGATGTGAATCAATAGCCAGATTCCCATCACTGCTCATCCCATGTTCAGGTCGCCGCCAAAGTGGGACAACAAATCAAAAAAACTTTTGTTAAGGTTGCGGCGTTCTGGCAGCGTCGCCGCTACCTGCCCAGAGCAACCAATTCCAGGGAGCCACACAAGGAGTCACGCAATGGTGCAACTAAAAACACTGGTGGGAACCACCGTTATTGCCGCACTCGGTGGTGCATTCGCCGGCTATTCCCTTACATCCCCAACAACCACAACGGTACCCCCCCACTAATGTGGACAATATTTCGCCGCAAGGCAGTCAAGTTGACTATGCCGCACAGCGAACCAACGCCGCACTGACAAAAACCATTGAACAACTACAGCAAGAAAATAATCGCCTGAAAAAATTATTGGCTGGGCAGCACTCTCCAAAAAAAGCAACACAAGCCGCCGCAACACCCCATAACACACCGGTGGAATTACAACAGCAACGCCAACAACTGGAGATGGAAAAACACCTGCGCAAAGCCAACGACTTCAGCGATTGGCTGCTGAAAACCCAGCAGGAAAACCCTGATTTCAACCTCAATCAGACACTGGCGCAGCATTTTGACAATGAAGTGCGCGACCCGCAGTGGGCCGACCAACAGGAAAACAGCTATCGCAATTTATTCAGTGAAACGGCGGAACTGTCCGGTTTTGCCCTCACCAATAGCCAATGGATTCAATACTCATTGAGTGATTTCTCACTGCACCAATATTTAAAATTATTATTCTTAACGTTTAATAACCCAACGGAGCATAGATAAAAATTAATAAAACATGGTATCTATGCTGCCATATACATTAATAATTTTAAGCCAATCATATGAACAACGTAGATGACTTTTCCATTAACAAAAACATTAGTATTAACATCCAGAACGTTGGCCTTGAAAAAGAAAAAATTCTTATTATCGATAACTTTTTAAATAACCCGAAACTACTGGTAAACATGGCGGCACATCAGCTTTTTATTCCTTACCATACTCAATACCCTGGGGTGAAATCCCTTGCGCCAGCAGAATACACTCGCCAGTTGTTTGGCACCGTTGTGCCTATTATAAAAAAACATTATCAATTGCCTGAGCAATGCACCATAGAGCACACAAAATGTTTATTTTCACTGATAACACATAAAGAAGATGATTTAAATTTGTTTCAACGCGCACCACATCGTGACTCATCTTACGAATATCAATTTGCAATATTGCTCTATCTATGTGGACCAGAACATGGCGGCACTTCCTTCTATCGCCACAACCTTACACACTTTGAAACTATTACCCGAGCAAGAAGTGCAACTTACGATCAAACTTACGACGATGACGTGAAACAACATGGCGAACCTGAACCTCGCTATCAGTTGGACAGCGACAGGCGCTACAGCAAAACAGGTGAAATAAATGCATGCTTTAATCGGCTGGTGATTTATCGCAGCTGCCTGCTGCACTCTCCTTATATCAATCTACAAAAAAGCATTGATACCAACCCCCATACCGGCAGACTAACGCTTAATTCTTTTCTGGCCTTTATGTAGCTAAAGCAATTATTAACACCTAATCAGGAAGCGGATATTTTTTTAGGTATTCAGCATGCAAAGGTAGGCCATTTAGTTTTTTACTAATCGTGTCTTTTATTTTCAAAAGGAAAACGGTCAACTCATCACGCGACATAGTATCCACCAATGGATTGTGAGAGCTCGGCATCAACCCCTGCCCTATCATCACCTGTAACCATGAGTCATCAAATAGCTCGTTGCCTTCGCGGAACATACGCCCCGTTTCTTTAAACAACTTAATCCGATGAGCCAAAGAATCCGGTAGTGACATGGTGCGACAGTGATTCCAGAATGGCGAATCGGCACGTTCAGTCACGCAATAATGCAAAATAATAAAATCGCGAATATGCTCCAAATCAAATTTTGCTTGTTTATTAAATTCATCTATATCCGACTGCACTATGCCCTGTGCCGGGAACATACGCATAAAACGCACAATATTTTGTTGGATTAAATGAATGCTGGTAGATTCGAGTGGCTCAAGGAATCCACCGGACAACCCCACCGCCAGACAATTTTTGTTCCATTGCTGCAAGCGGCGCCCGGTACGAAACTGAATCAGCCGCGGCTCGGTCAATAGTTTTCCTTCGACATTTTCCAGCAATAACTTTTTTGCATCTTCATCTGCCAGATATTTACTGCAATAAACCAAACCATTTCCCACGCGTTGGCGCAATGGAATTTGCCATTGCCAGCCAGCAGAGTGCGCAATAGAACGAGTATAAGGCACAGGCTCACGCACAGATTCCGTTTGCACTGCAATCGCGCGATCACAGGGAAGCCAATGCGACCAATCTTCATAGCCTGTGTGCAAGGCTTGTTCAATCAGCAAACCGCGCATACCACTACAATCAAAGAAAAAATCACCTTCAATGATTTTTCCGGAATTAAGTGTGACCGATTGAATAAACCCTGTTTGAGGCTCTGTTGTCACCTGCTTAATGGTTCCCTCTATCCGGGTTGCCCCCTGCGCCTCACTGAATTGGCGCAGAAATTTTGCGTAGCGCGAGGCATCCAGATGAAAGGCATAATTGAGGCCATTATTGGGCATATGGGCAAACCTTAATTGCTCTGCAGCTTGCCGCTCGAAACAATAATCACCAAATTCACCAGCAATACCTAATTCTAATCCGCGCCGCCAAAAATGCTGGAAGCCTGCGGCCCAACAATCATTTCCGGTTACACCAAATGCATGCAGATAATGCTTGCCTTGTGCGCGCCAATTTTCAAAACGAATACCCAGCTTGAATGTTCCCTGGGTAGCACTTAAAAATTCCGCCTCATTAATTCCCAATAACTGGTGAAAGAAAACCATGGTAGGTATGGTTGCTTCACCAACACCTATAGTGCCTATTTCCTCTGACTCTACCAGAGTGACATTGACTATCTTCCCGTATAGCTTGGTAATGGCCGCTGCTGCCATCCAGCCTGCAGTACCGCCACCAACAATCACCAGGTTTTTTATTGCCGTCATATTGCTAGCCTCTCTTGTTGCAGTCGAAATAATTATTTTTTATTTGTTTTTAATAAATTGGCACTACAAAAAAACACAGCCGCATAAGCGGCTGTGTTTCCTCCTTAAATCACCTTAGCGATTATTAGAACTTATAACGTGCACCAATGTTGTAGCGTGCACCTTGCTCAATTGCTGCAATAACCATATTTTCATGACGGCCATGCAAACGACGATCCTCTTCAGTTACATTGATACCTTCTGCAAAAATAGAGAAGTTTTCATTAATTTCGTAACTGATATTGATATCCACTTGGCCATAGGCTTCGGTGTAAATCGGATTGCGCTCGCCGTTGCCATCGAAGGTTGAGTTGAGGAAATCATCGCGCCAGTTGTAGGCAATACGCACCTGGAAACCATCTTTGTCATAGAAGCCCACCAGGTTAGCGGAATCACTCAAGCCAAACAGTGCAAATTGGTTTTCGACACCTTCACCCTTATTGGTATTGTAGTTGTCGTAACCAATATCACCATTCACCGTGGTGAAGTTAACGATGCCGCCAAAGCCACTCTCACCAAACAAATGCTGTACCGCAAATTCAAAGCCATCGATTGACGCCTCTTTAGCATTGAATGGAGCGATGATAGTGAACTCAGTTGATGGATCACCTTGACTGGCATCACCCACGATAGGCGAACCATATTGCTCTTCCATATAAGCGCGTACGGCTGCTGCATCGCTGGTACCCAATGCCGCTACCGCTTGCTGGTAACGCGGCCCTTGTGCCGGGTGCGCCAGCTCAAAAATGGTCGAGGTGTAGCTGTCCTGACCGATAAAGTTTTTCACGTCTTTTTGATAGTAACCAAAAGACACGTAACTACCTTCTGCATAATAAAACTCAGCAGAAAGGTCAAAGTTTGTTGATTCAAAGGGATCGAGATCCGGGTTGCCACTACCACCTGTACCGCCGTTAAAACGCACCAGCTGATTGATGGTTACGCCACCTTGAATATCAGAGTAGCTTGGGCGTGTAATTGTTTTACTTGCCGATGCGCGCACCAACAGGTTTTCAACTACTTCGATATCAAAGTCGATATTGGGCAGCCAATTATCGTATTCACCTTTTAGCGTAGTGAAGCCAGAGCCATCAGCCACCGCACTAAATTCGTTCGCGCCTGACCACACCAAAGAGGTGTACACCGGAACCAGCGCATCGGAAGTCACATCCGTTGATTCGTAGCGCACACCCACTGCTAAATTGGTTGGCATGGTGCCAGTTTCCCAACCCAGATTGGTTTGTACATAAGCCGCTTGCTGCTCTTCCAGTGTGCGACGATCGGTAGTGAATTCAGGGCTTGCTGCCAGGTCAACACCCAGCTCACCCATGCGGGCTCTAAATCCATCAAAATCCACATTAAAAAAGGTACGCTGGGCATTGGTACCCTTGAGGGCAGAAAATTCCGAGTGCAAGTCACCTTGGGTAAACAGTGAGTCATCAAAATCTGCCGGTGTAAATACACCACCCCAGGTATCACGCTGGGCATTTGAGAATGCCGAGCGGTTGCTGTTTTCGGTTAGCGCAATGCCGAAATCAATACTCTTCACGAGACCGTCATCAAACGCATAAACACCTTTGATTTGAGTCTGCTCGATTTCAGATTCCATGATTGCATTGCGGAAAGAGGAACCCGAATCCAGTAACCGGGATGCTTCCAAATCGGTCACACCTGCAGAATGCTGGAAGCTGGTGACCGGGAAGTATCCGCTGTAGTCAACGGTTGCGCCTGCCCGTGATAATTGCTGCACACCAATGATGTTGTTACTACCACGGTCATCCAAAGCACCCGCTTCGGCATCTGAATTGTGGTAATCGAAAACAAATTTAAGGTTGTCAGTAGCATCCCACTCCAGGTTCAAACCAACCGAGTTATTTTCGTTTTTGGTGCCAAATGCCGCTACACCCACTTGAATATCAGCGCCTGTCGCATCTGAATAAATAATTGGGCCGACGACTGAACCAACGGTATTGGTACCTTGAGTGTATTCACCCGTGGTAGGAACACCGTTAAACCAGGCTGACAGCTCTTGACGTTGCTGTTCAACTTCCTGCTCTGCGTAGGTGTAATCCAATGTGGCTTTCAGCGTATCCACTGGAGCCCACTGGAAGGTCAACTGGGCGTTAGTGCGCTTACGCTGAATGTCATTCATGCTGTAAAGAATGTTACGCGGTACGGCGTAAACATCATTTTCCTGGGGGCGATTAACAAACGCATCGCCAGCAGGCAATGAGCCCCAGTCGCCCGCAGTACCTTTAATGGTGTACCAACCGCTGCTTGTTTCAGCGCTGTTAAAACCGCTGTCGCGCTCTTGATAGCTACCAGACAACGCAATACCAAAGGTATCGTCAGCGAAGGTATTACTGAAAATACCCGAAACTTCCGGTGTGAGATCCGAACCGTTACGGTTAGTCTCATCCATCACCCCTTTCACACCAACACTCGCATTAATACCGGGTGCGTCGAGTGGGCGGGCGGTTTTGATATTGATTAATGAGCCAACACCACCGGTGGTTTGATTAGCGCGGCCCGTTTTGTAAACCTCGACACCTGATACGCTTTCAGCGGCCAGGTTGGCAAAATCGTATGAGCGCGAAGCCGACGCATTGGTAGCCTCAAGGTTGGCAGCGGGCATTTGACGACCATTGAGTGTCACCACGTTGTAGTCAGGGCCAAAACCACGAACGGTCACACGGCTGCCTTCGCCATTTTGACGGTCGATAGAAACACCCGTGATACGCTGCAGGGATTCTGCGAGGTTGGTATCAGGCATTTTGCCGATATCTTCCGCTGAAATCGCATCCACCACACCCGCGTTATTGCGCTTTACATCCATGGATTGAACAAGCGATCCACGAATACCGGTAACCACTACTTCTTCAACATTTTCATCTTGCTGAGCGATGGCAAAGCCGTTTACGCCCATCATTGCCGACGCAACTGCCGTTGCTACCAGCTTCTTTTTGAAACTAGTCACTTGAGTCGTTGTTTGTGTTTTGCTCATGGAGAACTCCATCTTTATTTATTGGTATTGATTGGTTGTGCTGTCCAGACGGCGCCTCTCAACACCGCATCAAAAAGCTGGGTCACAACTCGTTTTCTAGCAACTTCATAATCCCGCTTGTCCCCATAGGTGTCGTCCCACCTTGGCAAAATATGAAACCTGACTCATTTCACTTTAAGCACCAATGAATGAGACGACAGCAACTTCATATTTTTCATAGACTTAAGTGAAAAATTGACCATAAAACAGACTGTGTATTTTCTTCCCAAGGCTAAAAATGGAACTCAAAAAGACAGAAGTGAGACGCTAAAAACAAAAGGTGAGAAGCCAAAAAACCAAAAGCGGAACGCGTGAATAGTTTTTCAGGCGCCATTTAGGGGAATTAACACGCCAGAGGCGAGCAATAAATAACCCACTCAAGCCTCAACAAAGAGCTGGAATAGAGGTTAAGAATGCGAATGTCAGGGTTGGTGTTGCAGCAGAACCGGCGTTTCAGTGCACTGGCCAGATAGAGGGAGGTAGGGAGTGACCATACAAAAATACCGCCGCTGGTGCAGTGCCAGAAACTTTAAATCGGCAGCGTGATACTGATCGAACAGGGCATCAAAACGGCCATTGTGGATGAGCTTGGCCAAACCCAACTCCAAACGGCGCGCCAGCTCGGGGGATTTTTTACTGACCTGCAAGTAAATGGGGTGGTCGTAATAAATCAGCAGCTGCGGCTCCAGGGTCAAAAATGGGTAGTCGGCTTTTTTCTCCCGCCAGGTGAAAACCACTTCATCGGCGCCAAGCGATAAACATTGGTAGCGCTTAACCGCGAGCATATCGAACAGGGCTTCAAAACTGGGCGCCTCGCGTACCGGAATGTCGTTGAAGCGGTAGATATCCACGTCGGACCAATTCAACCCCTGCCCTATCACCATATCGCTCAAATTGCGGATAGCGGGCGGAAAATTGGCTGGATTTATGAGGCAGATGCGATAACCCAGCAGGCCTTTGAGAATATCGACAGGGATGGCAATCACATCGGCGTTGGCAATCACTGTGCCGGGAGAGGCCCAGGTCAAATTCAGCACCCGCCCCTCGGAAATAAGCAGTGCCTGACGCTTGGCGCTGGATTCAGCATCAAACGGGACTACTTTGTAATCGCCATACTCGGCGCGAGTGGCCTCCAGTACTTCATGGATAAGCTGGTATTTGTAGGCGTGACGCGCGTCTTTTTTGCCGCGATCAAAGTAGCGCACTTCCATGACCGGGGCGGCAGTGGCGGATTCAATAGCGGCTTGCTGCGCAGCACAGCCCCCCCCCCCCCGCTGAACAGGAAGCAGAAGAAACCGACAGTAAAGCCCAGGTGCATCCGTCGCATAGGTACCTCGCTAGATGCTGTAAGTGTAGAGGACCTGTTGTACTTTTCCGGTTATGAGACGACGTATCAAAAGAAAAAAGGGGGCTGAAGCCCCCATAAGGTGAGGAGTTAAACTCCTCCGCAGCACGAGTCGTTATAGGGATTTCAGGAATGCCTGCAATGCCGCTTTGTCGGTGGCAGAGAGGGCGTTGTAGTTGGCGCGGGAATTTGCACCTTCACCGCCATGCCAACGAATGGCTTCCTCGATGGTGCGAGCGCGGCCATCGTGCAGGTAGCTCTCTTTGGGTACACAAACCTCCTGACCGTCCAAGCCAAAAGCGGGAGCGTTGCCGCGCAAACCGGTCACACCGCCAGTCACACAAGCAGATACCCCCAAGCCCCAGAGCGGGGCGGTGCGCCATTCGGCACCGCTGGCTTCACCTTCCCCCAAGCTGTCTGCCAGCTCCGGGCCCATGTCGTGCAACAACATATCGGTATAGGGTTGAATCAGCTGGCTGCGCAACTCTGCAAAGGCCGCAAACTCACTGGTGACAAAACTGGGGGTATGGCACCCCTGGCAACCAATCACTTCAAATACCGCCTTGCCTTGAATTACCTCGGGTTTGTTGTAGTCGCGCTGACCGCGCACCCCCAGCAGGGCGACATATTTGACGAGATTGTCCAGGTGCTCATTGGCCAACTCGGCACCGCTCGGGCCGCAGTTAGTTTGATTAGCACCGCAGTCCGGGTTGGGCATGACGCTGGTCATCACCCCCATATCGGTATTAAACGCCGCCGCAATTTGATGTTTGAGGCTGCCGGTGCCTGCTTTGTAACCAAAACGACCGAGACGAGTCTCGCCGGTGACGGGGTCGATCACCCGCTGAGCCTTGCCGGAGATACCATCGCCATTACTGTCATTCACATCCTCGTTGGCCAAAATGGCGGACTCAGGAATGGCCTCCAACAAACCCATGCCCACCAATTGCGGGGCGAGACGCGCAGAGAAGGTCTCTGGCTGCACGCCGCTGAACTGGTAGTTCGGCTTACGCAGACCGTTGCTCTCGGTCCAGGAGGCGATAACCGCTTCACCTTCGCTAGTGGCGCCGCCGTTGGCTTCGGGCTGCAATACACTGCCCAGCAGCGGATGCGGATTGCCCAAGGCATCACCTACCTTAAACACCCACAGATCCAGCGATTGGCCTACACCGGCTACCTCAGCGCGGCCATTGCGCTCGTGGCAATCCGAGCAGCGATGGTTGATGTAGCGTGTGCCGGCCTTGCCGACCATTTCGGTGAAAACCCCGTTTTCGTAGTTTTCATCGTGTGAACCATCCACGAACGAGGTGTGATGCACGCGGCGCCCGAGTACAAACGGCTGACCGTTTTCATAACCCAGGTTGTTTGCCATTTGCTGGAAGTGTCCGTCGGGCTCAGCGGTCATTTGTACGTGCAAGGTGGTATCGCCACCGAGACGCGCGCTGACTGGCAGGCGAATTGAATCGCGCTGTTTGAACAAACCACCGGAAAACACGTTGCGATCTGTGACATCCCAAGGCACCAAACCTTGGCCGACGATATACAGGTAGGTGGTACCGTAGTAGTTGTCGCGCCCACGCAATACACCGCCCTTATCCAGGAACTGGCTGATCTCAAACTCCATCTGGTCGCCTATTTGAATAGCGCGGCCTTCGCGACAGTTGAAGCTGTCCTCTTTGTAGTAGTGGAAACGGCTATCGCCTGGCACATTGACTCTATCCATCACGCCATTGCCACAATATTCGGCGAGAGTATTGCGGCCCACGTACCACCAACGATTCTCCGCTTGGGCATTGTCCAGCAAACCTTCAGCGCGCACATTCATCACAATCTTGGTACCGCCTTTGGCCACATAATCGACAATTTCGATGGCCGCCGTGCGCTGCTCCCAATAGAAGGTGAGGTAGTGATCATAAGCTTGGAAGTGGTTTTCTTTGGCGTGGCGATCGCGACCACGGTCACTGAAGCGGGTGACTAATGCATCGCCACGGTCGTATTGGATAACGGGTTCAAGCGCAGTGTTTTGATTAAACAATGGAGTGATGTCGCCCAGTGCGACGCTGCTGGCCACACTGCTGGAGCTGCTAGCTACCGGACTTGAACTGGGGGCACTGCTGGAACTTGGCGCAACACTGGAACTGGGTGCACTACTTGAGCTGGGCGCTATGCTGCTGGAACTCGGTGGTGTACTACTAGGCTGGGAAGATGAGCTGAGCGAACCAAAGGTGTAACTGGCCAGTGCTGTCTCACGCGCAAAACCTGCTGCCGTATCCCAATAGGTACAGCGATAACTGATCTGATTACCCGCCGCCAGACCGTTAATCACATAACTATTGTTACCGCCGGACTGGTTCATGCTCACATTGAGCTGACCTCCGCCATTCACCGCGTAGTGCAAGGTCGCCCAACTGCTGCTGGTCAAATTTACCGTAGCACTGGTGGGGCCTGCCTGTTGCATCTGGCACAGGGTACTGGCGACCGAACTGCTGGATGCCACACTCGCACTTGAAGGCGCAACTGAGCTGGACGGAGCTATTGAACTGGAAGGCGCCACCGAGCTAGGTGCGGATGAGCTGGATACCGGAGCGATTGAGCTGGATACAACCGAGCTGGAGGAGAGGCTGCCCAACGTAAACGTACTCCAGGGCGCATCCACCGCGAAACTGCCATTGAAGTAGGTAAAGCGATATTGAATGGTGGCGCCAGCCGGCAAATTGGTGAGGTTGACGACTTTTCGCCCATCCTGCGCGGTCATGGCTACGTTTAATTGCCCACCGCCATTGATGATGTAATGCGCATCGGCCCAGTGAGTGGTATTCACATACAACTGCGCGGCAGTGGCCGCAGTCTGGGTGATACCGGTAGTACTGGCAACTGATGCCGCACTGCTGGAACTGACGGTTTGCGCCAATACCGAGGGTGCAAAACCGGTAACGCAGCTAATGGATGCCACCAGCGCCAGCCCCCCCAGGGACAAGCGATAGCGATTGCTTGATTGATTCTTCATAAATGACCCCAGTGCCTTATTCGTTATTAACAGGGAATGTTGTTAACCGTGTCAGCAGACGTGGAATCGGGTAAGGGCTCGCCGCGGAGACTGCTTTCACACTTTCATGCTACCAGCCAATTTTTAGCTGTCGTCTCAGTCAACACAGGATCAATCGATGACACCCATTTTTTTTAGGATTAGCGGAAGGGGAAATTAAATCTATTTATTTTTCAATAGGTTAAGAAAGTGGGAAGAGTTACCGCCAGTGTGTAGATACCACTCACGCCGAAAAGTGGAACCTAGTCGCACGGCACGAAATTCCTTATTTGAGACTAAAAACCAGGCGCTGCCCCATAAAAAAAGCGACCCGCAGGTCGCTTTTTGTCGATCTACGCAGGGTTAATCAATCAACCCTTGGCGCGCTCTTCCAGAATCGCTACTGCTGGCAATACTTTTCCTTCTACGAACTCCAGGAATGCGCCGCCACCGGTAGATACGTAGGAGATTTTGTCTGCCAGATTCCACTTATCGATTGCAGCCAAGGTATCGCCACCACCGGCTACCGAGAAAGCGTCGCTCTCGGCAATCGCGCGCGAAATGGTTTCAGTGCCCTGGGCAAAAGCATCAAACTCAAACACACCACAAGGGCCGTTCCACAGTACGGTTTTGGCGTTTTTGATGATCTCGGCCACACGTGCTGCGGTTTCCGGGCCGTAGTCGATAATCTCTTCGTCCGCTTCAATTTCACTTGGCTTTTTAACGGTCGCCACTGATTTGTGGTTCCACTCTTTAAAGCCTTCTTTGGTCACACGCACATCAGTCGCAAATACCACTTCGGTGGTTTTGCACAGGCGCTGGACTTCGGGGATCAAATCTTTTTCGTACAGCGAGTTGCCCACTTGATTGCCCGCGGCCGCAACAAAAGTGTTGGAAATACCACCACCCACCACCAGAATGTCAGCAATTTTTGACAAGGCATCCAACACACTCAATTTGGTTGATACTTTTGAACCACCCACAATCGCCACCAAGGGGCGCGCCGGGTTATCGAGCACTTTAGCCAAAGCGTCCAACTCACCTGCCAACAATGGGCCAGCACAGGCAACAGGGGCAAACTTGGCTACACCGTGCGTTGATGCTTGCGCGCGATGCGCAGTACCAAAGGCGTCCATTACAAACACGTCGCACAATGCCGCCATTTTTTTGGAAAGCTCATCAGAATTTTTGCCTTCGCCCACGTTGAAGCGAACGTTTTCCAACAGCACCAAATCACCTTGATCAGAGAAACCATCCACCCAATCTTTTACCAGCGGAACCGCGCGACCTAATTTCTCGCTCAGGTATTTTGCCACTGGCGCCAACGAGGCAGACTCATCGTACACACCTTCATCGGGGCGCCCGAGGTGCGACATCACCATGACCTTGGCTCCTGCCGCCAACGCCGCTTGAATGGTAGGAATAGAAGCGTCGATACGCACCGCACTGGTGATACGTCCATCTTCTAATGGCACGTTCAGATCCTGACGAATCAATACACGTTTGCCAGCGAGATCCTGATCTTTCATTAATTTAACTGTCATGCTTTTCACCTTTTAAAAAGGGCTCCGAATAAAAACCAATGCCATTGTAATCAGTTTGCCTATTGTTTTTGCACCAGGTGGTGATAAAACAAAACACCCGACTCGCGCCGGGTGTTTGTATGCTTTTACTTGCTTAGTCTTCCAACAACTCTTCCACAGTGTTCACTATGTTATCGACAGTGAAACCGAAGTGTTCGAGCAGTTTGTTGCCGGGGGCTGATTCACCGAAGGTGGTCATGCCGATGATGCGTCCATCGAAACCGACGTACTTGTACCAGTAATCGGCATGTGCAGTTTCAACTGCAACGCGGGCGCCAACGCTGATCGGCAATACCGATTCTTTGTAAGCCACGTCTTGTTGATCAAACACAGAAGTTGAAGGCATAGATACCACACGGATATTGCGGCCTTTGGCTTTCAGTGCTTCTGCTGCTTTTACGGTTACGCCCACTTCTGAACCGGTAGCGATCAAAATTGCATCTGGCTCGCCTACTGAATCAACCAATACATAACCGCCTTTGGCGATATTGGCGACTTGCGCTTCGGTACGCGCAAAGAAATCCAGGTTTTGACGGCTGAATACCAACGCAGCAGGGCCATCTTTACGCTCTACTGCAGCTTTCCAAGCCACTACTGACTCGGTGCTGTCCGCAGGGCGCCAGGTGTCCAGGTTAGGCGTCAAACGCAAGGTGCCAAGCACTTCGATTGGCTGGTGCGTCGGGCCGTCTTCACCTTGACCGATGGAGTCATGGGTATAAACGAACACGTTGCGCAGTTTCATCAGTGCCGACATACGCACCGCGTTGGCCGCGTATTGTTGGAACATCAGGAAGGTTGCGCCGTAGGGGATAAAACCACCGTGAGCAGATACACCGTTCATGATCGCGCTCATACCAAATTCGCGCACACCGTAATACACGTAGTTACCGCTTGCATCGCCCGCTTCTACGCCTTTGGATTTTTTAACCAACGTCAGGTTGGAACCCGCGAGGTCAGCGGAACCGCCGAGGATTTCTGGCAGCCACTCAACGAATGCCGCGATAGTATTTTGTGACGCTTTACGGCTGGCGATTTTCTCGCCTTTGGCTTGAGTCTCAGCGATAAACGCTTCAGCTTTGGCAGCGAAGTCGGCTGGCAAGTCGCCTTTGATCACACGGCGCTCAAATTCGGCGCCCAGTTCTGGATAAGCAGCTTTATAAGCAGCCAGTTTTTCGCCCCAGGCTTTTTCTGCCGCCGCACCTTTGGCTTTTGCATCCCAACCTTCGTAAACATCGGCAGGAACCACAAAGGGCTCGTATTCCCAGTTCAGGGTTTTACGCACCAGTGCGACTTCTTCCAAACCGAGTGGTGAGCCGTGGCAGTCGTGTGAGGCTTGTTTGTTCGGTGAACCGAAACCGATGATGGTTTTGGTAACGATGAGGGTTGGCTTGCTAGTTTCAGCGCGCGCCGCTTCGATGGCTGCTTTAATAGCTGCTGCATCGTGGCCATCAACCGCCGGAATTACGTGCCAGCCGTAGGATTCAAAACGCTTGGGTGTGTCATCGGTAAACCAGCCTTCAACATGGCCGTCGATAGAAATACCGTTGTCATCGTAGAAGGCAATGAGTTTGCCCAGACCTAAAGTACCTGCCAAAGAGCAAGCTTCGTGGGAAACACCTTCCATCATGCAGCCGTCGCCGAGGAAGCAATAGGTGAAGTGATTAACGACTTGATGGCCGTCGCGGTTGAATTGCGCCGCGAGTACTTTTTCTGCCAGCGCCATACCCACAGCGTTGGCAATACCCTGACCCAAGGGGCCGGTGGTGGTTTCAACACCGGGAGTGTAGCCGCGCTCCGGATGACCAGGGGTGTTGGAGTGGAGTTGGCGGAATTGCTGCAGGTCTGCCATAGAAACCGCGTAACCGCTCAGGTGCAGCAGGGAGTAAATCAGCATGGAACCATGGCCGTTGGACAATACAAAACGGTCGCGATCGGCCCACTCAGGGTTTTGCGGGTTGTGTTGCAAAAAGTCGTTCCAGAGAACTTCGGCGATATCCGCCATGCCCATAGGGGCGCCCGGGTGGCCTGAGTTAGCTTTTTGAACGGCGTCCATCGAGAGGACACGAATAGCATTGGCAAGATGTTGGCGAGTTGGCATGAAACTCAAGGCTCCTTACGTATAAGTTGATTGCTGTTGTAGGTGGGCGCCGCTGCCCGAGCCGATGAATTCGAATCAGGAACGCCCCGGGGTTGCAAAGCACTAATGGGCAAATGCCACTTATTTACAGGCCTCTGATGGGCTTTTATGTCGTTGGGTTCCAGCCGCCGTCGCTGGGAGCGCGCTTTTAGGGAGAAAACAAAAGCCCGCTGACAAAATGGGCGAGCATTTTCGCCCAGCAGGCGCTGCCCGTAAAGGAATAACCGAGGGCATAGACACAATTAATCAATAAAAACCGCCCCAAAGATCGAAAAAGCCATTTATTTGCTCAATTCGAACTAAAAACGACTAAAACCTATATCAAAATATTTTGATATAGGTTTTTCAGGCTGCTAGACTGCACAGCACTTACCAGCCATTGATCAAACCATGAACCACTCCCTGCACGACACCACTGACGGCCTGCCCGTACTGACCGATATGGTCGAATTGGAAACGCCGCTCAGCCCCCTCGCCAATTTGCTCAAAGCCGCAGGTGATCCACTGCGCCTGGAGATATTGCGTGTACTCAGCCAGGATTCGTTCGGGGTATTGGAGCTGTGCCGGATTTTTGCGATCAAACAGTCAGGCATGAGCCATCACCTCAAGGTGCTCAATAACGCCGGCTTATTAAGTTCGCGGCGCGAGGCCAATTCGATTTTTTATCGCCGCGCCTATTTAGCGCCGGATCATCCGCTCGCCGCCTTACAGCAACAATTATTCGCAACGGTGGACACCTTGCCGATTGCCGAACATTTGCTCGCGCCCATCCGCGAATTGCAGCAAGAGCGCAGCCAGGCCGCACAAACGTTTTTCAGCGAGAACGCGGATAAATTTCGCGCGCAGCAAGATTTAATTGCCAGCTATCCAGTGTACGCCGAGCAGATGACACAACTGCTCAACAACACAGTGCTGCGCGCCAAAAATCTCGCACTGGAAGTTGGCCCCGGCGAAGGTGAATTTCTCTCGGTACTTGCGCACCAATTTAACCAAGTTGTTGCGCTGGATAACGCCGCCAATATGCTCGACAAGGCGCGTGCATTTGCCAGCGAAAAGAATCTGCGCAATATCGAATTTATCCACGGCGATACCCAGAGCTTACTCAACCACAAAGTATTGGCCGATTGCATACTGGTGAATATGGTATTGCACCACACACCATCGCCCGCCGATATTTTTCAGGATTTAAGCAATGTGCTAGCGCCGGGCGGCGCGCTGCTGATCTGCGATCTCTGTCGCCACGAACAAGCTTGGGCGCGCGACGCTTGCGGCGATTTATGGCAAGGATTTGAACCACAGGATTTTTCGCGCTGGGCGCAAGCGGCAAAACTCGAAGAAGGCCAGAGTGTGTATTTTGCCTTGCGCAACGGTTTCCAAATTCAATTGCGCCAATTTTTTAAGCCAGCGAATTTTTAATTTAGTTAATTATTTTTTTTGATTTAATTTCTTTAAGGGAAATCACCATGTCCGAATATTCCGTCTTTACCTCCGAATCGGTTTCCGAAGGTCACCCCGATAAATTAGCGGATCAGATTTCTGATGCCGTGCTCGATGCAATTTTAAAAGATGACCCCAACGCGCGTGTTGCGGTAGAAACATTAGTAAAAACCGGTATGGCGATTGTCGCCGGTGAAGTGCGCACCTCTACCTATGTGGATTTGGAAGATTTAATTCGCCAGGTAATTTTGGATATTGGTTACGATTCAAGTGATGTCGGTTTCGATGGCGCCTCTTGTGCCGTATTAAATGCAATCGGCAAACAATCATCCGATATCGCCATGGGTGTTGATGAAGCTGATGATAAAGATTTGGGCGCAGGCGACCAGGGTTTGATGTTTGGTTTTGCCACCAATGAAACATCTGTGTTAATGCCCGCGCCGATTTATTACGCGCATCGCCTGGTAGAAAAGCAAGCACAATTGCGCAAGAGCGGCGAATTACCCTGGTTGCGTCCCGATGCAAAAAGTCAGGTAACGCTGCGCTATGAAAACGGCAAACCCGTAGCCATCGACGCTGTGGTTTTGTCTACCCAACACAGCCCCAGCGTAAAACAAGCAGAAATTCGCGAAGCAGTGCGCGAATTAATTATCAAAAACGTATTACCTGCTGAGTGGCTGCACAAAGATACGCAATACCATATCAACCCCACCGGCCAATTTATTATCGGCGGCCCCGTGGGCGATTGCGGTTTGACTGGTCGCAAAATTATTGTGGATACCTACGGCGGCATGGCGCGTCATGGCGGCGGTGCATTTTCCGGTAAAGATCCATCCAAAGTAGATCGCTCTGCAGCTTATGCTGGTCGTTACGTTGCTAAAAATATTGTTGCTGCCGGTTTGGCCGACAAGTGTGAAATTCAAGTGAGCTACGCCATTGGTGTTGCTGAACCCACGTCAATTTCCATCAATACTTTTGGCACTGGCAAAATTTCGGATAGCGCGATTATCGATTTAATTCGCGAAAACTTTGACCTGCGCCCACGTGGCCTGATCCAAA
Source organism: Cellvibrio sp. KY-YJ-3 (assembly GCF_008806955.1). Lineage (NCBI taxonomy): Bacteria > Pseudomonadati > Pseudomonadota > Gammaproteobacteria > Cellvibrionales > Cellvibrionaceae > Cellvibrio > Cellvibrio sp. KY-YJ-3. The sequence continues at coordinate 1,249,096 of NZ_CP031727.1, read as the reverse complement.
TGCTCGATTTGAAACGTCCAATCTATCGCCAGACTGCGGCTTACGGTCACTTTGGTCGCGAGCTGCCCGATTTTACGTGGGAAAAAACCGATAAAGCGGATGCACTGAAGAAAGCGCTGTAAAAATTGATTTATAAACCATCGTCATCCCCGCGCACGCGGGGATCCAACCCTTGTAAAAATGGATTCCTGCGTTCGCAGGAATGACGGAATAAAATATCAACCATCTGTTGATTAATCAGGAAATTATTATGAGCTTCACCGACTACAAAGTAGCCGCCAAAACGGCCGAAGAATTTGCCAAAGACGCAACCTGGGGCCGCAAGGAAATTGAAATAGCCGAAGGTGAAATGCCGGCGCTGATGGCACTGCGTCGCAAATATGCCGCGAGCAAACCACTGGCTGATGCAAAAATTATTGGCTGTATTCACATGACCATTCAAACCGCGGTGTTAATTGAAACACTGGTGGATTTGGGTGCAGAAGTGCGCTGGTCTTCGTGCAATATTTTCTCCACCCAAGATCATGCCGCTGCTGCTATCGCCGCTGCCGGCATTCCGGTATTTGCATGGAAAGGTGAAACTGAAGAAGAGTTCTGGTGGTGTATCGAGCAAACCATCAACAAAGATGGCAAGCCCTGGGATGCGAATATGATTCTGGACGACGGCGGCGATGTGACGCAAATCGTGCACGAAAAATATCCGCAGATGCTGGATAAAATCCACGGCATTTCCGAAGAGACCACCACCGGTGTTCACCGCTTGCTCGATATGTTGAAAAAAGGCCAATTAAAAGTGCCAGCCATCAACGTGAATGATGCAGTGACCAAAAGTAAAAACGACAACAAATACGGTTGCCGTCACAGCTTGAGCGATGCCATCAAACGCGGTACCGACCATTTGCTGATGGGTAAAAAAGCCTTGGTAGTCGGTTACGGCGATGTGGGTAAAGGCTCTGCTGCTTCACTGCGTCAGGAAGGTATGATCGTGAAAATTACTGAAATCGATCCGATCTGCGCCATGCAGGCTTGTATGGATGGTTTTGAAGTGGTATCGCCCTACAACGACGGTATCAACACCGGTAAATACGAAGATATTAATCACATCGTACTGGGCACTACCGATTTGTTAGTCACCACGACCGGTAACGTCAACGTGTGTGATTCTGCCATGCTGCGCGCACTAAAAAATGGTGCGGTGGTGTGTAATATCGGCCACTTCGATAGCGAGATTGATACCGCGTTTATGCGCAAAAACTGGGAGTGGGATGAAGTTAAACCCCAGGTGCATAAAATCTATCGCGACAAGGCGACCAACAATCATTTGATTTTGTTGTCGGAAGGCCGCCTGGTAAATCTGGGCAATGCCACCGGTCACCCATCGCGCATTATGGATGGTTCTTTCGCCAACCAAGTGCTAGCGCAAATGTATTTGTACGAGCGCAAATTTGCTGACCTGCCAGCCGAGCAAAAAGCAGAACACTTGTATGTGCGTGTATTGCCGAAAAAACTCGACGAAGAAGTAGCTAAAGATATGGTGGAAGGTTTTGGTGGTGTAATTACCAAACTGACCGCACAGCAAGCCGAATATATCGGTGTAGAAATCGACGGCCCGTTTAAGCCGGAATCTTACAAATATTAATTTTTTAACCGTAGGTTGGGCCGGGCTGCGCAAGCAGTAATGCCCAACACGGTCGTTATGTTGGGCATTACTGCCTAACCTACAGGAACACGCTATGAACGACTCACAACCGCGTTTAAGTTTTGAATTCTTTCCGCCCAAAACGCCGGAAGGAAAAGAAAAACTGATCAAAGTACGCGACCAATTAAATGCATTTGCGCCGGACTTTTTCTCTGTTACTTACGGTGCTGGTGGCTCAACCCGCGATAACACCAAAGGTTTGATCACCCAATTTAAAAGCGATGGTATCGCTGTCGCGCCGCATTTGTCTTTTGGTGGCGACGACGAAACCACCATTAAAACATTAATTCAGGAATACAAAGATGCCGGTGTAGATCGCATCGTTGCCCTGCGTGGCGATATGCCTTCTGGTGTAGGCGGTGCTTACCAATTGGTTTATGCCAATGAATTGGTCGCCTTTATCCGCAAACATTATGGCGAGCATTTCCATTTGGAAGTGGCGGCCTATCCGGAAATTCATCCGCAGGCTAAAAGCTACAGTGATGACGTGGGTTATTTGAAAGGTAAATTTGATGCGGGTGCTAACAGCGCCATCACCCAATACTTCTTTAACCCGGACTCCTACTTTTATTTTGTTGATCAATGCCAGAAAGCGGGTATTACCCAGCCAATTTACCCCGGCATTATGCCCATTATTAACTACAAAAATTTAACGCGCTTCTCCGATACTTGCGGCGCCGAAATTCCGCGCTGGTTGCGTAAAGCGCTGGAAAATTATGGTGACGATGAAGCCAGCTTGCGCGCCTTTGGTATAGAGCTGGTCACTGACCTGTGCGATACCTTGCTGGAAAACGATGCACCCGGTCTGCACTTCTACACCATGAATCAAACCGAACCCACCGCCGAAATCGTACGCAACTTAGGTCTGATTCCTAACGACGAATAACTTACTACCAGTGTAAAAAAGCACGGCAACAAAAAAGGGCGCGATGATCGCGCCCTTTTTATTTCATTGCAGTATTTTTGTAATCAATTAACTCAGCGAACCATTGTCATCGTCAAATGGTAGCGTTTCTGTCATCACGGGTGCGGCTTCTGGTGCAGGGGTCGCCTCAACGGAAACCGTTTCGGCGACTACTACAGCCTCTACATCGGCAATTACTTCCGGCACTTCTACTGCAGGTGCAGCCGCTTCGACTGCAGCTACCGGAGCAGCGACAACTTCCACAGGGGCTTTAGGTGCAGCTACTTTTTTAGGCGCAGGCTTTTTGGGTGCTGCTTTTTTTGGCGCAGGAGGAGTTTTTTTAACGGCCACTTTTGGTTCTGCTACTTTCACTTCCGGCGCCACTTCAGTTTTAGTTTCTTTCACTGCTTTTGCTGGTTTTGCTACTTTCGCTGGTTTAACGGCTTTTTCTGCTTTAGCAGGCTTGTCAGTTTTGCTTACTTTTTTCTCCGCTTTTACTTTGGCGGGTTTTTCTGTGGTGGCAACAACAGCTTTAGCCGCCTTTTTCACTTTTTTGGTTTTGCCCTTACCTTTAGTTGCAGCGGCTACTTCCTTGGCAACTTCTTTGGCTGCTTGTTCAGCTGTTTTTAATGTCGCTACTGCATCCTGTGCAGCCGCTAACATTTTGGTTGCATCCAGTTGATCTTTTTTAGCCTGCGCCAAACGTGCTTTTGCCGCTGCAGTGACTACCCCCTTGGCAGAAATATCGGCAACTTTTTTCTTGGCGCTCGCCACGGCTTTTTGCCCAGCGGCAACTGCTTTTTGTGCGGCAGCAAATTCTTGCGCACGCGCCTTATCCAGAGCGGCACTGACTTTAGCGATCTGCTGTTCCAATTCAGCAACGGAAATTTTGGTTTTGGGAGAGGCGGCCATAAACAATACCTGCGTGAAAAAGCGTTGGGAATCTACGATGAGGGAGCATCACAAAACAGCGGATGCAATGGAGCGAATTGTAGCTGCGCCCCGCGCAAAAGTGTATGCCCCCTGCGCAACATCACCACAAAGAGCCTTAATAAGGTCTGGAACTTTCATAAAACACCAGAGTCTGAACTGGCTCGGCAAAGCCAAGGTGGCAATCGCTATTCACAAATGAGGAATAGCACAGGGTTTGAGGCTGCAGCACAGCGCAAACGTCGCTAAAAACACGCACATTTGATCAGACTTGGTATACCATTGGCCCCTGTTCTGGTGCTGCACAGGCTGTCGGCTAGGAAGAAGTGAGGCAATGCCCATTTCACACAGACAACAAATACAAATCAATGATTACAAAATAAGGTGCATTATGTTTAACAAACGTTTATTGGTTGTTGGCTTGATGGCTGCGACTGCAGGCTTGATTGGCTGTAATAAAGAAGAAGCAAAACCAGTTGATGACAGCGCGAAGCTGGCAACGCTGGAACAAAAAGCCAACTACATCATTGGTCAAAACCTGGGTAAGAACCTGCAAAACGGTGGTTTGACCATCGAGCCGGACTCTTTGGCATTAGCATTGGCTGATGTGCGCGACGGCAAAGAATCTCGCATTAGCGAAGAAGACATGCAAAAGATCATGCAAGAAGTTCAGCAAAAAGCTATGGCTAAACAAGAAGAAGAGCAAAAGAAACTGAGCGAAAAGAACATTGCTGATGGCAAAAAGTTCCTTGAAGACAACAAAGCCAAAGAAGGTGTAACCACCACCGAAAGCGGCCTGCAATACAAAGTAATTACTGAAGGTAAAGGCGCCAAGCCAAAAGCAACTGATGTAGTGACTGTGCATTACACCGGCAAGCTGATCGACGGCACCGAATTTGATAGCTCAGTGAAAAATGGCCAACCAGCTACTTTCCCATTGGACGGCGTAATTCCTGGCTGGACTGAAGCACTGCAATTGATGCCACAAGGTTCCAAATGGGAAATCGTAATCCCGTCTGAATTGGCTTATGGCGCTGGCGGTCAAGGTCCAATCCCACCTTCATCTACATTAGTTTTCGAAGTTGAATTGCTCGAAATCAAAGCACCTGAAGCAGCTGCAGAATAAGCCTGGCGGGAGCGATCCCGCACTGCCATACACCAATGGCAAGACATAAAAAAACCCGCTACGGCGGGTTTTTTTATGCTCTGACAAAGTCGGTTAACCCATCAGTTAACCAGATCCTTATGCGAGGTATGAAGTACCGAGATCAGACGGTCTTCGGCGCTGAAACGCACTTCCAAGGCTTCACCCAACAGGGACAAATCGCTGGTCAGTGAGCTCAGGTCGTCGGTTTCCAAATACTTGTCATTAAAATCGAGTAACTTTTCGGTGGTTTTATCGACTACATCGTAGAGTTTACCCGCCTCTTGCAGCGCGTCAGCATCGTCAAACTCACGCCCCTCTTTGATCAACTGGTCGTAGACTTCAAAGTGACCTGCCGATACATAGTCCACCAGGATTTGGCAAAAGCTGCGCAACTTTTCACCGCGCTGCACATCGCTCAAGTCCTGATCCAGACCACTCAGGGCGCAGTATTGCACCAGCATTTGCTGACGCTCTTCCAACCAGCGGTCGATAATTTCACTTACACCGCCCCAGCGTTCTTTGGCACTTTTGCAATTTTCTAACATCAGTTATTCCTATCCATTTTCGAAAGAGGTGTGCTTTGCGCGGATGTGCTGTACGCGAGATAATCCGCGACAACCACTGTTTTCAAGCGCAGGTGCATAAATTCAGTTGGTCACAATAGGCGATCTGACGCATGAGGGCAAGACTGCATCGCGCTTTATGCCTGTGTGCGGTGCGCAGGGCGCAGGGCTTGGTATAAATTGGCGCCAGCCAGCGCAATAAATGCCATAAAAGTCCAGGCCGCAAGACTCAAACCGAGGATCTTATCTACATGGGCGCAGTTGCCATCCCCCTGTAACAGTAATTTCAGCGCATCCATAAAAGGGAAGACTTCAAACATATAGGCGAGACCTGGCCCACAAGCGGGAACCTGATCTTCCGGCAAACTTTGCAACCAGAGTTGGCGACCCGCAAAACACGCACCGAGGATGGCGCTGGCAATACCGGCAAGCGCATAGGCACGACGGCCGCGATTAGCAGGGTTATGAATCGCAGCAATCAAGGCTAAGAGTCCGGTTAACACCACAAACCCACGTTGGGTGATGCACAGCGAGCAAGGAACCATTTTCATCACATGCTCCATATAGGCAGCAGCCAACATCATGGCGGTACAGATAACAAAAATAAGCAGATTGGTTTGACGCACACTGGGAGACATGAACAATCCTTACTTGAAGAAGTTAACGAGGTAGCGGTCGTTTTATGACTATAGGAATAATGATGGCTATGTTAAGCAATTATGTGCGCCCAGAGCCAGACATTTAGCCAGCAGCGATTTAATTCAGCGCAGGTTTGCACAGTTAGACAAACGAATAGACTATGCTTTGGGGCATTCGTCAATCGCGCCAAGCAGCGCCTTGATTTGAGCGAGAAGAATGGCTGAAGTTCACAGGGGAGAGATTATGAAACGCGGTAGGTTTGGTCTGGCATCCAGTCTGATTAGTAAAAGAGCGGGTATCGCATTGGGTATTACATTGGGCATTGCACTAGCACTGCCTGCGTTGGCTTCGGGTGGTGGCAATAAAGGTGCACCTGAGGGCATTAACTATATTCCCATCACCCCACCGCTGGTGGTGAACTACGGTGGCCCCGGCAAGGCGCGTTACATAAAAGCGGAACTATCCATTCGCAGCGAAAATGCGGCGGACGCCAATACAGTGACTCACCACCTGCCGCTGATTCGCGATCGCCTGGTCAGTATTTTGAGCGCGCAGAGCGATGAAATTGTAAGCAGCGTGGAAGGAAAAGAATATTTGCGCACTTACGCGCTAGCAGAAATTAACAAAGCCCTGCTGCAAGTACAGGGGTTGGCGCCGCAGCCAGCCGCAGAAGCAACACCTACCGCCGTAGCACCAACAACACCTACCGCACCCGCAACAACAATCGCGCCTACAGAGGGCAGTTCAGCGGCAGTGACGTCAGCAACCTCCGCTGCGACCGCTAGCACCTTACCCGTAGTGACAGCTGTTAAAGGCCCCGCATCGGATTTATATTTCAATAATTTTGTCGTGCAAAAATAAGCGCAGAATTCAATACCAGAGCATCACCGCCGCGCAGCCTCTGGCGACGGTGATGCATCACTCAGCTCGCGCAGCGACAGCCGCGATATTGGGCGTAATAATTTTCCAGATATTGATCAAAACTGATTTGCTGGTCTGCCTCCAGTGCAGCTTGCGCCTGTAGGGACGTTTCACTCATCTGCGCAAATACCGCCTGCTGTGCTGCCGCCAAGGGGCGATCCGCAAAATACGCGCGCTGCTGTTCTGCGAGGGCCAAGGCGTGGGCGTAAAAGCTTTGCCCCGCCTGAGTCATATCGCGCAATACCCGCGCCGAAGGTGTTAACTCCGGGTTGGCGATTTTAGCGCGCTGATGCTCCAGCGCCTGCTGATGTGCCGCCCCACCTTTGGCCTGATCCAACAATTGCGCCGCCGCCATACTGCCCCGCACAATTTCCTCCGCCCACTCGCGCATGGCGATTTCATGTTCACCGCGCAGCAACTTCAGCGCAGGATCGCGCCCGCTATTCACAATACGCTTCTGGTTTTCCTGCCCCTGATAAAACTCCCGCTCGTCGGTTTGCGGGCTATCGCTCAGCAAGCAATAAAGCAAAAACGCATCCATCACCTGCATTTGCTCTTTGGTGATGCCAAGCGGCTCGTAGGGATTCAAATCCACGCAGCGCACTTCTACATACTCCACCCCGCGCAGACGCAGCGCTTGCAGTGCCGTCTCGCCGCGCCCGGTAGTGCGTTTGGGGCGGATGCTGGAATAAAACTCGTTTTCGATTTGCAGCAAACTGGAATTGAGTTGCTGGTAATTGCCCTGCCCGTCTTTCACCCCAATCTGCTCATAGGCGGGATAACTCTGGGTGATACCGCCGCAGAGCGTGGCCAAGTAATCGCTCAGGTTGTTGTAATTCACCACGAGACTTTTTTGTGCGTCGCTCTGGTAGCCCAAATCACCCATGCGCAGCGAAGTCGCATAAGGCAAATACATGGTTTGTTCGGCAGCGGGGAAGGGCTGGAGTTTATGGGTGCGATCTTTCACAAAACAGGAACAGACCGCGGGTGATGCACCAAACAGATAAATCAGCAGCCAAAAGTTGCGACGGAAATTGCGGATCAACCCAAAATAGCGCTCGGTTTTAAAATCCTGCAGCGCTTGTTGATTGCCCGTTTGTTGTTGCAGCGCCAACCAAAACTCATCGGGCATACTGAAGTTATAGTGAATCCCGGCGATAGTCTGCATTGAGCGACCATAGCGGTGCCCCAGGCCCACGCGGTAAACCGTTTTCATCCTGCCGGAATTGGACGAGCCGTAACGCGCCACCGGAATCTCATCATCCGTACCCAAGGTGCACGGCATGCTCGCAGGCCACAGGCGCTCGTTGTTAGCGGCCAAGTGCTGGTAGGTAAAACGGTGAATATCATCCAACTGCGCCAGCAGTGGCTCCACATCAGCAAACGGCTCGGTGATAAATTCCAGCAGCGCTTCACTGTAATCCGTGGTGATATGCGGATGGGTTAACGCAGAACCCAGCGCGCGCGGGTGATCAGTTTGCGCCAGAGTGCCCTGGGGGGTTACGCGCAGGCTCTCTTTTTCCAGACCGCGCAAAATACCGCGCAGACTGGCATTAGCCGCAGGCTCGGCAAACGCACTCAGCAATTCGCTGGATAAACCGTGATCATGTGACAATTCAAAATCCTTGGGCGACAAGCGCAATCAAGCACAAATAAAAAAGCCGCCGCAGCGGCCCACTAACAAAGTGTAGAACAGGAAGCGACTAGCGACAGCACTGCGCAGGGATCAGCGCGATGGCTCGTCGGGCAAGGCAGCCACCGGATCAACAACAGCTTGATCAGCATGCGCCTGCACTGCCTCCGCCTCAAGCGTCGCCAACAGATCTTTACCCAACTTGGGCAATGGCTCGGGCAGAATTTCCGGGTCAATCGATGGCAAGCCCTTCTCATTGGGTGAGCAGCTAATGATCTTGATACGCTGGGTATAGTCCTTGGAACTGGCCTCAACCATCTGGTTAATCGCTTCATCTTTATGCGGTGTTTTGTACAGCGCGTTCAAATCGCGACCATCCAACCAGTTGTTTTGTTTACCAAGAAAGAGATTGTGCTGATTTTGCAAAATAAATATTTCACTCATAACCTGAGCCATCCGGAATATGTGAAAGCAGAGTAAGTCGCGAATGTTGGGGTGATGGTGCAGAGTTTCAAGGGTACAAGACGATTCATAAATTGTTGCGGTTCATTCCTCACCAGCAACCTACAAAGCACCCTGTAGGTTGCTGGTGAGGAATGAACCGCAACAAAAAATTAACACAAACCCACAATCTCTAATCAGAGTTAGGTTTTATTTTCCCACCACCTCAACCCAATAGCCTTTGCTCTTCGCCTGTATTTTTTCGTTGTACATGGCGCTTGCGTTCCAACCGGGCAAATAAAATTTCCCTGCGTAACTCGCGTTTAAAATTATGCGCAGGGTGACGCTGGTTTGGTTGCGTTCCTGATAGCGATAATTCCAGTAGTAATCGCGCCACAAACTGAAATAACCCAGCACTCGATCATCGCGGATATCCAAATAATCAATACCTTTAGGCAGTTGTGACCCCTCCAGACGTTCATTGCGGATTTGCCAGCCGCTGGGCATTACGGCGGTAAGCGCGATGTTTTCGATATTGCTGGTCAATAATTTATCGAACTCGCCGCTGACGGTAACTTCGGCTACAAAGTCGGTGCCTTGTGGCAGTTGCTCGACATCCAGCGGTTCGTTAGCCAGCGTTAAAAAATTAACCTGTAGTGCCAAACCATTACTGCTAGCTTCTTCACGTAAGTTGGCTGGTGTGCCGCGATTACTCACCACCACGCGAATGGGTTTGTCGTGATCGTTGCGTACCGATACTTGTGGTGAGTCCAGCGCGCGGCGGAACACTGGGCTGTTACTGCCCTGACTGGTCCAATCGCTTTCGCCTGTTTGTTGATAAGAAAATTTTATGCCGTTGCTGCTTTGATTAGCGCTGGCAAATTCACTCATCGCCAACAGTGCCCAGGCGATACTTTGTGTGGAGTACCAACCGTCACTCGACAATTCATGGGCAACTTGTTCAGCCACTTCCCAGGTTGTTTCTTGATTTGCATTCACGCTCACCAGAGTTGCTAACAACAACCCGCGGTCACGCATTTCGGAACCGTAGGTGTACCCTGAATCTTGGTAACTCGGCACAGTATTGGCAATTGTGCCCAGCACATCCTGCGCAGCATCTTTTAAACCAACATGTTGATAAGACATAGCCAACAACCAGCGCGCAGGCATGCGGTAGTCCTGCAGATTCTGCTGATTATTTTTAAAGGTTTCGCGCAAACGGTTCATTGCCGGTAGTTCAGCGCTGTCCGCTAAGGCGAGTGTATAGAGGCGATAGGCGAGCACCATCTCGTCGTAATAATTACCCTGAATTTGCGGGTTGCGCGCCGCATTGCGCTGATAGTTTATCCAACCATTTAATAGCGCAGCGGGCACGGCGTAACCGGCACGTTTCGCCTCCACTAAAAAATGCCCGGCATAACTGGATGCCCATTCATTCACATAGCCATCACCCGACCAATAACTGAATCCGCCACTGGCATGCTGGAAACCATACAAGCGTTTAATGCCCGCGTTAATGTTGTTATCAATTTCAATTTTTTGTGCGTCACTCAGATTCACCAATTGCGCAAGACGCAATTGTGGAAATACCGATGAGGTCACTTGCTCCAGGCAGCCGTGCGGATAACTAATTAAATAATCCAAGCGCTGCTCAAGGTTGAGCGGCGGCAAGGTGCTTACTTCAAGGCTCGCCTGATTAGTGCCAATCATGCCGTGAGCTTGCAGGGGCGATTGCCAGACTTCGCCCGGCTGCAATAATTTGCTCTGCCACAGACTGGTAGGCGGATTCGCCGCGCGTGAGTCGATATAAATTTCTTGCGTGGCGGTTTCATTGCCTGAGGTAGCGGTAATTTTCACACGGCCTTTACCGAGGCGATCATTCACCTTCAATTGCAAACTGGCAATCGCATCGCCCGGTTCACTAAAGTTGAGTGTTGCAGCGCCTTTTTCCACGGTAAAAATTTCATTCGCTTCCACCGAAATTTTTACTTCGCGAATATCTTTTTCGCTCACAAATACATTAACCGGCAAATTCACTGCTTCACCGGGACCAAGCACACGTGGCAAGGTGGCAAAAAGTGTGACTGGCTGAGTGACGGTCACAGTTTTCTCCACACTGCCGTAGGCGCTGGTTACACTGTTATTAGTTTTCGCGCTGGTATCACCCGCCACCAACATAACGCGCACCGCACCCATATAGGGTGGCAGGGTAATTTTATGCGCGCGGGTTTCACCGGCTTTTAATTCAAACGCACCAAGGAATTTCACTACCGGTGGAAAGCGACGCTCGCGGCGTTTGCGCTCGGCTTCCAAGGCGGCATCGGAGCCACCAATTGCCAACACTCGCTCCAGCGACGCACCATAACCACCAACTACCTGATCAAATAAATCCCAGGTGCGCACGCCCAGCGCTTCACGTTTGTAAAAATAATCGTGCGCATCCGGTGCGCGGAAATTGGTGAGGCCGAGTAAACCTTCATCCACCATCGCCAGAGTATAGGTCATAGCACGCTGATTTTTTTCGCTAACCTTGATGCTAAATTCGGTTTCAGGGCGAACTTTTTCTGCCACGTCCAATTGCGGCTGCAAACGGGTTGCAGGGTCTTCCACCAGCAGCGGCACTATGCCGTATAAACGCATCGGCGCTTCAGCAACACGCTCCTGATGCGGCAATATCAGTGCAACCTGGGCGTAAACGTTAGGCGCCATCGCCGAGGTGATGGGAATTTCTATTTCGGTTTGACCCGCCTGCAAATCCAGCCAACGCGACTCCAATACTCGCGTGCCATTTTCAATACTCAGCAATACGCGCCCTTCACGCGCATTGGGCAAACGTACCTTGGCAACATCACCGGGTTGATATTTTTCTTTATCGGCCGAGAGCATTAATTGGGTGGCGGAATCAGCACTGGCCGATGAGTCGTAACTCCAACCTAAATAAACCACCTTGCCGGCGCAGTGCGCCTGGGCATCGCCTTCGCTGTTGTCGCACACGCGAATAATATGGCGCCCCCAATCGTATTTATTTTTTTCCAAGGTCCAATTTATGCGGCCATTGGTATCGCTCACCAGAGTTTCACTGTGCACCGGGCGATGACTACTGTTGGTAAAATATTCGGCAAGATTTTCATTGTTTTCATCCCACCACCAACGCCAGCCGATTTCATAAACCTGTAAATCCACTTTGCGCGACGCGGCCGCTTTGCCCTGTGCATTTAATGTTTGAATGAGTACCGGGTGATCGGCATCGCGACCAATGGCATCCATGTAACCGCTGCCTTTGGGAATATTAATACCAACCCAATGATCAAATGGCAGTAATTCATAGGGGCGCAAAATTGTGCTGAAATTACCGCTCTCTTCAAACACGCGAGTCACAAAGGTGGCGGTGAGTTTGCCCGGCGGTGGCGATGACAAACTGACATTCACCGGAAAGCTGGCGTTGCCACTTTCATCCACGTGGCCATCAAATACTTTTTGCGCACTGCCCGCAAAACTGCGCACCGGGTCATCAAAAGTAAATTGCTCAAATCCCGCAAATACCGATTCGCGGGCACTCAGTTTTAATTCCGAATCTGCTTTTAAATTTTTGGCGGTAGCGCCCTGCAACCACTGGGCAAAGAGTGACACTTGTGTTGGCATATTGCGCAACCGCAGCGGTGTTTCTGTGGGTGTTAAATCCACTTTCAAACGGTTGGGCACCACCATTTCCACTTTAATAATTTTGTCGAAATAACGATTACCCACATGCACCACTGCGCGATAATTTCCGGTGGGTGCTGTCTCTTCGGTTTTTAACGCAAAGGTATAAAAATTATTGACCGGTTGCACATTGGTTTGGCTCAGCACTTTTTTACCGCTGGGATCAAATAAATCCAGCGTGACCGGGTGATTGGCGGGTAGCTGTTGGGCTTTATCTTCCAAAATAAAACTGAGGAAAATATCATCGCCCGGGCGCCATACATCGCGCTCTCCGTAGAGGAAACCTTTTAGGCCACCCTTAATGTGTTCGCCACTTACATCAAATTGATTGGTGGGCAGCGCTTCACTACTGCGCAGGCGCAGATAACCGCGCTGTTTATTGTGAGTGGCTTGAATATAAAAAGGCACGCCGTCGGTAGTTAATTGCAGCATGCCGTAATTGTCGGTAGTGCCACTGCCAATCGGCTGTTGCTGATAGTTGTAGGCAGTGATTTCGGTATTGCCCAATGGTTTAGCGGAATTTAATTCTGTGCTAATGACATGCAGTTGATTATCGCTGCCGCGTTTGGCGAGTAAGCCGATATTGGACACCAAAAAATTGCGTGATGAAGCAATTTCATCACCATAGTAATAGTAAGTATCATCGCAGGGATTATTGCGCTCACTGTAATTGTAATAACCCTGGGATTGATAATATTGCTGATACCACGCCGGTTCCTCTACGCGATCGTAATAACTTTCACCATCGGAATCTTCCGGCATTTTGGCAACCGGTTCTGTCGGGCGCAGTTGTTCACAGGTGTAAATAGAGTTGCTGCGATCAATGCGCAGCTCCAAACGAATTAACCCATCGGGGTGTTGTGCCATTAGCTCGGATAAATCCAAATTAAAACGCTGGGCGCCCGCGCGGGGAATTTCGGGTAGCTGATAGGTTTTACGCCATAAATAGCGCCCGGTATCGGTCGCAGCAGCAGCAGCGGTGAGTTGGTAATCCTGCAGATATTGGCCAACATTATTGGCAAACACTTTAAAAGCAATCACTTGTACTGAATCCACACCTGCGGCTTCAAAGGGCACAGAAATTTGGCTGGCGGGAGGCAAAATACTGCTGCTACCGACAAAACGCACCAGCGGTTTTACCAACTCAAGCACCACTTTGTGCTCGTAGTCACTGCCCAGGCTTTGCTGCTTCAGGTTATTAATACTGCCGTTGATTTTCAGCGTTATTTCACCAGTATCGAGTTTTTCCGGTGTGTAACGCAGCAGGCTGCCATCGATTACGGCGTTCACGGCTTTACCGTCCAGTGTTACCAAACCGCTAAGATTTTGGCTGCTATCGAGCGTGTCAGAAAAATGAATTTCAATCGCGGTATTGGGTTGGCGAATCACCTGTACGCCGGTCACTTGAAAGGTTTTGCGCGCAGGAATTTCCAATTCGCGTGCGCCTTTATCTGCAGAACCTATGGCGCTGCCATCCCAGTTCAAGACAATTTTTCCGGCACTGTCGCCACGCGTTATTGGTGCAATTAAAAAGCGATGGGTTTTACGATCAGTATCCTGCGTCCAAACTACATCGGCATTGCGTTCATTCACCTCAACGCGCAGAATTTTTTTAATATCGTTTAACTCGGCGGTATCGGCGGTGGTGAGTACACCGGTGAGCTGCATCTGACTTTCGTCTTCAGGCATTACACCCAAACTATCCACACGCAAATCAAAATCCTGTTTGATGGTTTGCACTTCAAACTCAAAATCACCGAGCGATTCAGTGATCCCCTGCAACTCACTGGCGTTTAAACGGAAACGAATTTTGCTATCACTGGGCAAGCGCTCAACGGGCTGGATACGCAATTCACTGGTGGAGGTAAACACCAAATTCACCGGCGTCTTGGCATCCAGTGTCAGCAGCTTGTCAGAGAAGGCGGTATTCACTTGCGCTTCATCTACCACCGGATGGGTGAAGCGAATAAATAGCGGGGCTTCTGTCGCAATCCAGCGTTTGGGATAATCTGCAATATGCGCTTCCCATTCCGGGGCGATGGCTTCTGCCGCTGGAGCTTGTTTGTTTTGCTCAGGTGCGGAATTGTCACAGGCACCCAGTAATAAACTCATTAACGCAATGGCACACCATGAAGACCAATGAAAGCGCATAGTAATTCCCTGTTTAATTGTGATGGTAAAGCTGTGTTTGTTACTACAAAAGAAACTGCAGATTAGCCCTGTAAGCGCACGGAGTGCAGCTCGATGGAGTGCGCGGACTCACTGGTTGTTTTGGATTTGGGGCGCGCACCACTCGGGCTAAAAAAATAAATAACCGCCGTTATTATCAGCAACACGACGATAAGGATCATAGATTGTTTTTTTCTGTTCACCGCGACACATCCCTTGGTGTTGTAATTTGATTGAAGCAAAAAAGCCACTCAGGTTACCCGGAGTGGCTTTTGAATTTATAACATTCTGCACATGAACGGCAGGTTTATTGTTTTACACAGTCAACGAAGTAGTCTTTTTTGCCATCCACTTCGCGTTTTACCAAACCGTGTACATCAGTTTCAAAGCCGGGGAACTTCTCGTTGAAATCGCGTGCAAATTTCAAATAGTCCACGATGGTTTTGTTAAAACGCTCACCCGGAATCAACAGCGGAATTCCCGGCGGGTAAGGCGTTAACAAAATCGAGGTGATGCGGCCTTCCAATTCGTTGATAGGTACACGCTCGATTTCGCGATGCGCCATTTTTGCAAACGCATCTGAAGGTTTCATCGCCGGTTGCATATCGGACAAGTACATCTCGGTCGTCAGGCGTGCAACATCATAGGCTTTGTAGAAGTCGTGGATTTGTTGGCACAAATCGCGCAGACCCATACGCTCATAGCGCGGATTTGCTTGCGCAAACTCCGGCATGATTCGCCACATGGGTTGGTTCTTGTCGTAGTCGTCTTTAAATTGTTGCAGCGCGGCTACCAGTGTATTCCAGCGGCCTTTGGTGATGCCGATGGTAAACATAATAAAGAAGGAGTAGAGGCCACACTTCTCGATAATTACGCCGTTCTCTGCCAAATATTTGGTGACGATCGATGCCGGAATACCGGTGTCGCTGAACTGGCCATTTACCGATAAGCCGGGGTTAACGATGGTGGCTTTGATCGGGTCGAGCATGTTGAAGTTTGGTGCGAGTTTACCGAAGCCGTGCCAGTTGTCGTCGCTGCGCAGGATCCAGTCTTCGCGTGTGCCAATGCCTTCTTCAGCAAATTCTTCCGGGCCCCAGACCTGGAACCACCAATCCTGGCCCCATTCTTCGTCCACTTTTTTCATCGCGCGGCGGAAATCGAGCGCTTCAAAAATCGATTCTTCTACCAGTGCATGGCCGCCGGGTGCTTCCATCATGGCCGCCGCGATATCGCATGAGGCGATAATTGAATACTGCGGAGAAGTGGAGGTGTGCATCAAATAGGCTTCGTTAAATGCATCCTGATCGAGTTTTACTTTTTCAGATTCGCGCACCAACACTTGCGATGCTTGCGATAAACCCGCGAGCAATTTGTGCGTGGATTGCGTTGAGAAAATCATCGACTCTTTGGCGCGCGGGCGATCTTTGCCAATCGCGTGCATGTCTTTGTAGAACTCATGGAAGGTGGCGTGCGGCAACCAGGCTTCATCGAAATGCAGCGTATCGATTTTACCGTCGAGCATATTTTTCAGCGTCTCTACGTTGTAGAGCACACCATCGTAAGTCGATTGGGTAATGGTAAGGATGCGCGGTTTTTTGTTCACGGCTTCGCGCGCAAAAGGGTTTGCTTCGATCTTGCGGGCGATGCTTTCCGGCGTGAATTCTTCCAGCGGAATCGGGCCGATAATGCCGAGATTGTTGCGCGTCGGCATCAGGAACACGGGGATTGCGCCGCACATAATGATCGAGTGCAGGATCGATTTATGGCAGTTGCGGTCAACGACAACGATATCGCCCGGCGCCACAGTAGAGTGCCACACCATTTTGTTCGATGTGGACGTACCGTTGGTCACAAAGTAGCAGTGATCGGCGTTAAAAATGCGCGCGGCATTGCGCTCGGACGCGGCGATAGGCCCGGTGTGATCCAGCAATTGACCGAGTTCTTCTACCGCGTTACATACGTCGGCGCGCAGCATATTTTCACCAAAAAATTGGTGGAACATTTGGCCGATAGGCGATTTCAAAAAGGCGACGCCGCCGGAGTGACCAGGGCAGTGCCAGGAATAGGAACCGTCTTGCGCGTAGTGCACCAGCGCGCGGAAAAACGGCGGTGCCAAACCATCGAGGTAGGATTTGGCTTCGCGGATAATGTGGCGCGCCACAAATTCCGGCGTATCTTCAAACATGTGAATAAAGCCGTGCAGCTCGCGCAAAATATCGTTGGGAATATGGCGTGAAGTGCGGGTTTCGCCGTACAAATAAATCGGAATATCGGCGTTTTTGTAGCGGATCTCTTCCACAAAGGCGCGCAGGGATTTCAGCGCGTGGTCGGTCTCTTCCAAAGAGCCACCGCCAAATTCTTCGTCGTCGATCGACAAAATAAATGCAGAGGCGCGCGATTGCTGCTGCGCAAATTGCGACAGGTCACCGTAGCTGGTAACACCAACTACCTCCCAGCTTTCATTTTGGATGGCCTCCGCGAGTGCGCGTATGCCTAAACCCGAGGTGTTCTCGGAGCGAAAGTCTTCGTCGATGATGACGATGGGAAAGCGAAATTTCATGGAGTCTCCATAAAAGGTATAAGGCTGGAATTTCACTTGCTGGCGAAACGCCTCTGGGTGCTGCTTGTAAGGTATTGCTTATAGGGTACTACTGATTAGGTGATCAGGTTGGTTGGGTGGCGCACCATCCGGCCAGTCTGCCTGAGGGGAGACCGAGGAAAACCGGAAAGGAGTTGAAGCCATTTGGCCGCGCATTTCCCGGTTTACACCTTGGTGACCCGGTACAACTGCGCCGGCAATTGTAAAGCACTTGGATGGATTCAAACACCCATAAATTTGTCGCGGCGCCAATCAGTGCACTTAAAGATTAAGGTGCAGGTGTGACAGGTTTGTCATCGGTGACGGGATTAAGTTCGGCATCGCGGGTGATTACCTCCCGTGCAGCGGGCATTTGCGCGTCTATCTGCGCCTGTTCTTCCGCCGTGGGCACTTTGTAGCCGCGCGGCCACATGCCGTCCAGGTAATCCCAACCGTAACCCCAGCGATAGTTCGACATCCAATAGGGGCTGCCACCCCAGCGCACATTGCCGTAGATATAGCTGGCCATGCCCGTCCCCTGCGCCAGTTTCACGCAGGCGAGAATATCCTCATCAGCCTGTTTTCGCTGCTCTTTGGTGCCGCCTTGCCAATAGGCCAAGTCATGGGCGACGCAGCAGTGGCGCCACAAATTGGGCTGTTCGGGGGTACCATCGAGCCACAGGGAACAGCCGTCGGTGGTAAAGGGCTCAAGGCTATTAGCTGCGCTCGGATTGGAGAAGCCTGAGCCACAGGTGACAAGCAGGAATGCGGCACACAAAAACACACGCATGGGTTAATCCTTACTCCAGACAATAGTTGCGGAATATTAAGGAGGGCGATTTTACCCACTGAGGGGATAAACACTATCACTTTTTTCCCGCGCGATATGGCCTCGCCCCTTACGCCCAATGCCAGTACAATGCTGCCAGTCATCAGAGACTGCCACCACACAGTGCTGCTATCCCGCCCGCTGGGCGCCTAGTCTTGGAACCCGCTATGAACGAGAAAAAAACCACTCACTTTGGCTTTCAACAAGTTCCTGTCGAAGAGAAAGCAGAGCGTGTCGCCGAGGTATTCCACTCAGTCGCCGCCAAATATGACGTGATGAACGACTTGATGTCCGGCGGCATTCACCGCTTGTGGAAGCGTTTCACTATTGAAGCCTCAGGTGTGCGCGCCGGTCACAAGGTTTTGGATATAGCCGGTGGCACGGGCGACTTGAGCTACCAATTTGCCAAGCTGGTCGGCGCCAATGGGCAGGTAATACTCGCCGACATCAACGCCTCCATGCTCGGCGTGGGTCGCGACCGCCTGACCGATCGCGGCATCGCCGGCAACATCAACTTTGCCCAATGCGATGCGCAGTACCTGCCGTTTCCCGATAATACTTTCGATTGCATTACCATCGCCTTCGGCCTGCGCAATGTCACCGATAAAGACCTCGCCTTGCGCTCCATGCTGCGCGTATTAAAGCCGGGCGGACGATTGCTGGTGCTGGAATTCTCCAAACCGCAGAGCGAAATCCTCAGCAAAATTTACGATACCTATTCCTTTAAAGTGCTGCCGTTTATGGGCAAGCTGGTGACTAACGATGCCGAGAGCTATCGCTACCTCGCCGAATCCATCCGCATGCACCCGGATCAACAAACCCTGAAAGACATGATGGATGCCGCCGGTTTTGTGCGCACCGAATTCCACAATATGACCGGCGGTATAGTCGCGCTACACAAAGGGATTAAACCTTAATGGCTGGCATGCTTAGCACCGCCGCACTCGCCAGCGCGGAAAAAATGCTTAACACCGCACTGCGTTACGATCCCGCTACACGCATTGGGCTGATGCAACTGGAAGGCAAAATTCTCGCAGTGCAAATCACCACACCGGCAATCACGGTATTTATGATGCCGATGGATGACGAATTGCGCTTGATGGGCAACTGGGATGGCGATGTAGATACACGTATTACTGGCTCGCTGCTGGCGCTCGCACAATTAGCACACACCGAAATCCACAATTTAAAAGACAGTGGTGTGACGGTGATGGGCGATTTAAGCCTTCTCGCCGATTTGCAGCGGCTGATGAAAAACCTCGATATCGACTGGGAAGAAATGCTCAGCCAATTCACCGGCGATATTATCGGCCACCAAACCGCGCAGCTGATTCGCGCGCAATTCGGCTGGGTTAAAGAGCGCGCCACCAGCGCCCAGCGCCTGACCAGTGAATTTCTCACCGAAGAATTAAAAGCCCTGCCCGCCAAACCGGAATTGGAAGATTTTTACCAGCAGGTAGATGATTTGCGTTTGGCAGTAGATCGTGCAGCCGCACGCATGGAAAAACTCATTAAAGAGAAATCAAATCCGTGATTGTTTTTTTTCGTCTGTTAAAAATCCTGCGTGTATTTGCCCGCTATCGTCTCGATCAACTGCTGCCAACTAACCTGCCGTTTGCGGCACGCGCGCTGTTGCTCTTGTTCAAATTATTCCCCCAACCTACATCACCCAGCGGAGAAAAACTGACTCGCGGTGAATGTTTACGGCGCGCCTGCGAAGACTTGGGGCCGATTTTTGTAAAATTTGGTCAGCTGCTATCAACACGGCCGGATTTAGTACCCGGCGATATAGTGCTCGAACTGAATCACCTGCAGGACAACGTCGCCCCTTTTGCCAACGACGAATTCCAGCGCATTGTTGAAACTTCACTCGGCGCCAGTGTCGATACCATTTTTGCCAGTTATGACAAAGCACCGCTGGCCTCAGCTTCCGTCGCACAAGTGCATACGGCGGTATTAAAAGATGGCCGCGAAGTGGTCATCAAAGTCGTGCGCCCCGGCATTGAACAGGTGATAGAGCAGGATATTGAATTGCTGCTGTTAGTCGCCCGCTGGGTAGAAAAAAATACGCTGGATGGCAAACGTTTGCACCCGGTGGAAATTGTGCAGGATTATCGCACCACCATTTTTGATGAATTGGATTTACAGCGTGAAGCCGCTAACGCCTCACAATTGCGCCGCAACTTTTTAAACTCGCCGCTGCTCTATGTGCCCGAAATTTATTGGGATTACACGCGCAGCAATGTGTTGGTGATGGAGCGCATTTACGGTATTCCAGTAACGGACATCAACGCCCTGACCGCACAACATACCGATATGAAAAAACTCGCCGAGCGCGGCGTGGAGATTTTTTTCACCCAGGTGTTCGAGCACAATTTTTTCCACGCCGACATGCACCCGGGCAACATTTTTGTGTCCACTAAAAACCCGCAGCTGCCGCAATACATTGCGGTGGACATGGCGATTGTCGGCTCGCTTACGCGCGAGGATCAATATTATTTAGCGCGCAACCTGCTCGCCATGTTCCGCCGCGATTATCGTTTGGTAGCTGAACTGCACGTGCAAAGCGGCTGGGTACCCAAGACCGTGCGAGTAGAAGAATTGGAAGCGGCGATCCGCACTGTGTGCGAACCCATTTTTGAAAAACCGCTGAAAGAAATTTCCTTTGCCAATGTACTGCTGAGTTTATTCCGCACCGCGCGCCGCTTTGATATGGAAGTGCAACCGCAATTAGTACTGCTGCAAAAAACCCTGCTGAATATTGAAGGTTTGGGCCGCCAACTCTACCCGGATTTGGATTTATGGGTGACTGCCCATCCGTTTTTGGAACGCTGGCTGAAAAACCGTTTCCACCCCAAATCACTCTGGGGTGAACTCAAACGCTACGCGCCCGAGTGGATGGAAAAATTCCCGCAGGTGCCGGATCTGATTTTTAACAGCCTGCAACAGTTACCGCTCATCAGCCAAAAACTGGATGCACTGGAACGCGATGTAAGCCGCCGTAATATGCAACAGCATCGCGGTCGCCGTAAACTGATCGCACTGGTGGCCTTTGGTGCGGCGGGTTATTTCTTCTATCAAGACACCCAAGGTTCGGCAGTATTAAGGGATTGGCTGATAGCGGATGTATCACCGGCAAGCATCGCGTTGGTGGCGATTGGTTTGCTGGCACTCTGGTTTAAAAAGTAATAACAAACTCATCGAACCAGTGATGGCAGCCTACCTATGTGTGCAAGTATGGTTGTACGCATACAAGTATTTGTGCCTATATAACATCCTTCTGCGCTACAGCCTGAATGCTAAACAAAACTTCATAATCACCGCGTAGCTATTCTGATTCCTTCTGTTATTATCGAATATCAACAATAGCGATAGCGAAGGATTTCATTGTTATGTCGAGTGCGACGCGTATTCTGTTAGTGGATGATACCCCGGAGAATCTGGATGTGCTGAGTGGCATTCTGGAGGATTTGGATTGCCAGCTAATTGTTGCCACCTCCGGGGAGCGCGCACTGGAGTTGGCAACTCGTCGCCTGCCCGATTTAATCCTGCTCGATGTGATGATGCCCGACATCAATGGTTTTGATGTTTGCACTCGCCTGAAAGGCGACCTTAGCACCACGGAAATTCCGATTATTTTTGTCACCGCGCGCACTGACGATATCAGCCAAGGGTTTCGCGTAGGCGGCGCCGACTACATTACCAAACCGATTAATGCCGACGAAGTGCGCGCCCGCGTGCGTCACCAATTGGAACGGCAGGCAATGCTCGCCGAATTAAAATCCTTTAATCGCGAGCTGGAAACCAAAGTGCGTGAGCGCACCTCCGAACTCACCATTGCCAATCGCCAATTGCGCGAAGAAATTAATGAGCGTCGCTATATGCAAGACCGCCTTAATTACCTCGCCACCCACGATTTTGTTACCCGCCTCCACAACCGCAACGCCCTTGAATCCTTTGTCTCCGAATTACTCGCCCGCATTCAAGTGCAGGACGTGGACGCGTCGTTTTTGATGATCGATATCGACCGCTTCCGCTTGATTAATGAAAGCTGTGGTTGTATTGCCGGCGATGAATTGCTGCGTCAATTTGCCGATACCATCAGCGGCTTATTAACACGCAATGATTTTTTTGCCCGCCTCGGTGGCGACCGTTTTGCGGTGGTGACTTATTGCGATGAGGGCGACAAAGGCTACGCGCTGGCGCAATCTATTTTGACGCACCTGCAAGATTTTAATTTCCAGTGGGAAGATCGCCAATTCAAATTAGCAGCCTCTATTGCGACGGTGCCGCTCACCCGCACTATGGTGAGTTACGATCAGGTGATGCTCGCCGCCGATGAAGTGATTTTTGTGGCCAAGCAGGAAGTGCGCGGCGGCATTTACAGTTATGAAGACGCCGCCAAACGCAGCAGCCTGCACAAGGAAAATATCAACTGGGCCTCGCGCCTGGTGGATGCCATTCACAACCAATCCTTCCGCGCTTATTTCCAGATGATCGAATATTTTCCCGCCACGCGGAAAGAAGATGCGCCGCAGTATCGCCTGGAAGTATTAATGCGCCTGTGGGATGCGGAACATCAACGCATGATCTCACCGGGTGAATTTATCGGCCCCGCCGAGCGCTTGCATTTAATTCCGGAACTGGACAAGTGGATGCTCAACGCCACCCTGTCATTTTTTACCCAGCACCGCGAGTTACTGGAACAGATGGATATGGTGTCCATTAATATTTCGGCCTTCTCGATTCGCGAAACCCAATTCGCCCAATCCATCATCAATAGCTTCCGCCAATTTAATTTACCGCCGCAAAAATTCTGCTTTGAAATTACGGAAACCCAGGCAATTGTAAACGTCGATTCCGCTCGTCACTTTATGCAGCAATTGCGTGAATTTGGCTGTCACTTTGCGCTGGATGATTTCGGCAGTGGTTTTGCCTCCTATGCTTACTTGCATCAACTCTCGTTCGACAAAATAAAAATTGACGGTATTTTTGTGCGCGATATGGATAGCGACGCATCGCACTATGCGATGGTGAAATCCATTGTGGAAATGGCGGCTTCACTCAATAAAGAAGTCACTGCCGAATTTGTTGAAACCGAGGAAGTTGCGCAAAAGCTCTACGCTCTGGGTGTGCGCTGGGGTCAGGGCTACCATCATCATCGCCCACAGGCATTAAACTATCAGGCGCTGGAAACCCTGTTGCTAAATAAAGTGCAGCAGGGCAGTTAATAACAATAAGGAAACTCGCCAGTGGTGATGAGCAAGCGCAAAAAAATCTATCTCCTGGCGAAATTGCCAGTATTAAACCTGATGTTTGCAGTAGGGTATTTTTTTCTGGCGCAATGTGGCTCCGCCTGGAGTTCACTCACGGCGCAAGTTTCTTTAATTTGGCCTGCTGCCGGGTTTGCACTGTTTGGCCTTTTATTATTTGGTTTGCGCATCGCACCGGGTTTATTGGTGGGTGCTTTTGCCACCAACTTCAGCATTCATCTTTATCCCGCGTTTGGTATTAGCTTCACCACACTACTCGCAGGCGGATTAGTCAGCGCCGCCATGTTGCTGCAAGCCATTATTATTGCGCGCATTAATCAGGGAATTTTAAGCCGAAATCTGTTGGTGAATTTACCGCGCACACTGGGTTTTATCAGTAG
The DNA here is from genome assembly GCF_008806955.1 of Cellvibrio sp. KY-YJ-3. Lineage (NCBI taxonomy): Bacteria > Pseudomonadati > Pseudomonadota > Gammaproteobacteria > Cellvibrionales > Cellvibrionaceae > Cellvibrio > Cellvibrio sp. KY-YJ-3. Next base: position 1,225,288 of record NZ_CP031727.1, on the reverse strand, counting down.
CGTATTTGGTTGTGCCTTAATCGCCCCCTCCGTGGGTATTGCTACTTTTTCTTACCTTGGTTTGATACCTGATGTGGAGTTGGGCAAGGCTTGGGCATTTTGGTGGATGGGTGACAGTATTGGCATGCTGACCTTCACCGCGCTGTTTGCCTGGGTGCTCATTCCCCGCGTGCGCCACAACACTCACGCCCAAGCATTTTTATTGCTGTGTGTGGGAGTGGGTTTAGTATTTTTTTTAGTCTCGGCCCTCGGTTATATCCAACATTCTGAAGCGCAGCGGCTCGCCCATGCAGCCAGTGCCATGACCTTGGCTGCAAAATTGGATGAAGCGCCCTGGTATCAACCCAGTTGGTTGCAATTTTCCGCACTCGCTATCGGCCTGACGTTAATTGGTTTGTTGTCAGCGTATATTCGCACGCGCCAACAGCACGATGAATTACTCAATCAAAACCAACGCAAATTGGAAGAGGAAATTCTCTCCCACACCCAGGCGCTGCGCAAAGCCAATGATTGGCTGTTAAACGAAGTGGTGCAGCGCCAGCAAGCACAGGAACAATTGCAGGAATCGCAACAGGCACTGCGCGCACGGGAACAACATTTGCGTAGCCTGCTCGATAATATTCCCGACCCGGTGTGGTTCAAAAATCTGCAGGGGGTTTATATCAGCTGCAACAAAGCCTTTGCCGCGATGTTGGAATTAACCGAGGCAGATATTATTGGCAAAAGCGAAGAGCAATTGGTGAGTGCGGAACTCGCTGCCTTGTTTCAACAAAATGACCAGGCCACACTCAATAGCGACGCCGCGCATCGCTATGAACAATTGATTACCATCAGCCCTGAGCAGCAATATTTACTCGACACGATCAAAGTATCGCTGCGCGATGACACGGGTGAAGTGGTGGGCATTTTGGGCATCGGGCGCGATATTTCCGCGCAAAAAAATGCTGAGCGCCAGCTCTCTTACGCCAAGGAGGCCGCCGAAGAAGCCACACGTGCCAAAAGCCGTTTCCTTGCCAATATGAGCCATGAAATTCGCACGCCGTTAAATGCCGTGTTGGGTTATACGCAATTATTAATGCGCGATGAAAAAATTACCGGCACCCAGCGCGAGCGGTTGCAATTAATTTTGGTGTCCAGCCAGCGCTTGCTGGGATTGATCAACGATGTATTGGACTTATCCAAAATTGAATCTGGCGTGCTCAACTTGCGCAAAGAATATTTTGATTTGCATCAGGAAGTGGCGGACATTCAAACCATTATGGCGGAGCGCGCCGACACCAAAGGGTTGCAACTTATCACCCAGGTAGATTTACCCAGTCCCTATATTGTGAAAGGCGATCGCCAAAAAATTGGGCAAATATTATTAAACCTGTTGGGCAATGCCATTAAGTTTACACCGCAAGGCAGCGTCAGTTTGTACGTTGCCAATTTGCAGGGTGAAGTGGAATTTGTGATTGGCGATACCGGGCCGGGAATTTCAGAGGATGAGCTGGCAGAACTATTTGCCGCGTTTAAACAAGGGCAAGCCGGTGAGGACGTGGGTGGTACCGGATTGGGTTTGACACTCTCGCGCCATTTGGCTGAAGGCATGGGCGGTAGCTTGCAGCTCTCCAGTGTCTTGGGTCAGGGCACACTCGCGCATCTGCGCTTGCCACTGGTGAGCGAAAATATTTTACTCGACCCGCGCGATACCAATACCCGCGTAACACGGATGGCCGAGGGCTGCCAGGTCAAAGCACTGGTGGTAGAAGATGATTTTGCCAGCTGTGAAATTTTAGTGGATTTATTACAGCAAATTGGCTGTGACACTTACGCAGCACACGATGGCCGTGAAGGTTTGGCTATGTGTCACGCGCATAATTTCGATATTGTTTTTACTGACATTCGTATGCCCGGTATCAATGGTTTGGAAATGTTTCGCCAATTGCGCGCGCGCGCTAATTACCAAACAACGCCGATTGTGGCGGTCTCGGCCTCCAGCCTTGAGCATGAGCGCAGTTATTATTTAGCCCAAGGGTTTCAGGAATTTATTGGCAAACCCTACGCGTTTGACGATATTTATAATGCCTTGCGCCATTTCACCCGCGCACATTTTGATGGCGATAATCACCATGAAAAGTCCGAGCCCAACCCCGCTGTTGAATTGCTGCAGCAACCCGATTTACAGCCAATCAAACTTTTGCTGAATGAATTTGTCGCCGCCGCCGCCAGTGGCGATATGGGCAATTGTAAAAAAATGATGACAGAGTTAACCGCTGAACAACTAGGTAAACAGCGCCATCAACAATTGTTAACGGCACTGCGGCAATACGATTTGGAACGGGTGGAAGCGCTGGTCAGCGAGTGGCTAAATGCGCTTGCAGAAGAGAATTAACATATCCACTTTTCTTTATTCAATCACCGCGCCCCAACCGTCGGATTCACCACCCAGTGGGCCTGCCAGTTCATTCAAATGTGCCTGAATCCGCTGTATTTCATGGTATTCCGGCACCATAGTGATAAACGCCACCACCGCCCAGAAAGGCCAGGACTCTTCATTCTCCGCCGTCATGGCTTCGCCCTCTTCCAAATCGCCCTCATCATAAAGCGCATGGGCTTTGTAGCCAGCCGTTTGTAGCACCTGCTCTATTTGCAACGCCGTGGCCTCATCGGGGCAATGCACACCAAATTCCAAATCCATCGCCTGGGTTAAATCAATGCCGTGTTCGTGCAGCATTTGTAACAGACCGCCATCGTCATCATTCGGGAAGCTCATCATTTTCTCCGGTAAACATAAATAATCACTGCCCATAAGATCGGGCAGATAAGGGGTTATTCCATTTCAAGCAAAAAGGTTACTGGCCCATCGTTTGTTAATGCGACTTTCATATCGGCCGCAAAAATACCCGTGGCGACTAACGAGTGTTTACTGCGCAACTGTGCGACAAAATAATCATACAGTTCCTGCGCTGCAGCCGGTGGTGCGGCAGAGGAAAAACTGGGGCGCAGCCCCTTGTTGGTATCGGCTGCAAGGGTAAATTGCGATACCACTAAAATACCGCCCGCCACTTGCTGCAGATTACAATTCATTTTGTTGTTTTCATCGGCGAAGATCCGGTAGGCGAGGATTTTGTCGATAAGTTTATTGGCTGTCTCCGGCGTATCGTTTTTTTGAATGCCGAGCAATAGCAAAATACCCTGACCAATTTCACCGACCACTGTGTTATCGACAGTGACTGACGCTTCGCTAACCCGTTGCAATAACCCTAACATGTTGTTTCCGTGTATCACCTGAATAAATTTTTGCCTTGCTAAAAACAACGGAGCCATCAGGCTCCGTTAGCTGTACGCCGAAACACTCGGGGCATCAGGCAAGGCGATCACTGGTATGCAGAATTTTTTTGGCGAGATCATCGGTCGCGCGTATCAGGGCGTCCACAATTCCTGGCTCCCGCGAGGCGTGGCCCGCTTCGCGGATGATTTGTAACTCGGAACCCGGCCAGGCTTTGTGCAGCGCGTAGGCGTTGTCGAGCGGGCAAATCACATCGTAGCGACCGTGCACAATCATGCCGGGAATACCGGCGAGTTTATGGGCGTCGCGCAGAATTTGGTTCTCCTCCAAAAACGCATTATTCATAAAATAATGCGCTTCAATACGCGCGAGCGACAACGCGCGATGGGGTTCAGTAAAGGAGTCCACCACATCCTGACAGGGTTTGAGTGTCGCCGTGCGCCCCTCCCAGCCAGCCCAGGTTTTGGCGGCAGACATTTGTTGGATCTGGTTTTCACCAATCAGTTGGCGATAGTAAGCGGCGATCATATCGCCGCGCTCTGCTTCAGGAATTTGTGCGACAAAGTCATCCCAAAAGTCGGGGAATAAACGGCTTGCGCCCTCTTGATAGAACCAGAGCAGATCGGTGCGGCGGCAGAGGAAAATCCCGCGCAAAATTAACCCCAATACTCGCTCGGGATAAGTTTGTGCGTAAACCAGACTCAGGGTTGAACCCCAGGAACCGCCAAACAGCACCCACTTATCAATACCGAGCGTGGTGCGAATGACTTCAATATCCTCCACCAATTTTTGTGTGGTGTTATTTTCCAATTCCGCGTGGGGGCGCGAACGGCCAGCGCCGCGCTGATCAAACAAAACGATGCGATAGACTTCCGGATCAAAAAAGCGGCGGTCGTATTTACCACAACCCGCACCGGGGCCACCGTGTACAAACAATACGGGGATGCCATCGGGGTTGCCGGATTCATCGACATACAATTCGTGGGGGCTTCTACAGCGATCTGGTGACGTTGGTAGGGTTTGATCTCGGGATAAAAAATCTGCATAAACTCGCCTTGTTCGGGTCAGTGTTCGGGTCTACAACACCGGGATTAGATTGTCATAAAGGTAGCACATCCCCCTGTTAAACCCGAATCTTTTCTCTGTGCAAGCATCCGCCAAAATCGCTTAACAAAGCTTTATTTGCTGCCCATCACCCCGCTTGTTACCCTGAGTCAAATTGATTGAGGAGACTGCTATGACATTATTTACCCCCCTGCGCAAACTCGGTTTACTGGCTTGCCTGATCGCTACCCCCATGGTGGATGCCAAAACTCTGGACGTAAAAACCGAAACCGGGGCGATTCAAGTAAAAACCATCGCAGAAGGCTTGCAAAACGTATGGGGCATGGCGTTCCTGCCCGACGGCCGCATGTTAGTCACCGAGCGCGCCGGGCGGATGCGCATTGTCGGCGCCGATGGCAAAGTAGGTGCGCCGCTCGCTGGCTTGCCGGACATTTACGCCCAAGGCCAAGGCGGTTTACTGGATGTGATATTGGCACCAGATTTTGCCGCCAGCAAACGTATCTATTTCAGTTATTCCGAGCCGGGTACCGGTGGCAATAGCACCGCAGTGAGCTATGCAACACTCGCGGGCGACAAACTCGAAAACGTCACCCGGGTATTTAGCCAACAACCTAAAATTGATTCCAGCGCGCATTTCGGTTCGCGCTTGGTGTGGGCGCCGGATGGCACCTTGTTTATCACCCTGGGCGATCGCTACAGCCAAAAAGACAAAGCCCAAACCCTGGATAACCATCAGGGCAAAGTCGTGCGCATTAATGCCGACGGCACAGTACCAGCCGATAACCCCTATGTAAAAACTGCCGGAGCACTGCCCGAGATTTGGTCTTACGGCCACCGCAATGTGCAAGGCGCCGCGATTAACCCGCTCACCCAAAAGCTCTGGACCGGTGAACATGGCCCGCAAGGCGGCGATGAATTAAATATTGATGAAGCGACCAAAAATTACGGTTGGCCGGTAATCACCTACGGTGAAAATTACGGCGGCGGCAAAATTGGCGAAGGCACTCACAAAGCGGGCATGGAGCAACCGGTTTATAAATGGGTTCCTTCTATCGCAACAGCCGGTTTTATTTTTTACACCGGCGATAAATTTCCACAGTGGAAAAACAATATTTTACTCGCCAGCTTGCGCGAACAAACTCTGGTGCGTTTGACACTGGAAGGCGACAAAATCACCAAAGAGGAGCGCCTGCTGAAAAAAGAACTGGGCGCACGCTTCCGCTCGGTAGTGCAGGGGCCAGATGGTTTGATTTATCTGGTGAGCGATGAGAGCAAAGCAAAAATTTATCAACTATCACCCAAATAATTTTTACGCCTTAACCTGAAAAAGTTATGCTGAACTCCCGCTACGGCGGGAGTTTTTATTGGCGAGTCAGAAGTGAATTAATTTATGTACGACGGTGAATTTATTTTTGTGTACGGCACCTTGCGCCGCGCGTGCAGCACAGGGGCACACAACATTTATTTGGCAGGTGCAGAATTTATCGACAGCGCAGCAGTAGATGGCACTTTGTTTCGGGTTAGCTATTATCCGGCGCTGAAACTCGATAACAGTGGGAGCAAGGTGATTGGAGAGGTTTATAAACTCCACTCCGCGGAGCAATTAGCACGATTGGATGTGTATGAAGAGTGCGATTACCCCGCACAACCGGATCAGGAATATCAACGCCAGAAAATTAATTTACTAACGACGTCAGGAGTAGCGCTGTCGGCATGGGTTTACGCTTATCAACACGCCAGTGAGGGTTTGGAAATTATCACCAGTGGCGACTTTCTGAACCCCTAAAAACACAGGCACACCACCATTAATCGCCAAGGTTAAACGGCATCGGCAATTCCGTTTTTTGCGCCGCCCCGTTGCCAATCATTTCATCGTAGGGCGATTGCATAACCAGCCAGCCATTGGAGTAGCCCAACTTTTTCAGTGCCTCCTGTGCGCGAAACAGGCTGGGGAATTTTGCCACTTTCCCCTCGGCATTGCGCAGCAGTTGTGCGGCGCTACTTGAGCCTTCAGGCTCTTGGGTAGTGCCGGCAAGGTAATGCGCACAATCACTGTAACTGAAAATTAACGCACGCCCACTGGCCATAGCGACACCTCAACAGTAAATTGCTGTGTTGTTTAGTTGGGTTTTCTTAACTCGCATTATCCAGCGAGCACGCGTAGCTTTTGCAGTAACGCTTATCTGCCCAGCGGCGATAAACACGATCCACCAGCCCCGACCAAATTCGCCAGCGCAGCGGCTTCCATAAGAAGCCCATGGGTGTAAATGACCAGGCCGCTACATTCGCCTCCACGCCTAACAGCCAGCGACCATCCGGCAATAACAGATGCAAATCGCGCAACATCTGCTCGCGCTCTGCCTCACTAATACTCAGCAGCGAGTGAATATCCACCAGGGTTAATCCAGCACGTTTGTGTTTGCGTAAAAGAGCCATCTCCCCTGCGCACAATGGACAGCGGCCATCATAAAAAAGTTGGGCGCTTTGGATGGGCAGGGGCAATGGCATAAATCGCAAACCTCAATTAACGAGTGGTTTCTCAAACGTTAATACTTACGCCAGTTCTTCCCACCTGGATCAACGCTCGCCTTGCCGGACTCACAGCGAGCGGGTATGTTGTGCTGCTTTAGCGCCGCAGGTTTTAGCGCATCGCGTTTTACGGAGATAGATGATGAGTCAATACACAGCACTGAATTACGACATAGACCCGATTTTTCACGCCGCCAATAAACCCAAGGCAAAAATCGGTATTGTGCTGGCAAATCTGGGCACGCCCGATGCCCCCACCAAACCCGCCCTGCGTCGCTACCTGGCAGAGTTTTTGGCTGATCCGCGAGTGATTGAAGTACCGCGCGTGATTTGGATGCTGATTTTGCACGGCATTATTTTGCGCGTGCGCCCAAAAAAATCTGCTGCGCTGTATAAAAGTGTGTGGACCAGCGAAGGCTCGCCGCTACTGGCAATTAGCAAACAACAACAGGTGGCGATTCAGGAACAGCTGGGGAATGGCTTCAGTGTTAAATTGGGCATGCGCTATGGCAACCCTTCCATTCACAGTGCGCTGCGTGAATTGCAACTCGAAGGCGTGCGCAAAATTATTGTGTTGCCACTCTACCCGCAATACGCTGGCCCCACCACCGGCTCAACCTTTGATGCCGTAGCGATGGAATTAAAAACCTGGCGCTGGGTGCCGGAGTTACATTTTATTAATAACTATTGTGATGAGCCGCTCTACGTGGAAGCACTGGCTAACTCTGTGCGCGAGCACATTGAACAAAATGGCCTGCCGCAAAAAATTATTTTTTCCTATCACGGCATGCCCAAACGTTATTTAACCTCGGGCGACCCCTACTTTTGTCTGTGTCAAAAAACCACGCGTTTGGTGCAGGAAAAACTGGGCTTGGATAAAAACACATGCCTCACCAGTTTTCAATCGCGTTTTGGTCGCGAGGAATGGCTGAAACCCTATACCGATGAAACATTGGAAAATCTGCCGAAAGACGGCATCAAAGATATCGCGATGATATCGCCGGCATTTAGCGCCGACTGTTTGGAAACCTTAGAGGAATTGGCAGTGGAAAATCGCCATGCGTTTATAGCAGCGGGCGGAGAAAAATACGCTTACATTCCAGCCCTGAATGACCGCGCGGATCATATTCATGCGCTGGTGGAATTATTAAAATCAAAGGTATAGAAACCTCCCTGTCTTTTTAAAAAAAGCAGGGAGCAAATTATTTTTTATTTAATACCGCCAACAGCAACACCCAAAAACACAACACCAAATTAAACAAAGGAATTTGCAATTCTGTGGGCATGGCATAAACCACACTCACTGCCGGAATCCACACCAACCAGTTGGATAAAATAACCGTGGGAATTTTCACCAAGAAAAATTCCCTGCTCATTGCCTGCCGCGTTGCACGAACACTCCAGCCGGACTCCATCCATAGATACACAATAGTAATGCCCGGTGCCGCCCAGAGTGCACTGTAAAGAAATTGATCCACCGCCATTTTAGTGGCTATCGTCGGCAAGTCATTACCACTACCAAACCACTGCTCCTGCAGACGATAGAAAAAATCCACCTCCATGCCTTTTAATCCCCAAAAGACAATATAAAAAATCAGTAATACCAGAAGGTTGCGACGCGGCGGAAGGCTATTGCTTAACCACAAATACAGGAATGGAATTAATCCACCAAACAGCGCGGTAGCAATAAATGAATAACTAAATCCGTAAGTTTGTTTTAACTCGCCAAATAAGGTGAACGCCGGTTTGGCGGCAGGGATAAAAAAATAAACCAACAGCATACTGACTGCAAAAATTTGCAACACCAAACCAGGCAAGAGATTTTGTTTAAACGCGGTGAAAATAGCTTGTTTGATGTTCATTAGGAATGTCCAATCAGTGGCTTGTTGTGCAAAAAAAATCCCCGAGGTTTTACGTCGGGGATTTTTGCAAAACAGAACAATTATTTAATCAGGCAATAATCGTTACGCTTTTTTGCCGCGCTTACGCTCGTTTTCGGTAAGCAGTTTTTTGCGCAGGCGGATGCTTTGTGGCGTTACTTCTACCAATTCGTCATCTTCAATAAATTCCAACGCTTGCTCAAGAGTGTGACGGATAGGCGGAGACAGGGTCAGCGCATCGTCAGTACCGGAAGCACGTACGTTGGTCAATTGTTTGGCTTTGGTTGGGTTTACTACCAGGTCATTGGAGCGCGAGTGAATACCCACGATTTGACCTTCGTACACTTCCACACCGGCACCGAGGAATAAACGACCGCGATCTTGCAGTGGGTGCAGGCCGTAGGCGAGGGTTTTACCTTTCACCATGGAAACCAATACACCGTTTTGACGCTTGGCGACTTCACCCTCTTTTACCGGGCCGTAGTGGTCAAAAATACTGGTCATGATGCCGGAACCGGAAGTCATGGTCAGGAACTGGCCACGGAAACCGATCAAGCCGCGCGATGGGCAGAGGAATTCCAACTTGATGCGGCCTTTGCCATCCGGCTCCATATTGTTCAGCTCGCCTTTACGCAGGCCAAGCTCTTCCATCACTTTACCTTGATGCTCTTCTTCAACGTCGATGACCACTTGCTCGAAGGGCTCATGTACCACGCCGTCGATAATTTTCTGAACCACTTCCGGGCGCGATACGCCCAACTCGTAGCCTTCACGACGCATGTTTTCGATCAGTACCGACAGGTGCAATTCACCGCGACCGGAAACGATAAATTTATCCGGTGAATCGCCTTGCTGTACGCGCAGCGCTACGTTGGCAATCAATTCCTGATCCAAACGGTCTTTGATGTTACGGCTGGTGACGAACTTGCCTTCTTTACCAGCAAAGGGCGAGTCATTTACCTGGAAGGTCATGCTCACGGTTGGCTCGTCAATCGACAGTGCTGGCAAGGGCTCAATACAATCCGGGCTGCACAGGGTATCGGAGATACCGAGTTTATCGACACCGGTAATACACACGATATCGCCCGCGTAAGCTTTGTCGGTCTCGATACGTTGCAAGCCGTGGTAACCCATCACTTGCAGCACTTTCGCTTTACGGGTGTTGCCTTCGTGGTCAACCACCACGATTTGTTGGTTGGGCGACAGACTGCCGCGAGTGATACGGCCAATACCGATAACACCCACATAGCTGCTGTAGTCCAGCGCTGAAATTTGCATTTGGAAGGGGCCGTCCAGGTCAACTTTAGGCGGCTTCACTTTGTCTACGATCATTTGGAACAGCGGAGTCATGTCATCGGCGATGTCATCGGGTGACAGGCCAGCAACACCATTCAACGCGGAGGCGTAAATGATCGGGAAGTCGAGCTGTTCTTCAGTCGCACCCAAGCGGTCAAACAAGTCAAATACTTGATCTACCACCCACTCAGGGCGAGCGCCGGGACGGTCGATTTTGTTGATCACCACAATCGGGTTCAAACCTTGTTCAAACGCTTTGGAGGTTACAAAACGGGTCTGTGGCATTGGGCCGCCAACGGCGTCCACAATCAGCAATACCGAGTCAACCATCGACAATACGCGCTCTACTTCACCGCCGAAGTCGGCGTGGCCGGGAGTGTCCACGATGTTGATGCGATAGTCATTCCATTTGATGGCGGTGTTTTTCGCCAGAATGGTAATGCCGCGCTCGCGCTCCTGATCGTTGCTGTCCATGATCAGGTCGGCGCCGTCATCGCGACGATCAAGGGTCCCTGATTGGCGCAACAACTGGTCAACCATAGAGGTTTTGCCGTGGTCAACGTGGGCGATAATGGCGATATTGCGTAGTTTTTCGATTGCTGAATTGTCTGTCACTATGGAATTACTCTTGGGTATGCGCCTAAAGAAAGGCAAATGGGGAAGCGTAAAAAGGCGCGCATTATACCTATGAAGGTGTTGCACGGATATGACTAAGCGATGCTAATTGGTGATTTTTTGGGCTATTGGCCGCCCATAATCACGCCAAGCCACTTTTTTAACCTATCAGCCACTTGCTATCTGAACCCAGCGTGTGACGCAACACCACCGCAATCACCACCGATCCGTAAAACTGCACAACAAATGTCGCGACAAAGATGGCGAGACTGAGTTGGATATTGGCTGCGGGCAAAAATGGTTTAAAAGCCTCCGTTTGTACCAAATTTTCCAGCGCGATGGTCAGCAGCGGATGGATAAAAAAGATCGGAAAACTCAGTTCAGCAAGCCATGCCAGATGCTGTTGCAGCCAGCGCCAGTGGAGGTGGTAGCAGAGTAACAACAGGGCAATACAGGCAAACAATACCTGCACAAATTGCAGATCCAGCCCCTCATAACTAAATGCGGCCTTGTGGTAATTGCCGAGATGACCCCAAAGATAAGTTTGGCTCAGCGCTGTGACTACAACCACCAGCACACTTCCCAAGAGCAGCAGCCCGCGCCATTGATGCACTCGTGCGTAATATTGCGAAACCAACATACCCAGCAAATAAAAAGGCGTGTAGTAAACCAGCGACTGTAAAAAATTATTGTTGGACTGGGGGCGATGCAGAAACAGCGCAACTACCGAAAACGCCAGCAGCAACAATAATTGCCAGCGGCAATGCAACTGCAAGAACCGCATATGCAGCGGGGCACAGCAAAAGGTCAAGAGAATGAAAGGAATGTACCAGTGAGGATAGAGCACATACCCATTGCGCAGGGTGTACCAGACATTGAGCAGGTTCTGCTGCCAGGGGAGGCCATCCTGCCACCAACCAAAGGCGCGAATCAGCAGTGCCAATAGCGAAATAAAAACAAACGGAATCAACAGGGCTTTGGTTTTTTTCGCGACAAAATCGCGATAGTCAAAACGCGCCGCAAATACGCGATGGAAGAAGAAACCGGAGATAAACACAAACAGCCCGGTGCCACCGCGCAACAGGTTTTCGAGCAGCGCAGGAAACAGCGGTTGGGCAAGGAAAATCGAGTGCCCGAGCACAATCACGCCAATTGCCAGACCGCGCAGGTAATCAAACTCGACTATTCGTTCCCTCCGCGCTGTCACTGGCGCAAGGCTCATGAAATTGCGCAGGCGCTGCGTGGTTCGGGGCGATAAACCCCCACGTTAAGGTGGCCCGCATCTTTCAGATTGGCGGCATGCAATTGACTCATGACCCCCTTCTGGCAGTAGAGAAAATACTGAAGGCTGCTATCCAAGTGCGCAAATTGGTTGTTGAGGGAATAAAAAGGGATGACGCGCACGTCTATGCCATCCAGTTTGAGCGGATTGGCCTCCTGCTCATCCGGGTGACGAATATCAATCACCACCTGCCCGGCGGCAATTTCGCCCACCATGGGCACACTCAGGTCAGCATCCAGCTCATCGACAATTTCGTCGATATTCTGTGCGCGCCGCTCGCTAAAGGCGCGCTCCAGAATCGCCATGTCGAACTTGCTTTCCTCGTGCTCTACACGCGGCAATTTGGCTCTGGTGGTCGGGTTGACCGAAATCACCCCGCAGTACTCAGGCATGCTCGCGGCAAAGCTCTCAGTGCCGATTTTGCGCGAGATGTCGATAATTTCGCCCTTGTCCATAGTTACCAGCGGACGCAACACTACAGTGTCGACGGCGCGATCAATCACATTCAGATTGATCAGGGTCTGACTCGCCACTTGCGCCACACTCTCGCCGGTTACCAGCGCCGGAATTTCCAGCGATTCCGCCACTTTTTCCGCCGCACGCAGCATCATGCGCTTGAGCACCACGCCCATGTAAGCGTTGTCGACTTTTTCCAGAATCTCTTTCAGCACTTCCTCAAAGGGCACAGTGACAAACTTCACTCGATGGGAGGCACCGTATTTATTCCACAGGTAGTAGGCAACTTCTTTCACGCCGATTTCATGGGCGCGGCCGCCCAGATTAAAAAAGCAGTAGTGGGCACGCAGGCCGCGTTTGATACACAGATAGGTTGAGACGGTGGAGTCAAAACCGCCGGAAATCAGCGACAGCACCGGGTCTTGCGCGCCGAGAGGATAACCACCCAGCCCTTGGGTTTTACTGGTGACGACCCACAGGCGATCACCCTTGATTTCCAACGGCACAGTGATTTCCGGTTTTTGCAGTATCACGCCCTTGGCCTGCGAATGCTGCAGCAGACCACCGCCCACATATTTCTCCGCCTCCACCGAACTAAAGCTGTGCTGCCCCACGCGCTTGATGCGCACACAAAAGGTTTTGCCGGCCAGCGGCTCACGCCAGTGATGCAGGGTGTGTTGGAAAATCGACTCCAAATCGCCCAAGGGATATTCATGAATCAACACGAAGTTGGCGATACCGGGGGTATGGGCAAGCACCTCGGCGACCTGCGCGGTGATCTGTGCATCTGCCTCGGGGCTGCGAATTTCAATTTTTTCCCAGTCGCGCTGCACATCAATTTGCACCCCGATATTGGCCAGGAGCAACCTCAGGTTGTCGCGCAGCTGCTTGATAAAGCGCTTACGTACCGGAGGGGTTTTCATAATGATTTCGGGAAAAACTTTGACAACAAAATGCATGGAAGTCGCGCCTGGGGACATTCAGCTGTAGCCAAAGATGGATCTGACAGCTGCAGCTAGCTGGATAAAAAGGCGGCGATTATAAAGCAAGATTGAACAAAAAGCGGGGGCAAGCTTACGCTCCAGCGCAGAATACAGATCACGCGGATATAATTTTTTGTGGCTTTACGTTTAAACATATTGGTCAATACTCAATAACACTGGGCATTTCAATGACCTATGACCCGTACGGCTTTGACTGAATTAACCCATAAGCATTTTGCTGCAACAGAGAGGAAGCAATGAGAAACATCAGGATAGGATTGCGTTTGACATTTGGCTTTGGAGCGCTTGCGCTGATTTTGTTAGCGCAAGGCATTTTCGGCCTGAACAGCATGTCGAACATGAATAACCATACAAAAGAAATTACTGGTATTTGGATTCCCACCCTTAACGCCGTGGGAGATTTAAACCTCGCACTGATGCGCTACCGCGTTAATGCGGTGCGTTTAGTGGTGGACGCAGACCCCTCTGCGGTTGCCAAAGGAGAAACAAATTTGCAGTCGCGCGCGCAAGAGCTTGAGCAAGCATCTATGGCCTTTGAGCGCGAAATTACCGAGCCTGAAGAACGGCGGATTTTCGAAGATCTCAAGCAAACCAAATCACTCTATATGCAGAATACCGCGCGGGTTTTGGCCGCCATGAAAGCGGGTGACACCACCGCTGCGATCACCATTGTGGACACCGAACTCAATGTTCTCGCCGACCAAATGACCAAGATGCTTCTTGTCCTTGGACAAATAAACCGCGATGGCGCCAAAAAGGCAGCCGATGCATCCAGCGAAGCTTATACGAGCGCCCAAACCTTAGTCATTGGCAGTATTGTCATCGCCCTTTTCATCACTGCCGTGCTGGCACTTATGATCACGCGCAGCATTGTGAGCCCCTTACAACAAGCCGTAGCCGCCACCGAAACCATCGCCACCGGCAACCTTACCCAGCAGATCCGCTTTGACGGCAACGACGAGCCAGCGCGCCTGCTCGCATCACTCGCGATGATGCAAGATAACCTGCGCAGTACCATCACCCAAATTGGCAACTCGTCGGTACAGTTAGCCTCTGCAGGCGAGGAGCTAAGTTCGGTAGCGGAAGAGTCCTCACGCAACTTACAGCGGCAGAATGATGAGATCCAGCAGGCGGCGTCGGCAGTCACCGAAATGAGCGCCGCGGTGGACGAGGTTGCGCGCAATGCAGTGAGCACGGCCGAGGAGTCCAATGAATCTTCTCGCTTGGCGCATGATGGGCGCGACAAAGTGCATCACACAGTAGCGGCACTTAAATCCATGAGCCAAGAGTTTGGGCGCACCTCAGCATTGATTGGCGGTCTCGCGGAACAATCCAAAGATATTGGCAAGGTATTGGATGTGATTCGCGCCATCGCTGAACAGACTAATTTGCTCGCCTTGAATGCGGCAATTGAAGCGGCGCGTGCCGGAGAGGCTGGCCGTGGTTTTGCAGTAGTGGCGGACGAAGTGCGCGCACTGGCGCATCGCACCCAAGTGTCCACCCAAGAAATTGAACAGATGATTAGCAAAGTGCAAGGTGGCACAGCGGCGGCGGTGGAATCAATGAAAGGCAGCGTCGAACACGCCAGTAAAACCCTCACCGTGGCCGAGCAAGCGGGCGGCGCACTGGAGCAGATTTACCAAAAGGCGGGGCAGATCGGTGAACGCAACCTGTTGATTGCCAGCGCGTCGGAAGAACAGGCGGCAGTCGCGCGCGAAGTGGATCGCAATATTGTGAACATCAGCGATCTCTCCACCCAATCGGCGGCAGGCGCCAATCAAACCAGTGCTGCTACCTACGAGCTGGCGCGGCTGGCAACTGATTTGAATACACTGGTATCGCGCTTTGTTATTTAAGCCGCGTAGTTTATTGCACCCATCATCTGATCGTTGATCAGCGCCAATAAAAAGCCCCCGTCACCTGAATGACGGGGGCTTTTTACGTATGTCCGCAGCCATGAACTACTTGGAGCGGAAGATAATCTCTTTCATTTTTTGCAACTTGGGCGCCACCACCGGTACGGTCAGCATGGTGCTGGCCACTGCCATGATCAGCAGCGCGGTGAAGGTTTCATTGGTGATGATTTCCTTGTCGAGCAAGACATTGGCAAAAATGATCATGATCAGCGCTTTGGTTTGCAACAACCAACCAATAATCGATGCCTCGCCTTTTTCCCACTTGAGGATTTTGCCCGCCGCATGCACACCAGCCAATTTACCCGCCACTGAAGCCACCAGCAGGATGGCTGCCGCGATAAATACCGCCGTGCCGCCCACATCCCAATTCGTGCGCAAACCGGTACTGAGGAAGAATACCGGCATGATTATCATCAGGACAAAATGGCGTAATTTATCCATATCTTCCTGATTAAACCATTCGCCATCCATTACGGCACCGGCAAGGAAGGCGCCGACCATATAGTGCAAACCCGCCCAGTCGGCTGCAAGACCGCAGACTGCCAACCAGATAAAACCAGCGTACCAGCGGTCTTTCTCTTGAATCGCCACCATCAACTTGCGGAATAAGTAGGCAAGCACCGTAAAGCCCAGCAAGAACATACCCTGGCGACCCACACGCTCCCAATCCAGCAGAATCAACGCCAATACACCCCAGATGGCGATGTCGTCCAAACTGGCGTAACGCAAAATACGCTGGCCAATCGGTTGACGCAGGATTTCAAGCTTTTCCATCAACAGAATCAGAATCGGCAGCGCCGTTACTGCACAGGCCATGCCCACACCCAGAATAAATTGCCAGGTCATGCCCTTGGCACCAATCCAGCCATCGCTAAAGGCCATCATCGCCAGCGCTGCCCCACAACCAAACAGCAGCGGTGTACCCAGCGCAAGCCCAGCGGTGATGCTACTTTCCCGCTTGTAGGCCCAAGCTTTTTTCAGGTCGAGCTCGATCCCGGCAATCCACACAAAAATCATTACCGCCCACCAAGCAATACCGTTGAGCGATTTGATGACATCCGGGGTGAATACAAAGGTGTAGTACTCAGGAAAGGCTTTGCCCAGCACACCCGGGCCAAGCACTATACCCATGATGATTTGCACGACCACCAGGGGTGCCCAATAGTCAGTGCGACCGAGGCGCCAAATTAAAAAGGGCACTGTAAAAATGATTACCATGGCAATCAGGAATATTTCTGTTGTTGTCATTGCATGCATAACTAACCTTTTATTGTTCTGGGTAGAGTATTGGTTAAAAGAAGAGCGATAAAACCTCGGGCATATCACCTTGCCGTCGGTGTTACCCAATCGCGGCGCAGGCTACAAGGGAATTAGACGTGGAGCGAGGCGAACACCATAGAAATTGACTATCGACTTTTGCAGCAAAAATGAATGGTTTCACAGTGAGAATGCACGCACGCTAGTCAGCGACACGATTTGGTGCAAAGCAACCGCTTTTCTGTGACATGCCAAGAGGCATTCTTGATGCTAATATGGCGTCACTATTCAACACAGCACACAATCGCACCACAATAGATCATTTAACAAAAATACCGCACCAAAATAGTGCTTATGGCAATATTTTTCAGGCCTCCATGACCCCAAGAGCCTTATTTTTAAAGGTGTGTTGCTATTTTATTTAAATGGCATATATTTTGCCCCTTTTCTGACACCCTAGTCTTGCCCCGCTCCCCTAAATGAGTCGCGAGTCCGGATGAAGTGGGGAAAATTTTCAGGTAAACGACCTTTGGCCGGTTATCTTGGTAGTTATAACTTTTCACAATCCGTAGCCTTCGGGCTATAACACTTGGAGGCATTCAATGTCTAAGACTTTAGACCTGATCAAAGAACACGAAGCTCGCTGGATTGATTTGCGCTTCACCGATTTCAAAGGTAAAGAGCAGCATGTAACTTTCCCTGCCCACGTTGTAAACGACAGTTTCTTCGTTGACGGTAAAATGTTCGACGGTTCTTCTATCGCTGGCTGGAAAGGCATTAACGACTCAGACATGATCCTGATGCCAGACGATTCAACTGCTGTTCTGGATCCTTTCTACGACGAAGCAACCATCAACATTCGTTGTAACATCGTTGAACCAGCCACCATGCAAGGTTATGACCGCGACCCACGCTCTATCGGCCTGCGCGCTGAAGAGTACTTGAAGTCTACCGGTCTGGGCGATGTAGCCCTGTTTGGTCCAGAGCCAGAATTCTTCATCTTCGACAGCGTTCACTTCCACAGCTCAATGGGCGGCGCTTTCTACAAAATCAAATCTGAAGAAGCAGCATGGTCATCAGGTGACGACGTTGAAGGTAAACACGGCCACGCGCCACGCGTGAAAGGCGGTTACTTCCCCGTTGCTCCAGTAGACTCACTGCACGACATCCGTGGCGCTATGTGTAACGCCATGGAAGCCATGGGCCTGGAAATCGAAATCCATCACCACGAAGTTGCTAACGCTGGCCAATGTGAAATCGGTGTAGGCGCTAACACTCTGGTTAAGAAAGCGGACGAAGTACAGATCCTGAAGTACTGCGTACACAACGTTGCTCATCAATACGGTAAAACCGCAACCTTTATGCCGAAGCCTTTGATCGGTGATAACGGTTCAGGTATGCACGTTCACCAGTCTTTCTCCAAGAACGGTAAAAACCAATTCGCGGGCGACGCTTACGCTGGTTTGAGCGAAACCGCTCTGTACTACGTTGGCGGTATCATCAAGCACGCTAAAGCACTGAACGCTTTCTGTAACGCTTCTACCAACTCGTACAAGCGTTTAGTTCCAGGCTTTGAAGCTCCAGTAATGCTGGCCTACTCTGCCCGTAACCGCTCTGCCTCTATCCGTATTCCTTACACTGTTGGTGAAAAAGCCAAGCGTATCGAAACCCGTTTCCCTGATCCAACTGCTAACCCATACCTGTGCTTCGCTTCATTGCTGATGGCCGGTATCGACGGTGTTCTGAACAAGATTCATCCGGGCGAAGCAGCGACCAAAGATCTGTACGATCTGGAGCCGGAAGAAGAAGCAGAAATCCCACAAGTGTGCTCATCTTTGGAAGAAGCTTTGGCTTCTTTGGAAGCTGACCATGACTTCCTGTTGGCTGGCGGTGTGTTCTCTAAAGACTTCATCGATGCTTACATCGACCTGAAGAAACAAGAGATCCAACGCGTCAACATGACTCCGCACCCAGTAGAATTCGAACTCTACTACTCAGTGTAAAAGTCGGGGCTGCTTAGGCAGCCTCGTCAGACCTCAAAAACCCGCATAGCCTAGCTTGCGGGTTTTTTCTTACCCGCTTTTTAGCCATTTCTAACGAGATCGATATGCGCCCAGTCACACTCGATACGATCTATCAAATATTGAACACAAACTGCATCAATTCGTACTGATCATTGCTAGATAATGCCCTTACTGACACAAAAAACCTCTAGCGCCTGATTTTGCTTGACCATTAACCTTAAAAGGAATCGATGCAATGAGCCAACTTACCCGCTTCGCTATCGGCATGACCATTCAGAGATTATTCTCAAGCCAGATGTATAAAGGCTGGCAACTCTTCCATGTGAGCGCTGTATTAATCCTTGTTATGACCGGCTTGGCGGTAGCGATGCAGCCGGATCTGGTAGAGGGGTTACGCAGTGCAATCCGCGCTACAGCGCGCTCCTCTTTCGTGTTATTTATCGCCGCATTTACGGCTTCTGCTTTCGCCGTACTAACACCATCCCCCTTCACCAAAGCTCTGGTGCGTGAGCAGCGTTTTATTGGTTTAGCCTTTGCTTTTTCCCATTTTGTTCACGCTGTGTTGATCTATTTCTATGGACAGCTGCATACAGGATTTTGGCCAGCAAGGTCTGTTATCGATAATATCCCCGGCACATTGGCCTATGTATTTATAGTGTTAATGGCGATCACCTCGTTCAAAACACCTGCAAAACTCATGGGACCAAAAGCCTGGAAAAGGCTGCATTCGATAGGCATGTGGATCATCGTCGCCGTTTTCGCCTTTGCTAATTTCAAGCGCATTCCCATGAGTGATTGGTACCTGCTACCGTTTGGCATCATCTGCGCTGCAGTGGCAATCCGTCTTGTCGGCAAGTTGGCGCAAGCCAACAGACGCAGCCAAACCGAACTGACTCACCGTAGCGGCTAAAGCGCGCGACGGGCTTTTTCTTTGGGCGCAGCGCGAGTAACCTAGGGCAAATCAACCTAATGGGAGAGTGCAATGCGCGTCTGGTGGCTTTTGTTAATACTCATTGCTCCGCTGGCTACAGCGGAAGTTTACAAAACCGTCGATAAGGATGGCCGCACGGTTTATACCGACAAACCCAAAACCGACAATGCCGAAAAGCTGGAACTGCGCGAAATCAATACCGTACCCGGCGCCCAGCCACTCCCCAACTCATCACCAGCCATTTCGGTAGACTCGCGCCCGGCGCAGGTGGACTACCGGATTGAGATTATTAGCCCCCGCTCTGATGTCACTATTCCGGTTGGCCAGCGCGATCTGGCCATTGCCACCGTACTTCAGCCTGCCCTCCGGGAGGGCCACCTGCTGGTGTATTTTATGAATGGTGAACTACTGGAGGAGACCACGATGAACAATATCATCGTGAAGGATGTGCCGCGCGGCACCCACACCCTGGTTGTCGAAGCCATCGACGTGAATGGGCAATCATTGGGCACATCGGCACCGGTGATTGTTAACGTAATACGCCCTGTTATCAAAAAGAATGCCCCACCAAAGCCCACCCCCAAATAAGCGCACCATTTTGGTGCTATGATTTTCCCGCTATTCACCATTATGGATAGTTTTTCAGGCTAAATTTGCGGGATCATGCCGATTGCTAACTTGGTTTGGTTTTTGCAGTAGCCTAGTTGCCCATTGTCAGGGCGTTCAGGAGAGCAAAAGCCGGTGAACTCGCACAATATCTACAAGCCCATATTGGATAGTCTCAGTACCGCCATTATTTTGGTGGATGTGGACTTGTTGATTTGCCATATGAACCCCGCCGCCGAAGCCTTGCTGGCTATGAGCTGCGAGAGCAATACCGGCGAACCCATCACCTATTTCTTTTACGAGTCCGATGAAACTGACCGCCAACTTAAAATGGCGGCAACCCAAGCCAATCATTACACCAAACGCCATGCGGAATGGCGCTTGCTCAGCGGTGGCTCGGTTACAGTGGATTACACCGTAACCCCTTTTGGCAATCACGATGGGTTAATTATTGAAATCCAGCCGATCGACCGCCTATTGCGCATCAGCCGCGAGGAGATGCTGACCTCATCCCACGAGACCAGCCGCAACCTGATTCGGGGTATGGCTCATGAAATCAAAAACCCGCTGGGTGGCATTCGCGGCGCGGCGCAACTGCTGGCGCGTGAACTGCCCAACAGCAGCCTGACCGAATACACCAGCATCATCATTGATGAAGCAGATCGCCTGCGCAATCTGGTGGATCGCATGCTCGGGCCCAATCAATTGCCCAAATGGCAATCACTCAATATCCACGAGGCGATTGAGCGGGTGGCCAATATCATCAAGGCCGAAAGCGACGACGCGATCAAAATCGTGCGCGACTACGACCCCAGTATTCCTGAACTGCAAGGTGATAAGGAGATGCTGATTCAAGCGCTGCTAAACATAGTGCGCAACGCCATGCAGGCGCTTACCGAGGCACAGGTGGATAACGGGGTGATCCAACTGCGCACCCGTATCCAGCGCCAATACACCATTGGCCGCAAACACCACGGCCTGATTTGCCGCATCGACATTATCGACAATGGCCCGGGCATACCCGAGCACATGATCGAAAACATTTTTTACCCCATGATTTCCGGCCGCGCCGAGGGCACGGGTTTGGGTTTGACCATTTCGCAACATCTCATTCATCAGCACCATGGCCTCATCGAGTGCCATAGCGAGCCGGGCAATACCCGCTTCTCGCTTTACTTACCAATGGAAACCTACCATGCAGAAGTCTAATAAAGTCTGGATTATCGATGACGATCGCTCCATTCGCTGGGTTCTGGAAAAGGCCCTGCAGCAAGCGCATATAGAGACGCGCTTGTTTGAGTCGGTGGATAGCGCCATGAGCCAGCTCAATCGCGATGCACCCGATGCGATCATCAGCGATATTCGCATGCCCGGCACCGACGGCCTGACCCTGCTCGGCAACCTGCATGCGACCCACCCGCAAATTCCGATCATCATTATGACCGCCCACTCGGATCTGGATAGCGCCGTCGCTGCTTACCAAGGCGGTGCGTTTGAATACTTGCCCAAACCTTTTGATGTGGATGATGCCGTTGCCGTGACCCAGCGCGCCCTCGCCCATGCCCAGGAGCAAAAGTCAGATCACGGTACCGAGACAGCGCTGGAAACCAATACGGAAATCATCGGTGAAGCACCGGCGATGCAAGAAGTATTTCGCGCCATTGGCCGTTTGTCGCAATCCAACATTACCGTGCTGATCAACGGTCAATCGGGTACCGGTAAAGAACTGGTGGCACGTGCCCTGCATCGCCACAGCCCCCGTCGCAACTCACCGTTTATCGCCCTCAACATGGCGGCGATTCCTAAAGATTTGATGGAATCCGAACTATTTGGGCACGAAAAAGGCGCGTTTACTGGCGCTGCCGCACAACGCCAGGGGCGTTTTGAACAGGCCAATGGCGGCTCGCTGTTCCTCGATGAAATCGGCGATATGCCCGCCGAAACCCAAACCCGCTTATTGCGCGTATTGGCTGACGGTGAATTTTATCGCGTGGGCGGTCATACGCCGGTGAAGGTCGATGTGCGCATCATCGCTGCCACCCACCAGAATCTGGAAACTCTGGTCGCAGACAACCGTTTCCGCGAAGACTTGTTCCATCGCCTCAACGTTATCCGCATCCATATCCCCAAACTCGCCAACCGCCGCGAAGACATTCCCAAACTGGCGCGCTTCTTCCTGCACAAAGCGGCGACTGAATTAAATGTTGACCCCAAGGTGCTGCTGCCGGAAACCGAAGAGTATTTCTGCACCCTACAGTGGCCAGGCAACGTGCGCCAGCTGGAAAATACCTGTCGCTGGATCACAGTGATGGCGTCCGGGCGCGAAGTGCATATCGAAGACTTGCCACCAGAGCTGCTCGACAACAAAGAAGTCTCCACTCCCGCCGACGATTGGGAAAAGGCTCTGCGTCACTGGGCCGACCAAGCGCTGGCGCGGGGCCAGCACCAACTGCTCAGCGAAGCCGTACCTACGTTTGAGCGCGCCTTGATTGAGACCGCCCTGAAAAGCACCGCCGGGCGCAAGCGCGACGCCGCCAACCTGCTCGGCTGGGGGCGCAATACCCTCACCCGTAAACTCAAAGAGTTGGGTATGGCAGGAGGCAATGACCCGGATGGCGACGGTGAAGATTAAGCTCAACCGCTCAACCTGACGCGATTGTATTCCCCCAGTAGGCGCCAACCCGGTTGGCGCCTAAATCATTTCTTACTTTTCCCCTCCTGTGCGCGCAGCTTCTGTTAGCTGTGTCTATACTCACAACACTTATCAACATTGCGATCATGACCAAGGCAGCGGAACCCAGCCGCTCAAGATTCCTGGCCAGAAGCCGCAATAGTGATTACACAACGGCTCAAACAACAATAAGCGCTATAAACCGAATTAATTCGGGGGGAACCATGATACAAAAATCCTTACTTACAAAATTAATGACCTTCTTGTTTTTGGTAATGACAGCCATTGCGCTGCTGGTAATTTTTGTTAACTACCGCATTGCCGCCAGCGACCTGCAAAACAAACTCGATAGCGAGACAGCGGCCATGGTGGAGCTCACCAACAGCTCCATTCTGGAAGCAGTGTTTGCTTATGATTTCCAACAAATCGAGGCGATTGCCAAATCGCTGGTGAATACTTCCCTCATCACCTCCGTCAATGTTGTGGATCACCGCGGCAAGGCGTTGGCTAAAGCGGCCGACGACGATAGCAGCGAAGGGAAAATAGTCCGCCAAGCCATTCCTATTGTGTATGGCGGCAATACCATTGGCAGCTACGACATTACCTTTAGCAGTCAATCCATGACTGATGCTTTAGCCGATCAAATTCAAACCAACTCGTTAACCGTTATCGCCCTGCTGGCGGTGAGCTTGCTGACGGTTTACTTCCTGGTGCGCAGCATGGTGCTGGCACCCATGTATGAAGTGACCCGCTCGCTCTCCACTATTGCCGACGGTGGTGGCGACCTGACCCGTCGCTTGCCCACCGATAGCGGGAATGAAATTGCCGCCCTTGCACACAACTTCAACCGGGTGATGGAGCATATTGCCGACATCATCCGCAACGTGGTGCAGGTAAATGACAAGGTGCGCGCCAACGTCAATACCATGAGCCGCGCGACCGAAAGTACCGTTAATTCCACTTCCCAACAGTTGCGTGAGATTGAGTTAGTCGCCACCGCGGTAGAAGAGCTGTCCGCCTCGGCGACTGAAATTGCACGCCATGCCGGTGAAACTGCCGAGCGTACCAACGCCACCAGTATCCTGGCGGAAGAGGGCAATACCATTGTGAATTTATCGCTGGAAAACGTGAACCGCCTGACCGGACAAATCGAATCCACCGCGCAGAAAATTCAGGTATTGAAAAACAACTCAGTGAATATCGGCTCGGTGATGGAAGTAATCCGCACTATCGCTGAACAGACCAACCTGCTTGCATTGAATGCGGCGATTGAGGCTGCGCGCGCGGGTGAACAGGGCCGAGGTTTTGCGGTGGTAGCCGATGAAGTGCGCTCACTCGCCCAGAAAACCCGCTCGTCCACCGAGGAAATCGAATCCATTATTGTGCAGCTGCAACGCGCCGCCGATGAAGCACATCAGGCGATGCACACCAGCACCACCTCGGCGCGCGAAACCATCGACACCGCATCCAAAGTGGGTGAAGCGCTGGGTAAAATTCGCGCCAATATCGGCACTATTAACGACATGAACCACCAAATCGCTACAGCATCCCATCAACAGAGTTCTGTCGCTAATGAGGTGAGTAAAAACATTACGGCGATTCACGGCTTGTCTGAAAACGTGGTGGAAAACGCGCAGGTGGTCAACCACAGCGGCAGCCAGTTGATCAACGAAACCAGCGAACTGAAAAAACAAATCGACAGTTTCAAAGTCTAGCTACAGGGCTCGTCCCTACCCAAAATGGCGCCTCAGGGCGCCATTTTGTCGTTCTGGTCAATGCTTTTAAACGGCAAAAGTTCACTAGCCTCGGCCGCATACTGCACAACCCCTTCGGCCTCCTGCGCCACAAACTGCGCTATCGCAGCGCGAAAAACGGGCTCTGCAATCCAGTGGTTAGAATAGGTCAGCACCGGCGCAAATCCCCGTGCGATTTTATGCTCCCCCTGCGCGCCACCATCAAAGCGCTGCAATTGCTGGGCAATGGCGTAATCAATACCTTGGTAATAACAGGTTTCAAAATGCAGGAATTGATACTCCTCAAAACAACCCCAGTAGCGACCATAAAGCGTGGAGCTATCGCGCACAAACAGTGAGGCGGCGATAGTACGCTGCTGCGGGTCATCACTTTTGCTGGCACTAATCAGCACCAGATTCTCGCTCATGCTGGCGCCCAACTGCCGAAAAAAATCCTCCGTCAAATAGCCGCTGTGACCGCTGCGTTTGAGATAAGTCGTGCGATACAGGGCGTAAAAGGTTTCCCAATCGGCAGGGCCAAGCTGGCTGCCGGTTTTTACTGCAAACACAAACCCCTGCTCCCGCACTTGGCGGCGCTCCTTGAGGATATTTTTGCGCTTGCGTGCACTCATACTGGCGACAAAATCCTCGAACCCGGCATACCCCTGATTAACCCAATGGAACTGGCACCCCAAGCGCTGCATCAACCCCTGGGTGCGCAACTGCTCACTCATGGCGCCATCGGGAAACAG